>NZ_JBMDWV010000187.1:0-21530 GCF_048594605.1 Spirosoma sp.
CGGGGGTGGGTGTTGTGAACAAGATACTGGCGATTGGAGAATAGCCATTAACGCAGCCAATACACATACCCGGCGGAAATTTGCCACCGATGTAGGACGTACCGCCCAAGGGGCCGCTCTGCCAGATCCGGTTGCCCTGGAGGTCATACTTTACAACCTGAGACGGATTATAATCACTCCCTATAGATTCTGATGTTGCAATGTTGCCATCTGCCAGTATAGACAGCGTCTTTCCTGTTTTACTCCACTGAACATCCGGGATTGACTGCGCCTGAGCCATTTGGTTTCCTAGTAACCCTATACTGAGCAGGGCTAGCCAAATGTTCTTCATCACTTGGGTAAATTTTTCTTTCATGACGCGTAAGAATTTAGTGGTTTTTGTACGCAAAGTAGACTCATTCGTCTGGACGAACTAAGGTAAAATGTTTGCAGGCATGTTGTTATTTCTGGTCGCAGATTGCCCCTAAAGTGAAAGCAATTGTCCCCAATTTGACACAAAGCCTCACTGTCAGTCCGCATTGCAGGTTCTTATGGCACGCGTTTCTGTGCGTTGTACGATTTTTGGGACTAACCCGTGTTTGGCGACCCTATCATACGTAGCGTCGCCAGCCCGGTGGATGGGCAATTATTTACTTACCAATTCGCGTTCTTACACTTTATCCAGACCGGTTGCAGCGAACTCAGAAGGGGTTTTGTGGTAGAACTCTTTGAAGACAGTGGCAAAGTAAGAGGGTGTTTTGAAGCCCACCAGATAAGCCGTTTCGGAAGCATGATAACCAGCCCGAAGGAGATCGGCGGCTTTACGTAATCTGTACTGTCGAATCAGTTCGTTTGGCGCTAATTGAACAAGGCTGTGAATTTTGCGATAAAGTGTTTTACGGCTCATGGCCAGCTGATCGGCCAACCAGTCTACGTCAATGGATGGATTGCTGAGGTGCGCTTCCAGCAGATCATAAACCCGATGAAGAAAAGCATTCTGTACTGTATCGATTGACTGCATTAGGCCGGGCTGAGTAAGCTCCTGACGGTATTGATCGCGAAGTTTCTGCTGACGCGAAATCAGATTACGTATCCGCAGATGCAGTTCGTCCAGATGAAATGGCTTGGACAGGTAATCATCAGCTCCTTCCTCCAATCCTTCAATACGGCTATGGTGAGCGGCTTTTGCCGTCAGCATGACTACAGCAATATGATTGGTGTGCGGGTGGTTCTTAATCAGGTGCGTCAGTGTGTAACCGTCCATCCGGGGCATCATTACGTCCGAAATAACAACGTCTGGTAGTTCAGTTTGAGCCTGCTGCCAACCCGCTTCACCATCGACGGCCCGGAGAATCCGGTAAGATGAGGCCAGTTCGCCAGCCAGAAACTCGCGTAGTTCCGTATTATCTTCCACGATGAGCAGCAAAGGAGCCTGCAATTCGGCAGTCGACAGCTTACTATCCGGCCTGGGAGATGCCACTAGCTGCTGACTAATCGGTTCCTGGTTCGTCAGGATCACGGCTGGCGCATCGACGTCACTTGACACGGGCTTCACAGGCAACAGGAGCTTGAACGTAGTACCCATGTCTGGCTGACTACTTACATCGATTGAACCGCTCATCAACTCAACCAATTCTTTGACAAGAGCAAGTCCAATGCCCGTTCCTTCATAAGCACGTGTATGCGAGTTATCAACCTGATAAAAACGGTTAAAAATATGCGGGAGATTTTCCGACGTGATCCCAATACCCGAATCGGAAATGCTGACACGTATACTGGAGATGTCCTGACTTACGGACGGGGCGAAAGGCTTCAGCGAAACCGTTACGTTGCCGCCTTCGCCCGTAAATTTGAGGGCGTTCGATAATAGATTCGTCAGAATTTTTTCCCACTTATCGGCATCGAACAGATACTCCCGTAGGATGTCTTCGGCGGAATACGTCAACGTAACCCCTTTCTGTTCAGCCGCCTGGCGAAACGACTCAACCACGTGCTCAACGAAGTCCGTTACGTCGCCACGTAACAGCGAAGTTTCCATCCGCTTGGCCTCTAATTTGGACAGGTCCAGCAGCTGATTAATCAGCCGAAGCAATTGATTGGCATTACGTTGCATCAGGGCCAGTGTCTGACGTGTCGACGCATCAAAGCGGCTATCCTGCAATAGTTTTTCAATGGGCGATATAATCAACGATAAGGGCGTGCGGAACTCGTGCGTAATGTTCGAGAAAAACCGGGTTTTCAGTTCATCGATCGTTTTTAGTTGCTCAGCTTCCCGACGGTTTAACTCCAGCTCCTGCTGCTGCCGGATTCGGTTTGTGTAAAAGCGGAAATAACGCCAGAGAGCCCCAATAAGTAGTAGAGCATACACTCCATATGCCCACCAGGTTGCCCACCAGGGCGGGCGTATAACAACTCGTACGGACGTTCCCTTTTCGTTCCAGATTCCGTCGCTATTGGCAGCTTTTACCTGAAACAGATAATCTCCGGGCGACAGGTTCGTGTAGTTAACAAAATGACGACTGCCGTTCTGAACCCAGTTTTTGTCGACACCAACCAGTTGATAAGCGTATTGATTCTGCTCCGACTGTGCATAAGTCAGTGCCGCAAAACTGAACGAGAGAAAATTTTCATCATGGCTCAGCGTAATCAGACTGTCAGTAAGCGGCCTTACCTGGTCTTTGACTTTCAACTCTGTGATATAGACTGGAAAAGGTCGGGTATCGTCGCGAATGCTGTCCGGATTAAAATAAACAACACCGTTCAAGCTGCCGAAATAGAGTCGGTCCTTCTGCCGAAAAACAGCGTTCCGCAGAAAATCATTACTAGCCAGTCCGTTGGTAGTCTGATAAGTACGCACAGCATTGGTTCGCGGATCAAACCGACACAGACCTTTATCGGTACTCAGCCAGATATTGCCAGCCTTATCACTTATAATACCAACAATGTTGTTGCTGGGTAATCCTTCGCGGGTTGTGATTGCCGTAAATAAGCCCGTGTGCGGATCAAATCGATTTACGCCACTTTGCAACGTACCGACCCAGATAATCCCCGTGTCGTCTTCATAAATCGTGATGATATCGTTACTGGTTAATCGACTTTTCGAACCGGCTGTATAATGTATAAACCGGCCTGTTTGCGGGTTCAACCGGCCAATTCCGTTGGTGCGGAATGGAATCCAGACATCGCCTGCCCGGCTGACCAACAAACCATATACGTATTGATCGGGCAGGCCGCCAGGGTCCTTCGGATTATATTTGTAATACCGGTAGCGACGCGTTTGCGGGTTAAAGGAGGCAATGCCAGAAGCTGGCGATATGTAGCCTCCAATCCAGATGTCGCCCGTTGGAGCACGGCGGATGTACTCCGCCGGTACTTCTGACGGATAGCTGCTGTATTGGCCGGTAGTGGGGTCAAAATGATACAAACCTGACCACGTACCAAGCCAGACTCCACCAGCACTATCGGATAAAAGCGATTGCGAATAATTTTTGAATCGTCCGTGCGAACCAAACGTCTCGGGCGGTATAACCTGCAGACGATTGCTACGTGCCTCTGGCCTATATATGGTATAACCATTACTGATCCAGAATCGCTCGTCATTATCCGGCAGGAGTGCCACTACCTTATTTTCGGGCAGGTTGGCAATACCTTTGTTAGGTCTTATCTGATACGTTATAAAAGGCTTGCTATTAACAACTTGCCGATCGATGCCATTATCAGTACCTACCCAAAGTGTACCCGCCCGGTCGTGATAAACTGTCTGAGCCGTATTGCTGCTGATACCTTTTGGCGCATTTGGATCAGGACGATAGGTGAATACCTGATTTCGTTCCGGATCGATACGTTGCAAACCCGATGTTGTGGCCAGCCATATAATCCCCTGCGCATCAGTGTGTACCGAGTTTAAAAACGTAAACGGATTTATTTTTCCGTCTGGATTATAATGTTCCAACTGCCAGGGCTGGCTGCGCAGGTTCAGTCGGAATAAACCGTACCCAGCCGATGCCGTAGCCATCCAGAGCACTTGCCGGGCGTCAAGATGAAAGGCAATAAATGTAGGTTGAGCCTCATTCGAAACATCCGGAACAGGCACCAGCGTATATAGACCCGTCGACCGATTGAGCAAATACAAACCGCGATACGTCCCTACCCAAAGCCGGTGCTGCGGATCCTCAAAAACGGTCTTGATACTTGCTTCGGGATGTGGGGAAGGATAAAGCGTAAACCGATGATACGCAGGCTCGTAGCGCGCCAATCCTGCTAATGTACTAATCCATAATACGTGTCGGCTGTCTTCATAAACCGAATGCTGATAGTTCCATCGATCGGCGTTGCTGCCCCGAATCGGATGGGGTGTAACGCGTCCCGTTCGTTTATCAACTTCATGCAATCCTCCCTGTGTGGCTACCCATAACCGATTTTTCCCATCTTCGCAGAAGCCCGATATCTGACCGTTCTGGAAACTGTGTCCCGGATCGTCCGGGTTTGGCTTTAGTGTCGTGAACGTATAGCCATCATACTTATTCAGGCCATCGTTGGTTCCGAACCACATAAATCCTTCCTGGTCCTGAAGAATACAGTTGATGGAGTTGCTGGAAAGACCATCTTTGATGGAAAGGTGATCGAACTGATTGCTGACAGGTAAGTCCATTTGCATCCCACCAGAACGTTGCGTCTGAGCGAATCCCGCTACGTAGGATATCAAAAGGATCAGAAAAAAGTACGTGCGCACTGCAAAAAACAATAGTCCGTTTACAAATTAAAATTACACAGAAAGGACTATTTCTTGTATTTTTTTTACAATACGGTCATAAATCTGTTTATAAGGCTTACTATTCCTTTTCCAGCTTCAGATTGATCTCTCCAGTCTGATCGCTTATTTTTTTACCAGTCCATCACGTCTGGCGCGATCCCGGACGCGCTGCGCACGGGCTTTACTGTCCGGGTGAGTGGAAAGAATCTGGGTAACCCGTCCCCCCTGGCCTCCTCCACTCAACTTAGCCAGTTTCTCAAACGACGTAGCCAGCGCCAGTACGTTATAACCGTTACGTTTCAGAAAGTCGTAACTATAATCATCAGCCTCAGACTCCTGCCGTCGGCTGAACGATGCGCCCAGCAGATAATCCGCTACTCCACCCAACTGCGACCGCGAGAGCTTGCCCAACGTACCCGAGCCAGAAGCCGCAGCGTTACGTACCGCCGACCGTCGAAGTGCACTTTTCATGGCATCGCGCGAGTCGCGATTAATCACATGACCAATTTCATGGCCCATAACAGCCAGCAGCTCGCTATCGGTCATAGCGTCCATCAGTCCTTTAAAAACACGAACGCTCCCGTCGGCCGTAGCGAAGGCATTAACATCGGCCGTTTTATACACTTTATAATTAATAGGCAAACCGCCCACTTTATGATGACGCGCTACGATTCGGTTCAGGCGTTGCGTGTAGGGGTCGTTAGGGGCGGCTACCGGATTTTTGGCGTCCATTTGCTGTACAGCCTGCCGGGAATACTCAGCCACCTGAGCGTCGCTCAGGGTATAGGCATTAAAGGCGTCAATACCCGCCTGGATCAAACTAGGATTAACCTGGGCCACACTTAAGCTGGGTAGCCCGAGTACAATAGACAAAATAAGTGTGATACGTTTCATAAGAGAATCAGTTAAATTCATCTAACCTTAGCTCAACAGAATTCAGATTATTGACTATATAATCGTTAAAAAGTTTAAGCGTCCTACCAAGTGGTTTTGTTGACCCAGTTAAAAAGCAGACTTGCCTGATGACGAATCGTTCGACATTTTTGCTCCTGGAACCTCCATTTTCATAAATCGACAATCGCATGAACGAGCAATCCCGGAGAAGTTTTGTCAAAAATAGTGTTGCTGCTGGCGTTGGGGCTGGCCTGCCGAACGTAGTACCAGCCGCTGGCGAACTGTTTGTTCACCACGTTTTATTTTACCTTAAAAACGCGGGTAATCAGGCCGACAAGGCCAAACTGCTGGAGGGTTTAAATAAGCTCGCCAAATGCCCTACGATCAAAATGGTCCATATTGGTACGCCTGCTGCTACCAATCGCGACGTTATTGAGCGAAGCTATGCGTATTCCTGGCTATGTTTTTTCGATAGCGCAGCCGATGAAGAAGCTTATCAGAAACACCCCATTCACGATGACTTCCGGAACAATTATTCATCGCTCTGGGAAAAAGTAGTCATTTACGATTCTATCGGTCCCAAACGATAACTTGCTATAACTCGAAGCGCACCAACTGGCGGTGCGTTTCGAGAGGCTATTTTTTTAATTGGCAGGTGGGCTCATAACCGAACCGGCAGGAACGGCAGTTACAGCGGGCGATAAGGCTGGGGTAGGTTTTCCGCGTAGAAAGGATAGTATTGCGCCTGTCAGAACTAACCCTGCCATAGTCAGGTAGGCGTAATGCATGCCAAAAACTTGTGCCGTTGTCGTTTCGGGCGTTACGTCATGCGCCAGAGCGTAGCGGTTACGCGTACTGTACCATACGGCCGCAGCTAACGCAATCCCGACCACAAATCCGAGGTTACGCATAAAGGCAATCATACTGCTGGCAATACCCCGCTGATCCAACGGTGCCGCATTAAGGGCACTGCTGCTGTTTGGCGACTGAAACAACCCAAACCCCAGGCTAACCAGCGAACTGCGCCACACAACATCGCTCCATTCCCAATCAGCGGCCAAGAAAGAGAAAGCGAAGTAACCGCAGGCCGTAATGAGCAGTCCTGCCGTGGATATCCATCGGGCACTGATTCGGCTGGATAAATACCCGCCCAGCGGAGCCACAACGCTCAATGTTAACGGTCCCGCTAACAATACCAAACCTGCTTTTTCGGGATTTAGGCCCAGCAATTGCTGCAAAAAGAAGGGAATGACAAACAGATTACCACCAGAAGCCACAAATCCACAAAAGGCGGCCAGAATAGCCGACGTGAACGGCCAGATTCGGAACAAGCCAAGACGTAGCATCGGTTCAGGAACCCGCATTTCCCAGATCAGGAAAAATGCAAGCAGTACAGCGCCAACAGACAGTAGCGTAATCACGAACGTATTGTCCCAGCCATAGCGCGGTTCCGGCCCAAAATCCAACCCCAACAAAAACGTAGTGACACCGATTAAAAATAGCCCCGCGCCTAACAGATCGAAACGCTGTCCACTCACCTTTGGGCTTTCGGGTATAATGGTCCAGGCCCGCCAGATGGCGATTATTCCGATCGGTACGTTCACGAAGAAAATACTTGTCCAGCCGAATTTGCTGAGTAACAAACCACCGATAACCGGACCGGCACTTGATCCGGCGGCTACCACCGACCCCATAAAACCCAGCGCCTGTCCGCGCTCATTCGGCGAAAACGCATCGCTGATAATGGCCGGTCCGACGGCGTAAATCATGGAAGCCCCCAGGCCCTGAACGACCCGAAACCCTACCAGCGACCATAGGTTCCAGGCCAGGCCACACAACAATGAGCCTAGTACAAACACGCAAAAGCCAGTGATATAGAGTTGTCGTCGGCCCACCCAGTCCGACAACTTACCCATGATCAGCAACGTACTGGTTGTCGTGAGCAGGTAACATAGAACAATCCACTCGACGCTATCGCCAGCATTTAGCTCACGCCGAATGGTTGGTAGCGCAATATTGACGATGCTGCTGTCGAGCGTCGACATAAACGTACCAAACATCACCGTTCCCAAAATAATCCATTTATTGGGCGACGATACGTTAACAGCGGTGGATGATGACACAGTGTAATTCAGGTTGTTCCGAAACGTAACGGAGGGAGTGAGCCGGTTGTTCAGGGGAAATTACCCATTGCCGATTTTGACAGGATTCTTTTCAAACGTAAATCATTTAGCCGTCACCTGTACAACGTACGTACGAACAGGCTGTCCGCTTCCGGTCTGATTAATCGGTTTTGTAGAGAAAACAACGTTAGCCGTGCCAACAGTAACGCCTTTTATCTGGAAAATGGCGGGTCCACTGTTGTCGCGCTTCAATGTATCGACCGCCGGAGCCAACTGCTGTCTGGATACTTCAACCACTTCCTGATTGTCGGACGTACCGATCAGCTCCTGCGAGCCATCCCCCTGCCGCGGCAGGGATACTTCTTTTATTTCCCCTACCGACAAACGCAGTTTTCTTTTAGCAACGTCCGTCTGCCCCGTCTGACTGCAGGCTACTAAGCTCGTTAGTAAAAACCCTAACCAAATAAGCGTAGAGATCTGCCTTAGCGTGGAAAAGCCAGCCAATGCCGATAGATTCAGTGTTGATCGTGTTGAGGTTGTCATAGCGCTATAACTACCTAACGGCATTAACAGTTTTTTGTCAGTTGACTCACATCCGTTTATCTGGAGTGATGTTTAACGTCTGTACACTCTAGCATCACACTAATTCGGTTTTGCCTTGACTAAAAAACGTTTATCGGTCAGTGACAGGAGGAAGCTCTCCAGATCTTTCTTTTCCTGAACTGTTAAACCCAGTGGTTTCGCCAGTAGCGGATCGCGATTGATAGCGTTCGGAACGATTTTGTCAGGATCATCGTAAAAATCAATGACCTGAGCCAGCGTTCTGAACATACCGTTGTGCATATAAGGGGCCGTCAACGCTACGTTACGTAGAGGACCGATCTTGAATTTTCCCAGATCGGTCGCTCTTTTGGTAACAACCGCCCGGCCGCTATCAGCTAACGTTTTACCATCGAACAGACCGATATTCCTAAACTCCGAATTATTGAAATTGGCACCAAAATGGCACTGTATGCAGTTAGCTTTGCCATTGAACAAAGCGAAGCCACGTTTGGCCGACTCACTTACAGCATTTTCGTTATCGTTCATGCGCCAGTCGTCAAAAGGTGTTTCGGGCGTTTCAAGGGTCTTCTGAAATTCGGTCAGTGCCTTTGCCAAGTTCGCTTTCGTTGGCAATTCGCCAAAAATCTGTTTAAAATAAGTGCGATACGTTCGGCTGCTATTTAAGCGTTTTACAGCGATGTCAATCGGCAAATCCATCTCATCGGGATTAGCAATGGGAATCAGCGCCTGTTCTTCAAGTGTGGCAGCCCGCCCATCCCAAAAGAAACTAGTTTGTAAAAGCACATTCATGGCTGAGGGCGTATTCCGTTTTCCCTTACGACCAAGTACGCCCAGACTGACCGCCGACGTATCAGCAAAGGCGTATTCTTCCCGGTGGCACGTAGCACAACTAACGGTCCGGTTACGCGACAGAATCGAGTCAAAAAATAGCCTTCGTCCTAACGTAGCTTTGTCGGTTGGTTCATTCGTTATAAACGCAGCATTGAGCAGGCCCACAATTCCGACTGCTGTTAGAAAGAAAACGTACGTTTTCACGGCCTCGCGGATTTTACCCGTACTAACGTCGGTGAGGACGCGATAGAGTTCCGCCTAACCCGGCAAGTGTCCTGAATGAGGGTTTGCCGAACAGAATCTTCAGTGATGTAGGTTAATTGATAGCTCCCATAATAACCAGGGCCACAGATGGGATCAGAAATCGATAGCGTATCCTGACTAACCCGGTATTTTCCGCTCACGAAGGTTTTACCATTTAGGAAAATATCAAACGTGCCATCCGCCCGAAAAACGGATACGGCGGCTGTCCCAGGCCCCAGGTTTGGTTGCCAGCGGCCAACGAATTTATCAGGAGGATTTGTGAACGATACGCCCCCCAGAACAATACCTATAAGAGAAAGGTGGATGGCTTTTTTCATGATGTTACGTTTTTTGGTTAGTCGGTAAAGGGTGGCCTCAAGGTAACTTCATTCTAATCAAACATATATCTATTGCATAGTATCATTATTAAATGTAAAGGGATACTACGTTCATTTCATAAGTTATTGAGGAAACGGTCGCTTCTTGTCTACTCAGGAACGTGAGTCAAAGTCGGCGGCCAGCGTTTACGGCCTTCTACTACGTTGGCGCTGGTATATTATCACGTTAGGGCAGCATTTTCACGTACACATAAGCAGCCTGCGCAAAATCTTCCCATTTCTCGGCATAATCGAATGGCAATTGTACCCATTCCCGCATCGGGCGCTGTTTACCCGATGGATCAAACCGTTGTGCCCCATCCAGGCTCAAAGCCTCCTGATGAGCCTCGCCAGTGAGTTTAAACACCATCTCGTTATGAAATAAACAGATGAAGGGTTTCCCGTCAATCCGGAAACAAGGCAGCCCAAAAAGTTTATTACGTTCAGTTCCAGCCAGCGATTGACCGATAGCCAGAAAAATATCCAGTTCATTGGTCATCATAATCGAAGGAATCAATATGTCACTTTGCCGATCGCTGATAAAATACGAAGCCATTTTCTTCACCTGTTTTCCGAACGTCGGGTAGAGAATCGAGCACTGTAGGGCGTTCCGAAGCGTGACGGATGAACCAGACGTCTTTGTCAATCTTACCACGTAGCAGCCAATCATCATTATAATAATTGGGATTGGTTACGGCAGGTTTCTGCGTGTAGAAATAAGGGCCATAGCTATGATATCCATACGTTCTCACGTAAACGTCCTGCCCCTGTGCCCGTTCGAAAAAACGCATGGCAGCCGCCTGCGAAATCCCTTCGATCCGACCAATAAAAAACCAGAGAGTCAACGTAATAAACACGGCCATACCACCAAAAAGCACTACTGATGCCTGGGCGGGTTCGCGCTGGTTGTACCAGCGAATCACAACGATCAGAACGAACAACAACCAGATACCCGGCAGAATGGTCCAGAGAGGCCAGTCGATTTTAGCATCCAGATTTCCCTGCGAAAAGGGGTCCTGATCGGCTACCAAACGTACTAAATCCATCCGACGGGCAGCAAGTGGCAAACCCCCGATGGCGACCACAAAAAGTCCGCCAACAAGAATCAGTCCGGCCCGCATCCAGTTGTTAAACTGAATTTTTCGTTCTTCCAGTTGCAACAGCGTCAGGGCCGCGAGATACGTTAACGGGAAATAGCAGAGTGACGAGTAATGCACTATTTTCGATTGTACAATCGTGAACAGAATCAGCACAACCCAGAACAGAATCAGCATCCACCGGCGGAACTCACGCTGATAATTGCGCTCTATAAAAAGTTGCCCAAACGCCCTGATCCCGAAAATCGAAGCTGGAAAACAGCCGACTAGCAGAATGACAAAGTGATACGCAGGAAAACCTGCATGACCCGCGTCGGGGGTACTCAGGAGCCTTATACTATAAGCGAGAAACTCACGTACCAGCGTCGGGCCATTCAGATAGATATCAAGGCCGTACCAAAGCAATGAACCTACCGAAGCGGCTGCCGAAAACGCCAGAAATTGCAGGGGTGTAATGAACCACCGGAACCGGTTTAATGCCCAATACGTACCCAGACACAAACAAATAATAAGGTAAGCCACCGGCCCTTTTGTGAGGATGGCAAGGCCCAGTACAAAACCGCCCAGCAAAATATAAGTCCATTCTTTTTTCGGCACAGTCATGGCGCCACCCAGCCGTTCGCGTTTCCATGAGGCAAATATCACGTTGACTAAACTGACGAAAATGAACAGGTTAAAAAAAGGATCGATGATACCCGATCGGAAATACAGATGGGGCGTTACGGAGCCCAGATAAGCCAGCGCCCACAACAGTCCAAAACGATGCCCGTGCAGTTTCTGGCCGAGATGATACAGATAAACCAACGTAATGATGCCGCATATGGCGTTGGGCAGCCGAGCCGAAAACTCGTTGATGCCAAAGAGATTCATCATCATTGATTGCAGCCAGAAAAACAACGGTGGCTTTTCATAAAACGGCTTGAAATCAATGTGAACATGTAAATAATCGCCCAGAACAATCATCTCGCGTGCACATTCGGCGAAATTGATTTCGTCCCAGTCGAACAGCCGGACGCCCCCCAGAAACGGGATAAAAACCAAAATCCCAATGATGGCCAGTACGAGCGAATAAAAAAGTTTTTGATTCATTAATAAGCGAATTGATGAAAAAACGCTTCTCCCAGTCCGGGAAAGAACCGCAAAAATAGAGGAAAAAAGATTGTGGGGATTGACGATATTCGCGCCGACAACTTGGACAAAACCCAAAAGTACCTCATGCTCGCCAATCATCGCTTTACTGATTTACCGGCTTATGCCCAACTGCAAGCCCATTACGATAGCCTGAAAGATCGTCATATGCGCGATCTGTTTGCTGAAGATCCTGAGCGATTTGCTACGTTCTCGCGTCAGTTTGCGGATATTCTGCTCGACTTCTCGAAAAACCGTATTACGTCCGAAACGTTGAAATTACTCATTCAACTGGCGGAGCAGGCCGAGCTAAAAGATGCCATCGATAAAATGTTTTCGGGCGACAAAATAAATCGTACGGAAGATCGGGCCGTTCTGCACGTAGCGTTACGAAATCGTGCCAATACGCCAATTCTGGTAGATGGCAAGGACGTAATGCCCGACGTGAATGAGGTACTGGCTCACATGAAGTCTTTTACAGAACGAATTCGGTCGGGCGAATGGAAGGGTTACACGGGAGAGACCATTACCGACGTAGTAAACATCGGTATCGGCGGTTCTGACCTCGGCCCGGTTATGGTGACCGAAGCACTGAAACCTTACGCCGACGACAAAAAACTGCGTGTGCATTTTGTCTCGAATGTTGATGGGGTACACATTTACGAAACCCTGCAAACGGTACGTCCTGAGTCAACGCTGTTCCTGATTGCCTCCAAAACCTTTACAACCCAGGAAACGATGACCAATGCCCAGACGGCCCGGCAGTGGTTTCTGGATGCAGCTAAAGACGAAGCCGCCATTGCCAAACACTTTGCAGCCCTCTCGACCAACAAAAAAGACGTAGAGAAGTTCGGCATTGACCCTGAGAACATGTTTGGTTTCTGGGACTGGGTCGGTGGACGGTATTCACTATGGTCGGCTATTGGTCTGTCAATTGCGCTTTACATCGGCTTCGATAAATTTGAGGAATTACTGGACGGTGCCCACGAAATGGACAAGCACTTCCGGGACACGCCCCTCGACCAGAATCTGCCTGTTATCCTGGGGTTAGTTGGTATTTGGTACAATAATTTTTTTGGTGCCCAAACGGAAGCTATCCTCCCCTATGACCAATACATGCATCGCTTTGCCGCTTATTTTCAGCAGGGCGATATGGAAAGTAACGGCAAATCGGTGGATCGCGACGGCCATCCGGTTGATTATCAGACGGGTCCGATCATCTGGGGTGAGCCCGGCACCAATGGCCAGCACGCGTTTTATCAGTTGATTCACCAGGGCACCAAACTGATTCCCTGCGATTTTCTGGCCCCTGCGATTAGCCAACGGCCTATCGGCGATCATCATAAAATTTTAATGGCCAATTATTTTGCCCAAACGGAGGCCCTCATGAACGGCAAAACCGAAGAGGAAGCGGCCGACGAATTACGGAAAGCAGGGAAGAGCGAAGACGAGATAAAGGCTTTAGCCCCATTCAAAATGTTTTCAGGAAATCGGCCAACCAACTCCATTCTATTCAAGAAGTTGACCCCCCGAACGCTCGGCAGTCTGATTGCTCTTTATGAGCACAAAATCTTCACACAGGGCGTAATTTGGGATATTTTCAGCTTTGACCAGTGGGGCGTTGAGCTAGGTAAACAACTAGCGAGCCGGATTCTGCCAGAGTTGCAGGACGATACCCCGGTTAGTACACACGACAGCTCGACAAATGGCCTGATGAATGCGTTCAAATCGATGAGAGCCGCCTGACTTTTGGGCTATTTAGATGCTTTTTTCTGAAAAAAAGCGACAAATTAAATTTGCCCTAAAATCGGAATAGTTCAAAACATTGCTTACCAAACCTCTGTTAAAAGGGTGTAATTTCGATTACGCCCTTTTATTATTTATAAAACTCAACGATGATTGAAATCATGAAAAAGCAATTCTCCCTATTGGCAATTTGCCTTAGTTGTTTCGGTATCGCGAATGCTCAGACGACTACCAACACGTATTCGACGACAAGTTCAACAACGAATCCCAGCTACGTATCGCCAGTTACAACGGATAGCACAAACGCGGTCAACTCGACAAATTCATCAAATACGATGTCTAACAGCTCGAACAATTCTACTACGAACAGTTCGATGATGGAGAACAGCAGCACGGGTACCAATGGTACGTATTCGACCAACAGCATGGCTTCGCCATCGACAACTGGTACGACTACTACGGAAACCACTACCACAGATACATACACAACGACCCGGGTTAAGGACAAGAAAGATTATAAAAACTTTGTCTTCGGTATTTACGCTGGTTTGAACACAACCAAGTTTAAAGGTGAATCCGTCGACAACGGCGTCAACAATAAATTGACAGGTCGTTTGGGTTATCAGGCTGGTTTCTTCGTACGGGGTGGTGGTCGCCTTTACGGTCAGATTGGCGCTGAGTATTTTGCCTCTAGTTCAAACTATTTTGTCGCCGGTTCTGGTCAGTCGCCAACGTCCATCAAAGATCAGATTAACCTTAAGTACATCCAGGTGCCGGTTTACATCGGTTACAAATTAGTAGAATCGGACCGTGGAATTTCAGCAGTACGTGTGCAGGTCGGTGTTGAGTATGCTAACCAGATCGGTTCGGACAGTAACCGGTTCGGTGATCTGAACAACTTCCGGCTTAAAACCGGTACGTTCAACGGGCTGGGGCAACTAGGCTTTGATGCGGGTCCTGTATTTCTCGATCTAACGTATCACTATGGCTTTAGCAATGTCGTTACGCAGGAAACGGGTTTTGCAAGTTCACAGCGTCGGATACTGAGCGCCAGCGTTGGCTTTAAATTCTAAAACCAGACTTCCATTATAGAAAAGCCGCTTTCCAACGAGGGCGGCTTTTCTATACAATTAAAACCCGCCTACAGCCACTCCAGCCAAACATTCTCAACAGAAGAACGGTTGTAGCACTAAATACTCAACATGCTCACTTATGAAAACTTTCACTAAAACTGCTTTTCTGATTGCCGGTATCTGTAGTACTACGCTCACTTTTGGCCAGCAATACAATTCATACAACGACCGCTACAACAGTGACCGTTATGATAGCCGGGACCAACGGCGTTCTGATCGGCAAAATGATCGTTATCGCGATAACATGATCGATGAGCGCCGGGAGTACAACCGTCGGAATGAAGAATTTCCTCGCTATGAGAATCGATATCAGGGCCGAATTGGCGATAATCGGATGTTTGATGAACGCGACTTAAGCCGGGCTTACGACGAAGGATTTGAAGATGGGCAACGTAGTCAGGAGGTCTCTGAACGTCAGGAACAGCGTCAGAACTACAAGCATTTTACATTTGGCATTTATGGAGGAGCCAACTCCACCCGGTTCGAGGGCGAAACCGTAGACGGGAAAAATTTAACGGGACGCTTAGGCTATCAACTGGGTTTTCTGGTTCGCGGTGGTGGCCGCATCTACGGACAGGTTGGTGCTGAATATCTAACGTCCAGCTCTGAGTTTTATCGGGCAGGCGACGGCCAGGCGGGTAACGTTAGTGAACTTATTGGCAATATTGATCAGCGGTATCTACACGTTCCTGCCTATGTCGGTGTTAAGCTGGCACAGTCGGATCGCGGTGTATCGGGCATTCGACTGGCCTTAGGCGCTGAATATGCTACGCCATTGGGTACGGATAAAAATGATTTCAATTTAGGTAATGCTGACTTTCAGGCGGCTACAATCAACGGTCTTGTGAACCTTGGTTTTGATGCAGGCCCAATTATGCTGGACTTTGTGTATCACCACGGTTTTGCCGATGTCCTTACCAGTGGAAACAGCAAACGCCGGATTCTGGGTGTGAACCTAGGGTTTAAGTTTTAAAAATTCGTTAACAGTTCATCGTCGTCAGTCGATAGTTACTAGTTTGTTCTGTAGATTTGGTTATCGCCAAATGACTGACAACTACTAACTATCGGCTGACGACTTTTTTATGAATACCCTCTTCCCCATTTTTGTTAAGGCCGAACAATTACACGTACTGATTGTCGGCGGAGGCTACGTCGGTCTGGAAAAACTTACGGCCTTACTCGCTAATTCGCCTGACGCCCGCGTTACGCTGGTAGCTCCTGAAATTCGGGAAGAAATCCGTGATATGGACTTGCAATTCCCTAAGCTGCAACTGATTCAGGAACCGTATCACGAGCTTTATCTCTCTGACAAAGACCTTGTTATTGCTGGCACAAACGACAAACGCGTAAACCTGCAAGTTCATGATGATTGTAAACGCCACCGAATCCTGGTGAACGTAGCAGATACGCCTGATCTGTGCGATTTTTACCTGAGTTCAGTGGTAAAGAAAGGGGACTTAAAAATAGCCATCTCGACCAATGGCAAATCGCCGACGTTTGCCAAACGTTTTCGGGAAGTGCTCGAAGATATTCTACCCGACAGTTTGCAGGAAACGCTGGACAACCTGACGGCCATCCGTAAGCAGTTAAAAGGAGATTTCGTTCAGAAAATGGAGAAACTAAACGAGATCACGAAGGTGTTGCGCTGAAACAGCCTCGCAACGACTATGAACATTCTTGCCATCTCCGGCAGTCTTCGCCCTACCTCAACCAATACGGCTCTCCTACGTGCTTTAGCTGATCAGGCCCCTGATAACGTAGCGGTTACCCTTTACAATGACCTGGACGAGCTGCCGCACTTCAGTCCGGAACGCGACCATGCCAATACGTCCGAACCTGTTCATCGACTTCGCACCTTAATCCGACACGCCGACGCAGTGATCATCTGTACGCCCGAATACATTCATGGTATACCGGGTGTCCTGAAAAATATGCTCGATTGGTTAGCCTCGTCGGGCGAATTTGTCGGCAAATCCGTTGGTGTTATTAGCGCTAGTCCGTCCGATACGGGAGGCTCACGAGCACACGCTTCGCTATCGTACACGCTGTCCGTTTTAACAGCCGATCTACCGAAAGGGGCATCCCTGATTGTACCTTTTGTCCGACGCAGATTAGATGCCGATGGACGCGTAACTGATCCGGTTCTCGTTCAGGAACTACGAAATGTACTGGATGCGTTGACTAACGCGTCTAAACGCTACGTTTCCGAATGATTTTCCTCTGAATCGAACATACCTTCCATAGCCTGTTCGCCATATTCGCGCTGGAGCGTACCAAGTTCTTTATCCGAACGCGCGTCAGTATGGTCGGTATTACGAATTGTACCGGGCTCAAGCTTATGCTTCTTTTCGAGGTTCCCGACCTGAATGTCAGAACGATCTTTACGGGTCTTGCTCATACGCAGATTTCGGTTAGGTATCCGGATTCTCGTATAAGCATCCATAAAGCCTTTTGTTTGATTCCAGGAAAATAAATGTAGCAAGGTCGTTACCTCATGCTTCTTTTCGGGTAATCCAATTCCGAATGAACGTATTGATGAGAAGAAGAGCTACCGGTTTCGTACTGCACTGAAGTTGATGGGCAGATTATACCGACAGGCGACGGCTCGCCCATCAATTTTACCCGGAATCCAGTTAGGCATACTGGTAATCAACCGTATCGCTTCTTCGTCAAATTTGGGGCCAAGACTTTTCAGAACCTTTGCCTCCTCAATACGTCCCTCCTCACCGACGATAAATGAAACAAATACCCGCCCTCCCGCTTCGGGCTCAGCGGTCAAACCGGTAGGATAACGCAAATTTTTCTGAATATACTTCCCTAAACTGGCCATCCCTCCCGGAAATTCCGGCTGTTGCTGAACGACAGAATATATTGTTCTACCAGGCTTAGAAGCCGAATCAGGCCGAACCTGCTGAGCGTTAGTGGCTGACCCGAAAGTCCCCACAACCACTAAAACGATCAAAATTTTTAGCGCATTCATGATGTTTATCGCAACGTAACATATGCCGGTTTGTCGGTAAACGTACTGAATAGAGAAACACTAACAGGTAATCTTTTAGGAAGCGGTCGCACGAATTTATACCGATTAACAGCCGGGTCGATTCGCATCCAGATTACGGAGTTATAATACTGACTATCAGCAGATAAACTTATATCAGCATGGCGTGTAAAAGCACTACGTCCAATATAAAATTGGCGCATCAGGAAAGCGTTTACGCCACTCAGTATAAAAAAAGCTACGGAGAACGCTCATCTCGTCAGCCCGGTAAACGTACTTAACACTGCCGAACTTGTTACGTTTCTGCGAGCGGGTGGCTTCGTCCATCTCCAGACTTGTATTTGGATACCATTCGGTTAATACGTCCTTACTGCCGGGCGTAAAACGGTGCGTAATAAATTCAACCGTCAGGTCGCAGTCGAAGTTGAGTGTAGCAGCCAACCGGTCGAGTAAATGCGTGTATTGCTCACGCCAGTTAGTAATCGGCATGATAGGAGCCAGAACAACACCAACGGGATAGCCCCCTCCACCCTGCTGAATGGGTAAAGCCAGCTTACGAAGAGCCGTCAAGCGAGCTTCCAGCGAAGCCGTGCCACCTTCCAGACGGCGGGCAACAAGATCGGTGTTCAGGCTCACCCGGGCCCGCGTACGTCCATTATGAGCTAAATTTAGCAATGAGTTGACCTGGTCGTACTTGGTCACGAATCGCAGTTGCGCATCGGGTCGGCCTCCGAAATAAGTAATGCATTCGGCCAGACTACCGGTCAAGTGTTCAATACCAATCACATCTGTATAACAGCTTACTTCAAACGTAGTGACTTTACCAGGCTGCTCGTATGCGGCCGTGTTGGTCAGCATCTGGGGCAGATTAGCAAATACGCGGGTAACGGGCGGCCCCTGTAAACTACCCGCCAGATAACAGTATTGACAGTGAGCCGGACAGCCCTCAGCCAGATTCATTTGCCAGTCGGCGGAAGGCGGAATAGGTTGCAACCGAAAAGTACCTGGTGGCGCCTTTACAACGGCCAGTGTATTCTTCCCATTACGATACGTTTCGCGTTCAGTCGCTCCGCGCAATCCCGTCAGGCGATTGTTTTTCAGAATCTCAACAGGTAATCCCAACGTAGTGATACGTTCGTAGATCTGCTGTCCAAAAGGTTCGTCTAAAGCATCGGGCGTGAAAAGCACTCGTTTGGGTAGCCACAGACGCGAAGAAGATTTCGACTGGTCGAGAACTAAGGAATCAGCTGTTAAAGTTGGTTGAGTAAGCATGTAGCCATGAGAGAAGCTTCTTTTAATACGCTCAACAAAGCATCATTTCTCTCATTATTACAACAAACGCTACGTGGTTATAATTCAAATATACACTATACCCAACCAAACTTAACTATCTCACTATCATATACTTACCTAAAAATTTTTACAATCTTTGGCGGTTCATTCTGTGAAGCGTAGGTATCGAATTTGAGTACGTGACAGCCCTTAAACTACGTAGTGTTTCCTATGTCTGCTTAGACGTAAAATTCGATAGACCTCAATTATTCAAACTGGAAAGCAAAGTAAGTACAGGATTTCTGTCCAGTGTTTTGAATGGCATGAGGTACATTAGACTCCAGAAAAATCAAATCGCCAGCGCCAGCCTGGTGCAACGCGCCGTCTATACTTTCCTGAGCCACGCCATCAACCATGAGCAGAATTTCGGCCGCTCGATGTGTATGAGGAGGATGGCTCCATAAACCCGGATTGAGCGTTGTTACGTGCATTTCAAACCGTTTGGTCATCACCGTTCCGCAGTCGAACATCCGTCGAATACCACCCTTATCGTGCGGTTTGAAAGGCACCTCTTTCCAGTCGACCCAGAACGAGCCCCCCGCCAACCGATCCAGGTCTAAGTCCGGCATTTCGTTTGAGGTATACCGTATCAGGTAATATGTAACTGGCTTAGGCGACTTGTTTTCCAAGTGGTGTAAATCACCCGGCATAATAAGCACAATACTACCAGCGCCCAGGTTTTTCGTCTTCTCTCCTAACGTAACGGTCAAATCGCCTTCTTTAACAATAATCAATTGTTCTTCATCCAGTTTTTGCGCTGACGACGAAGGCTGATTAGGCAAAAGTGTTATACCACGGACGTTAAAATCGGTAAAGTCGCGCGTAGTACCTTCCAGAATCGTCCGATCTTCGTAACCAGCGTATTTGACAACCGGCGAATTATTCCAGGTGTATACTTTCGACAGAATCGATTGCGAAAAGACTGAAGACGTAGTGAAAGCAATCAGAAAAAAAAGAAGGAACGGCTTCATTGCGAAAAAGTAATAGCAGCGATTTATATAAAAGCTACCTGCTACCCCAAAGCTAATCAAATACTCTTTTTAATGACCAAAGCACCAAACTAGCCAGACTATACCAAGCTTTTCTTTGCCACACACATAAGCGATAAAGCGCTTTCGTCTGAGTCCGGATTCCGGCCGGATAAAAAGTTAGCTAATCGGTATTTGAATTCGGCTTTGCCTTTTTCTCCTCCCAACACTTCAGCGCCAAGCTCATGATTGTGCGGATAAACGTTAAGCTGAAAACCTAACGGTTCCAATGTATCAACAAATAATTTTTTCGTGACCCCATGGCCCGGCTTATGGTGAATTTCAGAATCCAATGCTGCCTGCTGCTGTGTTGTCGACTTGTGAAAGCCATGACCAATCAACCGATAATAGGTAAGACGCGCTTCCCACAACACTTTAGCAATCCCTTTATAATCCCAGGCGCTCAGTTGAGGGTCATGATCCGTAACAAGTACCCCACCCGGTTTAACCAAACGAGCTGCTTCTTTCAGCACACCTTCCATATTATCGCAATGATGAAGCGTAGCGTTTAGCACTACTATATCGGCAAAGTTTGATTTGAATGGCAGATCCATTGCATCAGCCAGTACCGTTGCGTAGCCAAGTTGTGCAGCAAACTCTAACGACTTCGGAGCAACATCGACCCCAATCAGAAGTTTGGGCTTTGTTTGCAACGTAGCGAATATATTCCCAGGACCGCACCCTATATCAACAACTATTTTGTCGCTCCAATCGCCGGAAGCGGCAAGCCATCGGTTTTTAAAACTATCGCTTCTGTGACAGTAAGTCAGGTATTCTTCGGCCCATTCAGAGTTGTCAAAATAATAGGCGTTTGCTTTCAGGCCGTCTGTAAGATGAGAAATCGGGAATTCCAGGTAGGTTTTTAAAGCAACTGCTTCTGTGTCATCCCGTAAAAACGGCGAAAGCTGTGAAATTAGTGGAGAGTTTTCCATATAATCGTATAGGGTACAGGTGATTTGACAAAACCATTTTATGATCGATTTGCTAAATAATCGCCAGCTAATTTGCGCTCCTGCACCCTATCAATGATCAGGCATAAAGGCATCATTCAGCCCATGATACAGGGGCAATGAGAATTTGATAGTACAAAGATTTATTCCGTCAGATAGTCTGATATATGCAGCGCGCTGCTTATTAATTAAACTATCATCAGATCACATTGGATTGGATATTGATGAGCAGGTATGCTCGTAGGCAGGCTAAGAAAATGTGCAGATAGTCGCTTATAAAGTCGAAATATTGTTTTTATAAAAACAATATTTCGACTTTATATACTAAAAACTAACCAAAAATCAATATTTTCA
>NZ_JBMDWV010000188.1:0-3725 GCF_048594605.1 Spirosoma sp.
TGGACCCTACCCGAGGCCAATCGTGATGCGACAAAGTTAACAGATTCCTATAACCTCCATTTCCACCAGTTTCACTAAAAATTATACAATCTTCTCCGGGTCCAACTTTTGGAAAAAATTGAATTTTACACGGTGGTGTAAAAACGACTACAAGCGTTCCGGCAGTATCTGGCTCTTCTGTTTTGTAGCAATTTTCGAGCTACCTATGGGTCTCTTCAAACCTCATGATGGTTTTGTAGTTAGTTTAACATTCGCCATTCATAAATCTTGTATGCCCACTCCCGATTTGGTTCTGCTGATCTATTCGATCAGCATTACGTTCGCTTCCTTTATCAACTTAATCCGGCTCGATTACTGGTGGATTCGCATCTGGGATTTTCCGCATCTCCAACTGACCATATTGGCCGCTATTGGGCTGGCGAGCTGGTTTTTTGTAGGCCACCACATGGATGGCTGGTTGCTGATAGTGCCGGTGGGTTTGTTTGCTACGCTGTTGTATCAGGCCTGGCTGATTTATCCCTTTACCCCCTTGCACAAGCAGCAGGTTCATGCCCTGGTTCAGCCGGGCAGTGATTCAGCCGTAAAAGACAATACGATCCGGCTGCTGACGGCCAACGTGTTCATGGAAAATACGCATATGCCTGAGGTGAAAGCTCTGGCCGAGAAACATACGCCAGACGTGATTCTGGTGCTGGAAGCAAATCAGACCTGGCAGGATGCGCTGGCTGGTCTGGAAAAATCGTATCCTCACCGAATGCTGTATCCACTGGAGAATACCTACGGCATGCTGTTTTATTCACGCTTTCCCATGCGCGTTCATGAGTTGCGCTTCCTGATTCAGGATGATATTCCCTCGCTCTACGCCCAGCTTGAATTACCGTCGGGGCAGTTAATCGATTTTTATGGAGTCCACCCAATGCCGCCAAGCCCTACTGAGCATTATCGCTCGACAGAACGCGATGCGGAGCTGATTCTGGTAGGAAAAGAAGCCCGTGCGAAACCCGGTCCGGTCATTGTGGCGGGTGATTTGAACGACGTAGCCTGGTCGCATACGACGCGTTTATTCCAGCGAATAAGTGGCCTGCTAGACCCACGTATTGGCCGGGGGCTTTATAACACATTTCATGCCCGCTATTTTTTCCTACGCTGGCCGTTAGACCACATCTTCGTCTCCTGCCATTTTCAATTACAGTCGATTAAACGTTTGCCCAATTGTGGTTCGGATCATTTCCCAATGCTGGTGACGCTAACGTACGTTGGCGATCAGACGCACAAAGACATAGAGACTCCTCAACCGGAAGGCGATGATCTGGAAGAAGCCAAGGAAAAAATAAATGAAGCGAAAAGCTAATGCACTTCTGTCGTCACGGTTTGTGTAGATTCATGTACCGATGAATCGGATACCGGTCTTCGACGCCAGTAATTCGCCAGAATCGAACCCGAAATGTTCATCCACGGACTGAATACGGCCGCCGGAAGCCCAACCGTGCCCAGTTTGCCCATACTTCCAGCCAGCCCCGACGCCATGCCGCCATTTTGCAGACCGACTTCAAAAGCCACGGTACGTGCCGAGTTTTTGTCGAGGCCAAACAGCCGACTGAGCCAGTAACCAAAAAAGTAGCCCGCGCCGTTGTGAATGACCGAACAGAGAAACAGTAAGAAGCCTACTTTCAGCAGGTTATCGCGTCCGGCGGCAGTCGTTACGGCGGTAAAATAAATAATTCCAAACATCGATACGTAGGGCATCCAGTCATCGAGTTTCGAATAGCGCGTAGCCAGTACGTGGTAGACAACACCCACTACTACAGCGCCCAAAAGGAAACTAAAAATCTCCAGCGTTTCCAGCAGTTCGGGACTTGCTACGTTGGTTTCCAGAAACGACCAGCCACCAAACGCCAGCCCAGGCAGCCACACGACTGCTACGCCAAATACTACGTTGACAATCCGTCGCCCCGACGACGTAGCGGTTTTCAGGTAGTCGTGCAGGAGCGCGGCAAACAGCGGAACAATCACGATTTTGATGATTTCCATCATCATACTGACAAATTTGATCTCGATCAGCGTACCAGCCAGCAGCTTGAGCAACAGGGGCGTCAGAAACGGGGCTACCATCGTAGCCATCGCCGTAACCACCACCGACAGTACCAGATTTGCCTTCGCCAGATACACCATTACGTTCGACGCCAGTCCGCTCGAACACGAACCGATGAGAATGACGCCAGCCGCAATTTCCGGCTCAAACTGAAAGATTTTTGTCAGCAGAAAGCCCATCAGCGGCATGACCGTAAAATGGCAGAACAGCCCAACGATTACGCCCTTTCCTGTATTACGTAGCCCCGAAAAATCGCGGATGCTCATGTGAATCCCCATGCCGAACATAACCGTCTGGATGATAATCAGAATGAGCCACTTATTACGCAAATCGAACGAACCCCACCTGGTGAAAGCCGTTGGGTAAATCATGGCTGCAACCACCGCTACGATAATCCAGGCCGTGTACTGATACGTTCTGAGTGCCGGAATCACCTTCATGCCCAGCGCAAAGCTCACGGCCGACAGTACGGCTGCCGGCTGCCAGATAGCCGCATTTTGCAGAATTAGACCGACTCCTAACGTAGCGATCGCAATGCCAGCAATGTATAACGGAATTTTAGTCATGGGTTTGAGAAAAGGCTTTTTTGTCATGGCTCTGGCCCCCGGCCCGACGCAGGAGGGATAACAAAAAATATTCTTTGGGTAATTTACGCAAACTGCTCCGCCAGGTACTGAGCCGCAATGGGCGGACTTGCCAGAATGGGGACTTTTTTATCCGCTTCGTCCAGCGTATCGACAACCCGCGCCATCGACGCCTGAGCCAGCAAAATCACATCGACTTTAGTGCTTAACTCCTTCAGCGCGTCGGCCACCATCGTGTCATGTTTAGCCGCATTACCGCTCATGAGCGCATCAAACGCGCCTTCGCATAGCACCGACGTGAGTTCGATTTCGCGTCCGGCAACCGCTGCCCGACGACGTACCAGATCGCTGGTAGGTTCGAGCGTAGTGGCTAACGTAGCGATCACGCCAATCCGTTTGCCGGTCTGTACGGCTTTGTCGGCCATCGGCTGATCGACACGTAGCACAGGTACGTTGGTCAGCGCGGCCGAGGCTTCGACAGCCGCGCCAATCGACGAACAGGTGACCAGAATAAAATCCGCCCCCGCATCTTCCGCAGAACTCACGTAATGCCCAACGCGACGAGCAATATCGGATGTGAGTTCACCGCGTTGGATGATATTTCTGACGAGGCTATCGTCGACAATATTAAACGTTTGCACGCCCGGCAGATACTCGTTACACAACTGCTGAAATACAGGCACCAACGTAGCGGATGTATGAATCAGACCTAAGGTTTTTGGGGTCATTTCAGTTTTATATTATACAGAAAAGTTATTTGTGCGATTTTGTCATTCCGACCGTAGGGAGGAATCTCAACTTCCCAATAGACGAGCTTGAGATTCCTCCCTACGGTCGGAATGACAAAAGCTCCTTTCCCACAATCATGTATATTCTATCAAAATACTCGTCCTTCCAGCAGCACACCGAAGTAATTCTCAGCGCCAACCTGCCCACCTTTGAAATTCACTTCTACCCCATCCAACGACGAACCGGGTGCCGTAGCGCGACACAAGGGAGCACCGGGAACCAACGGCGCAATCATCTCCACGGCTTCGATGCCCATTGCC
>NZ_JBMDWV010000189.1:0-45368 GCF_048594605.1 Spirosoma sp.
GAAAACAACACCAAATTTACGGGTTTGTGGTACTTTTTTGGGGGGGGTTTTTTTCACACCGTACGGTTTGGTTAAACCACTTAAAAACACACACGACTGGGGAAAGGACGCGTTATTCAGACTCCGTTTCAGCCTGATTCCTTTGAAAAGCTTGGTGTGAAACGTGACGTTCTGTTTACGGATTCAACCGATCGCTACACCAACGACATCGCCTGGACGCACCGGAGTGATGGCGAAACCGACATTTATTTTATTGCTAATCAGCAGCGTAAAGAACGTAACGTTATGGCTTCGTTTCGGGTATTTTTCAAATCACCTGAGCTTTATGATCCCGTTACGGATGAGCTGACCGCTGCACCCGAATGGCGCGTAACCGGCGAACACATGCAACTACCCATACATCTGGCACCAAATGCATCGTTGTTTGTCATCTTCCGAAAACCGACCCGACAAATCAGACAGATTGATAAGAACAAAGTTGTTGTACAGCCCGTACAAACGCTGGAAGGTCCCTGGCAGGTTCAGTTCGATACTACGTATGGAGGTCCTGAACAACAGCAAACGTTTGCGCAGTTAACCGACTGGAGCCAGTCTGCCGATTCGTCGATTCGCTACTACTCCGGCACCGCTACGTATACCAAAACATTTACGTGGTCGTCCACGGGCTCGAAACGCGTCTGGCTGGATCTGGGGCGTATCGCCAATGTCGCCAACGTAACGCTGAATGGTGTTTCGTGCGGCACCGTCTGGACAGCTCCTTACCGAATCGACATTTCCAAATTCCTGAGATCAGGCCAAAATCGGCTAGCCATCAACGTCAGTAATACGTGGGCTAACCGGCTCATTGGCGACCAACGTCTGCCCGAATCCAAACGCATCACCCGCACAACGGCTCCATTCCGCCTGCAGGGCAAGCCACTGCTGGAAGCGGGCTTGCTGGGGCCGGTTAGAATTATGACGAAGGACCTACAGGATTGATGTAACTGCTGTTGCTAATTACATTCGGATACCTACCCGAAACCCGACCGCTACGTCCATCATCGTACGCAGCCTGTCCGATTCTGGACAATCGTTTCCTGTCGTTTCCAGTAAAAAGCGTCATTTCAGATTAGAAATGACGCTTTTGCGTTTTTGGTCAAGTATTTGTTATACCGAAATGGATGTAATACACCTTGACTCACTCTTTACACCATGCGACGTAGTGATTTAGGCGAATTTGAAGAAGTGGTACTGCTGGCCGTAGCGGCTTTATCGCCCAAAGCGTATTCGGTGGCTATTGCCGAAGAACTCGAAAGCGAAACGGGCAACTCGGTTAGCACAGGAGCCGTACACGCAGCTTTGCAACGACTGGAACAGAAAGGCTATCTGACCTCTTCGCTGGGCGAAGCAACGGCCGAGCGCGGGGGCCGTCGGAAACGATTATTTACCGTAACTCCTTTGGGCGGCCGGGTTCTGAGCGAAGTCCAGGCTATTCGCAATCGACTCTGGGAGCGTATCACCCCTACTATTCGCCTTGAATGGAGCTAAATAACCAGCAGAGGGCGTTGGGCATCGGGTAAAACCAGTTCATCGCTTCCCCTCTGCCCTATGCCCTTACCCCATGAAACCACCACCCCACTTCGCCGACCGCTTACTGACCTGGTTTTGCGCTCCTCATTTGCAGGAAGAGGTGCTGGGTGATTTGCATGAACGCTACGTAGTACGGGCAAAGCGATCAGGCGTAGCCCGCGCCCGACGATATTATTGGGTAGACGTACTGGCCTACCTGCGACCGGAATTTATTCGACGACAACCTTCACAATATCCCAACCCAACCCCCACAACGATGCTACGTAATTATTTAAAAATCGCGGTTCGAAACTTAGCCAAGAACCGTGTCTACTCGTTTATTAACATTTTCGGTCTGGCTTCGGGTATGGCAGTAGCCATGCTGATCGGCTTATGGATTTACGACGAGATTTCCTTCGACCGGTATTTTCAGAATTACGACCGCATTGCCAAGGTCATGCAAACCGGTACGTTCGAAGGGCAGGTCTTTCACGGAAGTTACAATCCAGCACCGATGGGGCCAGAGCTGAGAACGATTTACGGCGACAATTTCGAGCACGTAATTATGTCATCATGGACCGGCGATCATATTCTGGCGTACGGCGACAAAAAATTCACCAAGACAGGCAACTACCTGTCTGCAGACGCCCCTGACATGCTCACCCTGAAAATGCTCAGCGGTACACGGACCGGGTTAAAAGATCCTTCGTCGATTTTGTTGTCGGAATCGGTAGCACAAGCTCTTTTCGGCACAATCGATCCTGTAGGAAAAATCATGAAAATTGATAACCGGCTGGACGTAAAAGTGACGGGTGTTTATGAAGACTTTCCATACAATACGGAGTTCAGAGATATGCAGTTTATTGCTCCCTGGGATCTGTATGTTTCGGCGGAAGCCTGGGTAAAGGAAGCCCAGGATAAGGTCGCATGGGGGAATAATTCCTGGCAGATCCTGGCGCAAATTGCGCCGAATACAACGTTCGATGCAGTAACGAAAAAAATCGAAAACATTCGATTAAAACATACGCCCGAACTGGCATTTATTAAGCCGAAAGTTTATCTGCAACCTATGAGCGAATGGCATCTATACACAGGCTGGGACAAAGCCGGAAATGTAGAGGGTCGGATTCAGTACGTTTGGCTGTTTGGGATTATTGGCGTATTTGTTCTGTTCCTGGCCTGTATCAATTTCATGAATTTGAGTACGGCACGTAGCGAAAAACGAGCCAAAGAGGTTGGTGTTCGCAAAGCCGTTGGTTCATTACGTAGTCAATTAATTAGTCAGTTCTTCAGCGAGTCGTTACTGGTGGCAGTTTTGGCATTCGGCTTGTCTATATTCCTTGTGTTGCTCATACTGCCCGTATTTAATGAGCTGGCGGATAAACAGATTAGTATTTTGTGGGCGAATCCCGTTTTCTGGATTTGTGGTATCAGCTTTAGTTTATTGACGGGTTTGATTGCGGGTAGCTATCCAGCTCTTTATCTGTCGTCATTCCAGGCTGTAAAAGTGCTGAAAGGAACTTTTCGCGTTGGCCGGTTTGCCTCCATGCCTCGCCAGTTTCTGGTTGTCGTGCAGTTTACCGTTTCCGTCACGCTGATTATCGGAACAATCATTGTGTTCCGTCAAATTGAGTACGCGAAAAATCGGCCTGTCGGTTATGATCGGAACGGACTAATTACCGTTGCCATGAATACACCGGAGCTACACCAGCACTACAATACTCTCCGCGACGCGCTTCTACAAACCGGAGCGGCTGTCGAGATGTCAACTTCGTCGACACCGGCCACTAACCTAAACTCTCAGAATAGTGGGTTCGACTGGCCAGGCAAAGATCCTAACTTCAAAGAAAGCTTTGGTACAATTGCGGTTTCGCATGATTTTGGCAAAACGGTAGGCTGGCAATTTGTGCAGGGCCGGGATCTTTCCCGGCAATTTTCCAGCGATTCATCGGGCATGGTGCTAAACGAAACAGCCGTCCGTTACATGGGTATAAAAGACCCTGTAGATAAGCAAATTAAGTGGAATGGCAGGCCATTTACGGTGGTCGGGGTAATCAGGGATATGCTCATGAATTCACCTTTTGAACCGGTAACCCAAACCGTTTATATGCTTGATTATGGCTGGGCTAATGTCATCAATATCAAACTTAACCCTGCCCACAGCGCCAGTGAGTCATTAGCTAAAATTGAAGCGGTATTTCGTAAGTTCAACCCCGGCAGTCCGTTCGACTATCGGTTTACGGATCAGGAGTATGCCTTAAAATTTGCCAATGAGGAACGTATCGGTAAGCTGGCGTTACTGTTTACCGTTCTCGCCATTGTTATCTCTTGCCTGGGTTTGTTTGGTTTAGCCAGTTTTGTAGCCGAACAACGCACCAAAGAAATCGGTATTCGGAAAGTATTGGGCGCCAGCGTAATGAATCTCTGGCAGATGCTATCCAAAGATTTTGTGGTTCTGGTTATCATTTCCTGTCTGATTGCAGCGCCAACCGCCTGGTATTACATGAATCAGTGGCTGAAAAAGTACAGCTATCATACCGACATTTCGTGGGGAATTTTTGTCGCGGCCAGTTTGGGCGCCTTAGGTATTACGTTGCTGACGGTCAGTTTTCAAAGTATCAAAGCTGCGCTGATGAATCCGGTGAAATCACTACGTAGTGAGTAGCCCAGGGCATGGAATTCGGGGCAAAGGGTAGACTTACTCCAACTTTACGCCCCATAGTCCACACCCCTGCCTAATACACTATAACTTCCTTTTTATCAGATTTTAGTTTCTCATATGGATTGTTTAGAAACTGCTGCGTGAGTCGATTCCAGTCGGAGCCGCCAACGCCGTGCGCTTTATTTTTAAACAATATCCGCTGGCTGTTGGGCATATAATGATGCATCATGTCGATATACAGCGGTCGAACAGCATTGTCCATTTCGCCATCGGCAAGCAAAGCCGGTTTTGTTGAATAAAATGGTTGTTTGGTTTCTGGTTTTATGGGCGGTACGTTCCAGCAATCACACATGGCTCGATACACATCGTTAATGTGATAACCTTTCATATACGGATAGATATCGTAGAGTTGCTGAAGTACTTTTTCGCTATAGTAAGCGGGCTGGTCGGCGCAATACACCGAAATACGCATACCTGATGGGCCGTTATTTCGTTCGAGTTTATGCACCAGATAGGGCCGTATGTACTGATCATGGTTACCATTTATCATTTCTGTAATGGCATACGGCACATGCTTCATCGACGTATTAACCAGAATATCCAGCAAGTCGCTACGTGTATACTGGATACGTAGTGTATCTGCCTTACCTTGAGCCAGGTAAGGCATGATAAATTTTTTTCCGTCAATCGCGGAGAAATACTGCTCGAATTTTGCCTTCAGATTGCCGTAACGCGCTTTATCCGTCGAATCGCTCGCTACGTTTCGAAACAGTACGTTCAGCGCTTCAACGAAGTTGGCCGGTTCATCTTCATCAATCGGAACAAAGGTTGGGAGCGGTGAATCCAGAATAAGCGACCGAATCCGCGATGGGTCGCGCTGAAGTACAGCCGTCATAAGTCCACCGCTGTAGGAACCTCCGGTCAGATTAACCGAATCGATACGTAGCGTTGCCAACAGATCGTGAATATCGGAAACGGTTTCATCGGTATTGTATCCGGCGAGGTCAATTCCTTTACTTTCCAGCGCTTTTTTATAACGCTTTACGCCAACCACTACCATGCTATCCTTATCCAGGTTTTTCCGATAAGACTCGCTGATGGCATCAGATAACTCGTTACTCCACAGGTTCGGGACCGCAAAATGAGTGCCGCGTTGCTCGAAGGCAATACAATCACGATCATTTATAAATGGCGATTGGCTGATCCCTCTGGCCCAACCCAGCGAACTACCGCCGGGACCGCCCGCCGTAAACAAAAGTGGATCTTTCTTTTTGTCGGGCTTCTTACTTTCTACCAGAATAAAGGGAAGTTTTATAGTTTTTCCATTCTTCTTTTTTCGGTTCTCAGGCACAATCAGATACGCACAACGCGTTCTGAAACTACTATCTATTTTAACCTGACAAGGGCAGGATTCCAGTTGACGGACAGTACCTGGCTGGCTGCGGGCAGACGCAGCGAATACAAAGAGAGAAGCTAGTACGGCAAGTATTGAAAATCGGTTCATCAGCGTTTGTTTTTGAGGCAAAACAATCGGATTAGCCGCATAGATTTTAGTAAAAAACGGACATTTTCACCTCCTAGAGTTACTATCCGGTCTGGAATCCACGCAACTCGCCTGGAAACGTATACGGATCAATCCGGTTACAGGGATTCCCGTAATTTTTTACCCGTAAACCGGACGACATCCTTGTAGAAATGACTCATGTCGTAATACCCATACGCATCAGGAAAGAATTGGTTCCTGTGCGTAACGTAACCTGTCAGCGCTGCTCTTATTCGAACCATCGACAGATGTTGCTTAGGTGGAATGCCAATAACCCGGCGGAAATAACGGTTAATCGTTTTGGACGTAGCATACAGACGATCAGCTAATTGGCCCGTCTTCAGTACCATACCGCTATCATCGAATGTACCGATAGTACTGGATACAAATTGCCGATAGTGGTCGCTTTTTCGCTGCAGCTGATATTGATTCAAAAAATATTGTTGAAGTAAATTAATACGCTCCTCGAAGCAAATGGGTTGTTTAACGCGCCGAATGAGCCACTCGGGCAGGAGCATCTCCAGATTGACAACCTGGTCGACAAACTGAACCTGATTGATACCCAGAACGGCCTCCAGACCGCCTGGAAAGAACTTAATCGTAAAAATAGAATCGGTCGGCAGATTATGGCGTTCAACAATGTTGTTACGTAGAATCAGCACGTCCGTATGCTTCTGAATCTGGTAGCTCTTAGTTCCTACATCTATTACGTACGGCTCTCCCAGATTGATATACATGGTAGGCGTCCAGCTAGGAAACATTCGGATGCTAAACGTATTGTTTGCTACGTATCGGTGAGTTTCTGATGCAGACGACTCCGAGAAAAATTCGATATAGTCGGCCAGTTCATTTTCAGGCGCGTAAAACCGGTAAAGTTTTCTTATGTTATCAAAGATCTCTGTCATTCAGCCCGTTCGATACTAAGTTCTGCGATAATCAAAGATAATTTATACGGATCAACCTGTAAAAAACAAAGCCAGACAACACGAAGTTACCTGGCTTTTAGTTTCGCTTAATAGAACAGTTAATTTATAAAAAGCAGGTGCCTTTCACAGCATCCCAGTCTATCAGCGAATCACGAATGTAAAACGCCAGACTATCCAGGATTGTTTTACTTATTGAAAAATTAGTCAGCAGTTTTTCACTTTTTTTAAGTTGAGCAAGCGAAACGAAATTTATATTGAAACAGATTCTTACCAATCGTTACGTCGAACCAACATGGCAAACGGAGAATCGTCAGGAGCTGTGGCTTGAGACGCTTTAAGCGCTATTTTTCACGAGCAGCAGACGCTTCGTTAAAAACTTACGTACAGGTTCATCATACAGTTTTAAGCATAAATAAGCCAGTACGACCGAACCAATGACGAGCGCTAAAGCGCCGGGAAAGGACTGTTCGAAGGTGAGGTTTTCATTTTTTACCCAGGCGTAATACCAGTAAATGAATGGGTAATGAACCATATAAAGCGGATAGGAAAGATCGCCTAAAAATTTGCAGAATCGGGTAGTTAGCTGGTCTGTTGTCTTACCCGACGCCCCGAGATAAACAATCAAGGGAAAGAGAATAACAGCGCAGATTGTGTCGTATAAACCGTTCATCCATAGATTTTCACTACCCCCAATCCGTGGTATTGCGGATAAACCAATTATCGCTACGCCACCGATCCAAAAAGCTCCTTTTATATGGACAGGTTTGAATACCCGAGATAGCAGCAATCCTGCCGAAAATGAAAATAACAGACGTAGCGAGCCGCCGATAATATTATCTTCTGTGAGTGAAAATCCGACGCATATATCTCCATATGGCCCCCAAATGGCAAACGCGCCCAAGCCACAACCCGCCAACAGGACAAGCAGGGAAAGCGCCCTGGTCGGTAGTTTACGGATAACGAACGCATAGAGGATGTTGCCAATATATTCGTAAAATAAAGACCAGCTCGGACCGTTCAGCGGGTACATTTCACCGACGCCCCGAATTTCAAAACCGGGGGTTGCCGGAATCAAAAAAGCATTTATTACCGTAGCTACCAACAACGCCGGTACAGACACTTTTGATACGTCCCAGGCAGCGCACCCCTGAAAGTAAAACACAACAGCACCGATAATAGCCCCCATGACGACCATGGGATGCAGTCGGATAAATCTGCGTTTGAGGAAATCTTTGATTGACATTGTTTCCCACCGGTCATCGTAAGCGTAGCCGACAACAAAGCCCGACAGGATAAAAAAGAAGTCAACCGCCAGATAGCCGTGATTGATTTTTTGGTCTATATGACTGGTGGCGAAGGCTTCAAATAAGTGAAAACACACAACGGTTAAGGCCGCTACTCCACGTAGTCCGTCCAGTATATTATAATGCGGTTTTGTGTCCGCAAATGCAGTCGCCGGGATTTTGTTTTTTAACATTGAGCGTAAAATGTTCGGGTTTGCGTAGAGAGCCTGTATAACAACACCTGAGCTTACATCAACAAATTTACTACGTCGTCACGTCTCGATTCGGGGGTTATCTTAAGTAATTCGAGCTGGCCATTTTTCAGAACGGCTTCAACGGTGGTGTTGTATGGCGCGTGCAATTTAACGTGGACGTCCCAGGTTTTGGGCCAGGACGGGAACAGGTAGATTTTTTTTCCATCGGTCTGCATCAGCATCTCCTGTAGACCAATCATACCCGAACCGCCCCAGTTATGATCGGGCGTCCAGTCGTAACCTGGCCCCCAGAACGTAGGGAATCGGCGGGGTGCGTTGCCCAGTTTGAGGAGCGTTAGCCGGGCGGCTTCGTCGGTCAGACCGAGCCGGGCCGCGAAAATATTGTCCTGCTTCCAGCCAACGTGGCTCCGGAATTTCAGTACGTCTTTATCGTACCGATACGTATTAATGGCTGTGTCCAGTCCGGATTTACCGACCCCATAGATTCCCCATGGAAATACCGGATACAGTTGTGGCGATTCAGTATTGTTGATACGTTCCCAAAGCTTAGCGGGGGAAATGGTCGGATGGCCGTCGAACAACCGGAACGTAATGCTCGGAATCCGCCCGAGCATTTCCTGCCAATGCGTGCGTTTTTCAGGAGTCAGGTACGTAGCAGGCAACTCCAGCAACCGGGTCAGAACGGTACGTAGCGCTGCAACCGTAGACGTAGCGTTGTAGGCCATTTTGTAGGTTTCGGCTCCCGAACCGGGGTACAGAACTAATTTCTTATCGCCGTCCAGCGCTTTACTACCGCGCTTTTTCGCCAGATACTGGTAATGTTCATCAAAAAACGTCAGGCAACTTTCGATGAACGGTACGTAGTGCGCTACGTTCTGACCGGTGTAGCGTTCGGATTCGAGCATCATCAGGCAAAACTCCAATACTGTGTCCCATTCGTATTCAAGCCAGGCGTTGTATTCCATGCCCTGGTCATAACCAGCCGGGCGTTTCGTGCCGTATTCTGCATAGTTGGGCAGGCCGAAATTCTCGATCTGTTCCGTAAAACTGGCGCCTTTATGCTTCCAGTAAAACTCAGTGCGCAATTCGGCATTTTTTAGCACTTTCAGGTAAAAATCGAACTGCGGTTTCATGAGTTGCCAGTCGCCACTTTTCAGCATTGGCCAGTACACGAGTCGCTGATTCTGTGCCGTATGAATCCCCCCTCCCCAGTTTCGAAAATCTGGTGTAAAGCGCATCGTTGAATCGGTCGTTGACGGATCGTACGTAAAAAGCCCGCCGTTGAATTTCGTGGGGTACTTGCCGAATGCGTTGCAACCCAGCATGTACCGAAATAGTTGATAATTGCGGGCCACCTGCCACTCGGGCGAATTTGGTGACGTATTGATGTAAATAAAACTCTTATCCCAGAAGTCTTTCCACCAAGCCTGCGTCTTACCTTGCGCCGTTTTTGCTGAATTTATGGCGTCTTTCTGTAGTTGCTCCAGTCCCTGTCTCCAGTTTGTTATGTTCTCTGACTGGGCGGTGTGCAACGCAGCAACAAGCTCGTGCGTTCGGGAGGGCGTCGTACTGGTAAGTTTCCAGCCCTGAAAATCAGTGTCGAGATACCTGCCCCGATACGTACCACCGGGTTTCATTCCTTTGCCCGATATGCCTCCGCCAAAAATCAGGTTTTTGATCGGATTAAATAGCTGATTCTTAACGCTATCCAGGCCTTGCTGTTGAACCGTTACATCGAAAATGGAACGTGCGGAACCGTTTTGATGATAAAAGACGACGTCATTTCCAGCAAATTGAACAGAATCTTTTAGCGTTTTGACTTCACCCGGTGGGGCAAATTTGTAGGAATTGGCGTTATTTTCTTTTCCTTTCGTAACGTGGTCAACGTGGCGCCAGCTTTCAAACGCGGCTTCGGCTTTCAGCGCCTTATTACTGGACACATTGACATGAACGACGGGCCGAAACGCATCAACCCAAACCGTTACGTTCGCCGACAGGCTGGACGTAGTGCCTTTAATTTCGATGTGACCTTTATTGAGCACCAGCTCCTGCCGGAACGTAGCGCCGTCGGCAAACGGATTGGGCGAGAGTTTAAGCCGGACCCGCCCGAGTTTCAGCACCGTATTGTTGAGATCGAACGTACCGCTTCGGGCAATGTAGAACAACAAATCGCCGTTTTCAACCCAGACGTTCAGACCAATATCGCCACCACCACAGGGCATTGATTCTGACGAATTTTTGCTTTGACTGGTCCAGCTTACATTATATTGATCAATGGAATTTCTTTGGGCTAACACTACAGATAAAGAGCTCATACTTAACCACATAAGCAATACTACCTGGGCTATTTTCTGATACGTTGGCTGGTCGGAGGTAAGGCGTGTCAAGGCTAATATGGTATAATTAATAGGGAAAATAGTAGAGATTAAGGACAAATTTAGAAAGTAGCTTTGTAAAGGGTTCTTTTGATTAACAGAATAGAACCGCACGGGCGCCCGCCTTTAGGTTCTGTATAGCTGCAATGACAAAATACAGTCGTTTTTTCTTTTTCTTTTTTCTGGTGCAGACTACCCTTGGCTGGTCGCAGTCGGCGAAGGTCTTATCGACTGATAAGCTGAAAAAACACGTTACGTATTTCAATGCACTCGACCAGGAGGAAGCTGTAAAAAATTACGTATCCAATGCGCAGTCGTTCAACTGGCTGGCCAAGAATATTCCGTTATTCGATTGCCCCGATTCGTCGCTGCGGGAAATGTATTACTATCGATGGTGGGCTTTTCGGAAACACCTGAAAGAAACGCCTGAAGGGTTCATTTTTACCGAATTTATTACGCCCGTCAAGCACGCCGGAAAATACAACGCCGTCAGCAGTGCGCTTGGTCATCATATCTACGAAGGACGCTGGCTCCATAATCCGAAGTTTATAGACGACTACATTTCGTTCTGGCTCTATGTCGATCCGAAGCATACGGCGCAACGGTTTCATGGATTCAGCAGCTGGGTCGATGATGCCGTTTACAATCGCTACCTCGTTAATCTCGACAAGCCGTATATTCAGAAAAACCTGCCTGCGCTGGATGCCGACTACCGGAAATGGCAGGCCGAAAAGCAATTGCCCAGCGGTTTGTTCTGGCAATTTGACGTTAAGGATGCGATGGAGGAATCCATTAGTGGCTCCCGGAAGGATAAGAATCGGCGTCCCACTATTAATAGCTATATGTACGGTAATGCCAAAGCGCTGGTCGCGATGGCAGAGTTGACGAAAAATGATACGTTAAAACGTCGGTATGCGCAACTGGCTGTTAATCTGAAAAAGCTGACGCAGGATAGCTTGTGGAATATCGCTAATCATTTTTTTGAAGTGAAACATCCGAACGGTACGTTTGCCAACGTTCGCGAAGCCATCGGGTTTATCCCCTGGTATTTTAACCTACCCGACGACACCCCCGAATTCGCCAGTCAATGGGCACAACTAACCGACACAACGGGTTTCTGCGCTCCCTGGGGTATTACGACTGCCGAACGGCGGCATCCTCAGTTTCGCACGCACGGGTCAGGGCACAGTTGCGAGTGGGACGGTGCTTTGTGGCCATTTGCTACTACACAAACGCTGAAAGGGCTTTCGAATCTGCTCACGAATTACAAGAATCACGGCAGTATGACAAAGGATGTATTTTACAATGAACTGCTGAAATACGCCCATTCGCATACAATGAGCGGAAAATTGTACCTGGGTGAATATCAGGACGAAAAAACAGGCGAGTGGCTGAAAGGCGACAACCCACGTAGTAAATTTTATAATCACTCCGGTTTTGCCGATCTAATCATTAACGACTTAATCGGCCTGAAACCTCGCGCCGACAACGTACTGGAAATTCACCCGCTTATCCCCGATGGTAAATGGGACTGGTTCTGCCTGGACAACGTCCTGTATCACGGCAAAACCCTGACGATTTTGTACGACAAAACCGGAAAGCACTACGGAAAAGGAAAAGGCTTTCGGATCTTTTCAAACGGAAAGGAAGTGATACGTAGTGAAAAGCTGGAATCGGTCACAGCGAAGAAATTTTGAGATTTCTGCTACGTCCAAATCCCCTGAACAGAAGATTTGGACGTATTACATCAAGGCAGAGCAAACGCCATTATAAATCCGGACGGATTGTCTTTGCTACCGCCGACCGACAGCGCTACGTATTGTTTTCCCTTAACCTGATACGTACAGGCGGTGGCATTTGCCACACCAGGCAAGGTCGTTTGCCAACGTAATTTGCCAGTCGATTTGTCAAAAGCCCGTAGTTTTTTGTCCTGCGTTCCGCTGATAAACACTAAACCACCCGCTGTAACAATTGGCCCTGCTGATCCTTCCTGCCCCGTTTCGACCGCTCCAGATTCCTGTCTTTTTTCATCATTGCCCAACGGAATTTGCCATTCATAATCGCCAGTTGATAGGTTCACCGCGTTTAAGGTTCCCCAGGGCGGACGTAACGCCGGATTACCGTTGGGGTCTCGGAAATGGCCGTAAGCCGTTACGTTCAGGTACTTTTCGGCACCTGCCTGTGTTTTACCGCTTTCGAACTTGGTCATTTTACTGGAGTTCTGCTCCTTTTCATACAGAAATGCGATGATGGCTTTTTCTTTTCCTTTCACGACGCTGGCAAAAGCGGGCATCTTCCCTCCTCCCTTGCGAATCTTATCCAGGGCGATCTCCCGGCTCATCCGAGTTTTCAGCCCAATCAGCGACGGATAGTTGGGTTCATCGCCATTTTTGTCGCGACCGTGGCAGGCTACACAATAGGTCATGTATAACGATTTGCCCTGATCAAAAACCGTCATGTCACGGGCTTCCTGCTCCTGATCAACTCGCTTAATCGTCTGAATTTCTGGGGAATCATTCGATTTTATATAAAGCATCGTCGTTGCCGGATCGTAGGCGGCCCCGCCCCATTCAGCGCCCCCTCGCGTACCTGGCAGCATGAGCGTACCTTTCAGATCAGGCGGAGTAAACAAGCCTTCATACCGCATCGACCGGAATTTTTTGGTGATGGAATCGTGCCCGGCAACGGAGTAATTTGTCAAGTCGGCTTCAGTCATCCACTGGCGGGCAAAGGGTTTGGGTTTTAGCGGAAACGGCTGCGTTGGCCAGGCTTCTTCGCCGGGTAGAGCCGATGCCGGTACGCTACGTTCCTCGATCGGAAACAGGGGTTCGCCGGTTTCGCGGTTGAACACAAAAACAAAGCCATGTTTGGTGATCTGCGCGACGGCATCAATCGTTTTGCCATCCCGACGTATCGTGACCAGATTGGGCGGTGCGGGCAAATCATAATCCCACAAATCGTGATGGACTATCTGGTAATGCCATATGTATTTTCCAGTTGCCGCATGTAAAGCCACTACGCTGTTGCCATACAGGTTTTTCCCTTTTCGGTCGGCGCCGTAAAAATCGTAACTGGGTGAGCCAAGTGCCAGAAAGACCATCCCCCGTCGAAGATCGAGACTCATACCTGCCCAGTCGTTTACGCCACCGGCATACTTATAAGCGTCTTTCGGCCAGGTTTCATAGCCAGGCTCGCCGGGCAGCGGAATCGTGTGAAATGTCCAGACCAGTTTTCCGGTTCGGCAATTGTACGCCCGAATATAGCCGGGTTGCGCCCCATACAACTCCGACACCTCAGCACCCATAATCAGCAGATCGTTGTACACAATTCCCGGCGACGTTGGAATCACGGAGATGGTTTCGGGCGCATCCCGAAGGCCAACGTTAAGACTAACTTTACCCCCTTTCCCGAACGTAGCAATGGGTTTGCCGGTACGTGCGTCGAGCGCAAAAAGCTGATCGCCAGCCGTAAACAATATCCGCCTGTCGGTCTTGCCATTGCTGCTCCTATCTTCCCAGTACGTAACTCCCCGGCTGACTCCACCACCTTCCGCCCCATCGAAGGGATCGAACGACCAGAGTCGCTGGCCTGTTCCGGCATTGATGGCGTAGGCCCAGTGTTTTGCCGACGTAGCGTACATTATGCCATCAACAACAATCGGATTGCATTCGCTGCTACCCGATCGGGAGCCGGGTTTCATATCGCTGATCGTAAATGTCCAGGCAGGCTGCAGCTGATTAACATTGGACGTATTAATCTGACTCAACGGCGAATAACTGGAACTGTTGGCATCGGCTTTGTAGACAGCCCACGTGCGGTCGTCCTCCTTACTGGTTTGATAACCAGCAAAAAGTAGAAAAGCCATTACGGAAATAAGAAAAAGATTCTTTCTGGAAGCACAGCAGAATTGTTGAATGCAGGAAAAGGTCATAGACGAGGAATAGCAACGGCAGAATCGAGGGATTGCCCCGAAAATAACCTTAATTGAGCACACCAACAAACAAAAAGACCGGCGTTGAACGCCGGTCTTTTTGTTTGTTCACTTCCCGTTTATTTCCCTCTCCTAGTCTGAACGAACGTACCGTCAGCGGCAAAGAGCAGGTCAATCTTTCGCCCACTGGCTGGCTGTATTATTACCTTAAACTGTCCGGTGCTGTTTGTACCAGCCGCTACAATGGTAGCTCCAGCGTAGTTTGTTGTGATATAGGTCGTTACGGCTGCGGGCAAGGCGCTAATGTCAATAGCCGTATATTTTTTACCTATTTCCCGAACAATTTCCTGCGTGAACGTACCGTCGGTGCTGAAGAGCAGCGTTTTACGATCCGTACCCTGTTTGATCATGACCAGATAGCCGCGTGTTGCATCCAATGCCGCTGTTACAATGGTTGCGCTGGCGTAGTTGGTCGTGATGTAATTCGTAATCGCCGTGGGAAGATTCGCTACGTCTATTTTTGACAGACTGTCACGATCACCTCCTTTATGTCCATGACCTGGTCCTTTTCCGTGACCTTTACCACCTTTACCCCCTCTCAGCGATAATTCCCGATTGAACGTACCATCAGCATTGAAGAGCAGCGCTTTCCGATCATCATTCTGCGAAATAGCCACCAGGAAATTGCCTGCGTCGTCTGTAGCGGCATAATTGATGGTAGCCCCGGCGTAGCTGGTGGAGATGTAGCTTGTCACCGTAGCAGGCAGCGTCGATACGTCTATCCTCGTTAAACTGTCCCGGCAATAGAAGCCAGTCGAGTCAGCGGACAACCGGGCCGCGCTTGCGGTCAGATCAGTGTCAGGCGAAACAGCCTGGTTCTGGTTGCAACTCCACAGAGCTACGCCAAACAGGGCGATAAAGCCCGTAATCATTAGGTTTTTCATTATGGGAATGTATTAGGTTTGCTGTTGTAGAATACGCAGCCCCCCTTACCTCCGTTGCAATGAGCAATTCTTTTAATGCGGAAGTCGTAATTTTAAAGGGTTTCTAAAGCATAATGCCGAAACGGCAGGTGTACCTGATCCGATTCGGCATTACGTAACAAATTTGTATGAGCCTTCTGTTTTATTAATACTTACACAGCAGCAACTTTGGTTAGCAGCGATTTCGATTTGTTCAGATACTGGCGCTTATACTCCAGCGGAGTAAGTCCGGTAACTTTTTTGAAATGACGGTAGAAATTCGACACGTTATTAAAGCCGCAGTCAAAACAGATTACTTCAGTCGGAATCTTGTCCTCAATCAGCGCCCGGCAGGCATGACTAATCCGGATCTCAATCAGAAAATCATAATACGTCTTGTTCGTCATTAATTTGAAATAACGGCAGAAAGACGTAACACTCAGATTACTGATGGCTGAAATCTCTTCCAGGGTTATCTCTTTTTTGTAGTTTGTTAAGGTATAGCTACAAACCGTGTTCAGACGTAGTGAATCTGTTTCATTCGATTGATAGAACACCGTACGCCCATTAACAATCGGCTCATATTCATCTGTTTCGGCCAGTGTTTTCAGAATTGACAGCAGAATGATGATCTTGTCAAGATTACTGGCCGTGAGGGCCTGATGCATCAGATCAGCCAATTTTGCGTTGGCTCGGCCGTTAATTACCATGCCGCTTTTTGCTTTTTCAAAAAGCTTGGGAATCAAATACGCTTCGGGCAGCTTCAGCAGATCCTCTCCCAGGCAATCGGGCAAAAACTGAATAACAATAACCTCGATATTCAGATCGGGATCATTGTAAAAATACTCCTCATTACTACGCCAGGTGTGGGGTAAATTCTCGCCCACGAAGACGATTTCACCGGGAGAAAAATTACTGATCTTATCACCGATGAACCGGACCCCTTCGCCTTTGAGGATATAATGGAGTTCCAGTTCGGGATGGTAATGCCATATGTTCTTAAAATGAGGTAAAATATCGTGCCGGACTGTAAAAGAATTTTCGAGTCTGGCCGTCACTTTTCGAAATAAGGGCTTCATGGTATTGAGTAGGCTATTCTATCGAGGTACTGAGTAAACGCTGACTGATTGGTATCACCAGTTTGAAATGGGTTTGCGGACGCCTTGAGGCCTATTTCCCCGTGTGTTTTCCGCCTTCTACATATAGCCCAAACCGCTCTGGCAATAATTATACAAACTTAATCGAATCAACGCAGATAATTCCAATTTATTCTATGATAATTTCCTATAATAAATTGACAAAAAAATGCAGCCCTGCCCATAAAATGTACTATATTTTTGTAGTGTGTTATAGAAAAGTATTGTTAATTCTCGGTTTTATCTCCTTTTCACACCCGATTAACAGCGCTATTTCGTCCGTTTGTTCAGGAGCGATCCAGCAGGCAAGAATTCTAAGATTTTACGATTTAATCATGAAAATGACACCAAAAAACCTCTTGCTGAGCTCCCTGATCGCTTTTACCAGCGTAGCCTATAGCCAGGCGCAGGATCAACAGACGCAGAGCAAAGAAGCAACGTATACACGGGTCGTTAACGAACGGGCCGCCAAAATTGCCGCTACGTTAGGAATCAGTGATTCGCAGATCTTGGCCCGCGTTCAGGAAGCTATAGCAAAGCAATATCAGGATTTGAATGCTATTCATGATAACCGGAAAGAAGCGCTGGCAAAGCTGACCGATGCATCCCAGAAAGAAGTAATTGAAACGGAAGCAAGCGCAAAACTGGCTGCTCTGCATAGCTCGTACTTAACTACGCTCGCCCGCGATTTAACTTCGCAGCAGATTGAGCAGGTTAAGGATGGTATGACCTACGGCGTATTGCCCATCACTTACAAAGGTTATCAGGCGATGCTCCCGAATTTGACCAATGAGCAAAAACAGCAGATCCTGACTTATTTGACCGAAGCCCGCGAGCGAGCCATGGATGAAGGCTCGTCGGAGCGGAAACACGCTACGTTCGGCAAATACAAAGGACGTATTAATAATTACCTCTCGGCGGCTGGTATCGACATGAAAAAGGCGAGCAAAGAATGGGAAGAACGTATCGCCCGAGAGAAAGAAGCCGCTAAATCCGGCAAATAAGCCCGAATAACTTTTACGTAACCTTTATAACGGACACCTTTTTGCTTCAACTTCTAATTGCCTAAACAATTATGCTCCTGGCTCTACGAAATAAACAACCTAAACTCTTCGCCAGCACTGCCAACCTGGTCTGCGCGTTGGTTCTGAGTGGTGTGACCGAAAAGGTCTGCTACGCAGAAAAAGAAGGCCGGAATACCGTAATGGTTTCGGCTGGCCCAATGGCCCCGCTGGAAAACGTAACCGGGACGGTGAAAGACGCTAAAGGTCAGACCTTACCGGGTGTAAACGTATTAATTAAAGGAACTAAAACGGGAACTGTTACCGATATTCAGGGCACGTTTCGACTGAATCTGCCGAAAGGAAACGAAACGCTGATCTTCAGCTATATCGGTTTCAAAACCCAGGAAGTTCAGATGAACGGACGCACGGCGGTGGCTATTCAATTGGAAGAAGATGCAGCAGCGCTGAGCGAGGTAGTCGTTGTGGGTTACGGCGTTCAGAAGAAGGTTAGCCTGACCGGTGCCGTTGCTTCGGTAGACATGAAATCAGTGCAGGATCTGCCGGTTAACAGCTTATCCGCAGCGCTGACGGGTCAACTGCCGGGTGTAGGCGTTTCAGGCGGCACGAGCCGTCCGGGCGAAGCAGCCCAGATTACGGTTCGGAATCCTGTCGTATTAGCCAAAGACGGAGGAACGCTACGTCCTCTCTACGTTATTGATAACGTAGTGCGTTCGGAAGAGGATTTCAACGCACTGGACGTATCGGAAGTTGACGCAATTTCGGTACTGAAAGATGCTGCTGCTGCTATTTATGGCGCACGCTCTAACCAGGGTGTTGTTGTCGTAACGACCAAGCGCGGTAAGGCCGGTACGCCCAAATTCAGCTACAGTGGCTCAACCGGTATTTCGGATGCTACGTTGCCCAAGATGATGAACGGCTACGAGCAGGCGACGTATCTGAATGATATGAACATTGCAGCGGGCAGGCCGCTAACCGATCCGCTTATTTACTCGCCGGACGAACTGGAATATTTCAGAAACAACAATACGAACTGGTTGCGTGAGGCCTGGAAACCTTCTACCGTTGTGCGTCATGCGTTGAACGTGAGTGGTGGTAGCGACAAGGCTACGTTTTTCGCGGGAGCTTCGTACAATGCTCAGGACGCTAATTTCGACAATATCAATTCGAGCAAATGGACGTTCCGTGCCAGCGCCGATATGCAGGTGACCCGGAATCTGAAAGCGGCTCTGTCGCTGAGCGGTGATCTGTCGAACAAGCGTATGTATTACCTGAAGCAGGGTGGCGAAAGCGCGGAAAACGACATGAAAAGTCTGCTATATACGTCCCAGTTCAATCCGCCTTACGTTAATGGGTTACCAGTTCTGCTGGCGAACGGTGGTACCAACGACTTCAATGCGTTCCATTTTTTCGAAATTCAGAAATCCAACAACTATACCCAGACCCGCACCAGCGGTCTGAACGTAACGGCCAATCTGGACTATTCAATTCCGTTTGTCAAAGGTTTGAAAGCCCGTGTTCTGTACAGCCGTACGTTCGACAATAGCTTCGGCAAACAATACGGTACGTGGTATAATACGTATAGCTTCTCGATGCTTGGCGACCACAAGCACATTTACGGGGGCGATGTTCTGAAAATCGTTCCGCTGAACAACGGCGACCGGGTCCGGATCAACCCAGGCTATGTTGATACGTATCAGTTTAACGGGTACCTGAATTACGACAATCAGTTTGGCAAGCACCAGATATCGGCGATTGCCTTCTTCGAACAGGCCGAAACCCACTCCGATCAGGTAGCGGCTATGGCTGAAGGTGTTATCATTGGCGGTCTGGATAATATGCGTTACGCGACGGGTACCCAGTCGGCCTCCGAAACCGAAACCGAAGCGGGCTTCCTGTCGTATGCCGGTCGGATCAATTACAACTACGCCAACAAATACCTGTTCGAAACGGCTATCCGGTACGATGCCTCGACCAAGTTTGCGCCTGAATATCGCTGGGGTCTGTTCCCGTCGTTCTCGCTGGGCTGGGTGATTTCTGAAGAGCCTTTCTTCCGCAACAACGTTCGCTGGGTTGACTTCCTGAAACTACGCGGTTCGTTAGGTTTCATGGGTGGCGATGCGACAAAACCGTATAACTGGCTGACAAGCTATTCGATCCAGACCGGAAAAGGGGCCGTATTTGGCGGTAACTCAAACCGTCCGCTGGTAGTAACACCCAACAACGCGATGGCCAACCGTCTGGCGCAGTGGGATAACAACACAAAGTACAACATCGGACTGGATGCACAGTTCCTGAAAAACAGGCTCTCGGTTACGTTGGACGCTTTCTACGATCACCGTTACAACATGCTGACGGCTCTGACCTCGTCGGTTCCGCTGGTTGTTGGTGCTACGTTGCCTTCCGAAAACTTCGCAATTGTGGACGGTTTTGGAACGGAACTTTCGTTCGGATGGAGCGACAAGATTACCAACGACTGGTCGTATAAAGTCAATACGTTCCTTACCTGGAACGATAACAAGCAAATCAAAATTGACGTCGAAAAAGGTAAAATGGGCACGTATGAAGACCCTCTCGGTAAATCGTCGGATATGGGTTTCCAGGGATATAAATACCTGGGTATGTTCCGGACCCAGCAGGACGTAGACGCGTATCTGGAGAAAAATCCCGGCTACACACTCTTCGGAGCGGTACCGAAGCCAGGTATGCTGTATTACGAAGATGTTCGCGGACCGAAGGATGCATCAGGTCAATACACCGCACCGGACGGTAAAATCACCGACGCCGACATGCAGTTCCTGACGCGCAAAGCCAACAACCACTACGGATTCGGCTTCAATTTCAGCACGACTTACAAGAACTTCTCAATGGCGGCTGTTATCAGCGGTTCGTTCGGTGGTCAGGATGCCGTAGAGGGCGATGCGAAGTCACAAGCCACGGCAACCTCCAACCGACCTGCTTTCTGGGCTAATCACTGGACTCCCGAAAATCCAAACGCTACGTATCCAAGCCCTTATTACAAAGATACGTATACCGTCCCTTCGGATTTCTGGTTCAGAAGCTCAACGCAGGTAGCTGTCCGGAACTTCAACCTGTCGTATGGTTTGCCTGCCCGTGTGGCCAGTAAACTGGGCATGAGCAACGTTCGGGTATACATGGTGGCAACGAACCCGCTTAACCTGTACAACCCATACGATTACAAATCGTATTCAGGTCCTTACAATACGTATCCCGTACTACGTTCCTTCTCGCTAGGCTTAAATCTTGGTTTGTAAACCTCCATCTGATCCAATGAAACTATCCCATAAATTCCTGGCTGCCTTCTGTTCGTCGCTTGCGTTGACAGGCTGCATGAAGGTACTCGACAAAACCGATCTGAGTTCGACCAACGGGGCGCTGATCTTTAACGATTCGACGCTTACGCAGATGAACCTCGATTACATCTACGACCAGAACCTCCCCGCCGGGATTTCAAGCTTAGGACCAGGCAATCCGAGTGTTACTACCCTGTCGGACGAATCGTTTGGCGAAAGCAAACTGCTGGAAGGAACACTGCTCGTCAACGAAGTCGGTGATTTTGGTACGAAGCTCGACGCAACGAACAACTACGGTAAAATTCGGGTCATCAATATGTTCCTGAATGACGTTAATGGCGGATCGCTACCTCGCTTTACGAAGAACAAACTTCGGGCGCAGGCACAGTTTTTCCGGGCCTGGCGCTATTTCGATCTGGTCCGTTTGTATGGTGGGGTGCCCATGGTCTTGACTCCACTGGCGGCTGTAGGCGTCGAAGCGCGAGACCAGGCATTTTTACCCCGTAATACCACCGCAGAGAGTTTTGCCCTGATTGTTAAAGATCTGGATTCGACGATTGCATCGGTTCCTGGCAAGTGGGCTTCTACGAACGACTGGGGACGTATCACGAAGGGATCGGCAGCGGCATTTAAGGGTCGTGTTCTGCTCACGGCGGCCAGTCCGCAGTTTAACCCAACGGACGACGTAACGAAATGGCAGGCTTCGTACGATGCCAACAAACAGGCGTATGATCTGCTGACAGCCAACGGGTATGGTTTAAACAGTTCATTCGATCAGTTGTGGTTTCAGGAAGTCAACAATCCGGAAGCTGTACTCGTAACGGGGTATAATACAACGACCTCCGATCAGGCCCGGAAAAATAACGGCTATGACAACGCAACGCGCCCATCTTACACAGGAACAAGCGGAGGTTCAAACCAGCCATCCTGGGAAATGGTTAAAGCGTTTCCGATGCTGGACGGCAAAAAACCAGGCGAATCGACGAAGTATGCGTACACCGATCAGTTGTTTTTCAAAAATCGTGATCCTCGTTTTGATAAGACAATTGCTTACAATGGGGTAACCTGGCCGCTGAACGGCAACAGCAACTACAAGCTGTGGACTTATTTTGCGGGCGGAAAAACCGTAGAGCCTAAAGCGACGAATACTGGTTTTTACACACGCAAAGCCATTAACCCTGCCCCAGCGATCAGCGAAGTTCAGTATTCGGGGACAGACTGGATTGAGATTCGCTTTGCCGAAGTATTGTTGAACCTGGCCGAAAGTGCCGTTGGTGTGAATAAACTGGATGAAGCATACACGCAGTTGAAAGCCATCCGCAAACGGGCGGGCATTGAAGCCGGTACTGATGGACTATACGGACTGAAAGCTAACATGACCCGTGCCGAGTTATTCGACGCCATTCTGTACGAGCGGCAAATTGAATTTGCTTTCGAAGGAAAACGATTCTGGGACCTTCGTCGCTGGAAACTAATCGAAAAAACGCTGAACGGTACCCGTCGGACTGGTGTCACGATCAACTTGAAAACAACGGGCGTACCGGCCGACTTCGCAACCACACGCGACAACGTCAGTCTGGAAAAGGCTTACACCGATTATTTTACGCTGGCATTCAAACAGCTTGACACGAAGTATGCCGTCAACTGGAAACCGGAATATTATTTCTTTGCCATACCACAATCTGCCATCGACAACAACCCCAAACTCATTCAGAATACAACGTGGGGGGGCACATTTGATCCATTGAAATAATGAATAGTGAATAGGTTGGTAGTATTTCTTAAACTTACCGAAGTTTTTTCCAAAGCGTGTTATGCGCCATGTGGAGCCTTCGGTAAGTTTTTTCTTTTTTTCTATGAACACGTTAGTATGTACAACACCGGGCCAATTCGATTATAAGCAAGGCGTTAAACCGACGTCGGCTCCTGGCCGGGCTATTATCCAGATTAAACGTATTGGCATTTGCGGGACGGACCTGCATGCATACGAAGGCACTCAGCCATATTTTGCTTACCCTCGAATTCTTGGGCACGAGCTAGCCGGCGAACTCATCGAAGCCGATGGCGCTCCTGGTTTTTTGCCGGGCGAAACCGTTACGTTCATTCCTTACTTCAATTGTGGTACGTGCATTGCCTGCCGATCGGGTAAGCCCAACTGCTGCACAAACCTACAGGTGAGTGGCGTACATATCGACGGTGGCATGGTTGAGTATCTGTCCGTTCCCTCCTACTCGCTGGTGCATGGCGAAGGGTTGAGCGTTGATGCACTGGCGCTGGTAGAGCCTCTGGCCATTGGTGCTCATGGCGTTCGTCGGGCAGATGTCCAGCCGGGTGAGTTTGTCCTGGTGGTGGGGGCAGGCCCGATCGGGCTGGGAATTATGGAGTTTGCCCGGATTGCAGGCGGCAACGTAATTGCGATGGATATTAATGAATCCCGACTGGCGTTCTGTCAGAACAAACTAAAGGTTCCTCATACCGTCAACGCCCTGGCTCCCGACGTAGCAGATCAACTTCGGACAATCACCAATGGTGATATGCCAACCGTGGTAATCGACGCAACAGGCAGTCTGAAAGCCATTAACAACAGTTTTCAATATATGGCACACGGCGCTCGCTACGTATTGGTTGGCCTTCAGAAAGGCGAGATTTGCGTAAGTCATCCCGAATTTCACAAGCGCGAAGCTACGTTGATGAGCAGTCGGAACGCTACCCGTCAGGATTTCGAGCATGTAATTTCGAGTCTGAAAAAAGGCCTGGTTGACCCAACAACCTATATTACTCACCGCGTTACGTTCGGCGAGGTTGGCGCTACGTTCGCCAGTTGGCTTGATCCGGCAAATGGCGTTATCAAAGCGATGGTCGAGCTGAATTAAGCTCCATATCTGTAGTTCCCCTGGATAGTCTTCAGCTAGACGCCCAATACAAATCGGCCCGTTTCTACCTTAGAAACGGGCCGATTTGTATTGAACCTACGTTTTATTTTTTTCCAGCATGTCAACCAGTGTATAGCGAAGGCTGGCCCCATCGGCTGGCGGATTTTTTATTGGCTCCCGCTTCACGAGCAATTTATACTCATAGCCTGGCTCGTAGGTAAAACCCTCAATTCTGGTGTAAAAAAATTTCCAGTCCGTATCACCATCCTGTTTAACCAGCAAACATTTTTGAGGACCGACCCCAACACAGTCCTGCGTATGGTCAGCAATTTGCATAGTAATGATTTCAGGTTTTACGTTGGTCTTGTCGCAGCTTGCCAGAAGCAAAAGCCCGAGGAGCCACAGGTAAAGAAACGATTGCAGGCGATTCATAAACGAAATAAAGAGGATTTATACTACTGACCCGCTTACTGACGTATTCGTTGCAAACTATTCATGTTTTTATTCTCAGGGATTGCCTTTCATCTATTGCCAGATGCTTCCGTGGAGCAAAGATGAATCAAACAAATGAAGGCATTTTCAAGTAATAAATAAATCTTTCTACCCTAAACGAACCAGTAACTATGGGCAAAGGCGATAAAAAATCCCGCAAAGGCAAGATTGCCAGTGGATCGTACGGCAATACACGACCTAAACCAAAGAGCAAACCTACTGCAGCTACTAAACCAGAGAAAAAGCCTAAATCCTGAGCGCATTCCACTAAAAAGCCCTGCACATTCTGAATGTGCAGGGCTTTTTAGTGGAATGCGGGCTATTTTGTTTTGGACTTCGTATGGCGCTGAATTGGTTTTAAGCCTTCTGATGTTGTAGGTGTTGGTGTAACTGGCTCAGGTTCGGGCACCGGATGAGATTGACGCCCGCGTCCTTCCCGGAAAATTACAAATCCGATCAGCGCAATCAGTAATACGTTACAAATCAGATCGATAGTATCGCCAGTACGAGCCAGGGGCGGGTCGAATCGGAATTCTATTGTGTGCTTTCCAGCCGGAATCCGCATGGCGCGTAATACGTAATTAGCCCGCAAATGTGGAGCTGGTTTTCCATCAATAAACGCCTGCCAATCTTCGTGCCCCCGGTAATAGACTTCTGAAAAAATGGCTAATCCATCCCGGGCAGCATTTGCCTGATATATAAGTTTATCGGGACGATAACTCGTCAACTGGATTGTGCTACCGGTATGATCCATTGTAGCGGGTAAACTGCCTAACTGAGTGGCAAATTGTTTATCAACAACGGCCGAGTCTCGCGTGCTCAATGTTTTCATAACCGCCATTTCTTCGTCGGCATTGTTGACTTGCTGCACATGCTTAACGAACCAGGCAGCCCCCATTACGTTTGGGTTCGGCAAAGCCACTGGCCCGGTGGGTTGCTGTTGCGGATTAGCCGGATCGGGTTCTGCCGGACGTATCACGTATTTGGCGTTCAGCATATTCAGGATATTCAAAAAATTGGGCTGAAACGCATGTGTAATCAACTCATTGTATCGCCGGAGCCGGGTTGTGTTATAACCGCCCACCGAACGGTGAAAATAAGACGTCCGGTTTGTTTCCATGAACGAGCCCGTTTGATCGAATACGCGGTACCCCAACGATTTATCCTGCAAAATCTGCTCATCGGCGGCCGTTGCCACAAAGGGTGTGCTGGCTTCTGCCTTCGTCACAAAATCGGCGCTGTTCAAAAATCGCTTGTCAACGGCAAATAAGTCGAATACCACAATGGCAAATAGCAGCGGATAGAATACCGCTGCTTTGATTTTATTGGTCAGAAATAACCAGAGCGTGCCGGCCGCCAATACGATGAGAATAACAGATCGAAACCCATCGGAACGTAGCATACTCTGCCGGTCGCTGATAAGGGGTGCCAGGAAATCCTTACCCGCATCACCAAAAATCTGAGATAAAATATTGATGTCGTTTGGGCGCTGAAACGCGAAAAAAGCCCCGCCCACTACAGCCAGAAGCAGTGCTACGCCTGCCGTAAGCCCTAAGCTAATAAAGAGCGATTGTTTGAGCTGTGCCAGTGTCAGCTTCTCACTAACGATGGTTTGAATACCAAGGGCGGCTCCGGCAGCCATAAATAACTGAGCCAGACAGAGCGCCATAGTCATTGCCCGAAACTTGTTTAGGTAGGGCAGATAATCAAACAACAACTCATTGAAAAACAGGAAGTTCTTTCCCCAGGCTAACATAACCATCAGCAAAGTGGCACTTAATAACCACCAGCGGATTGACCCTCGAATAACAAACATGCCCAGTACAAACAGGAAGAGCAACGCAGCCCCGGCATACGCAGGCCCGCCTAATATTGGCTGATCACCCCAGTATGTAGGAAATCCCTGCTCGACCAGTTGTTTGGCCGCTCCCGGATCGATCCCCCGGTTCACCATCGCTTTGTATAACTCCGAATCAGTACTCAATCCACCCGCCGAACCACCACCGTATACGTTCGGAATCAGCAACGTAAGGGTTTCGGCCTTGCCATAACTGTAAGCAAAAGCATAATCTTTATCCAGGCCGCCTTTCGATTCACTACTGGGTGACTTTCCATCCGGATTTGTTGTTTTTGCCGTCAGTTCCGACTTGCCCCGAATGGTTTCTTTGGTATACTGATTTAGGACCAACAGCCGCTTACCAAAACTACCCGCGGCCAGTGCTCCGGCCAGAGCCAGCGTTGCCAGGCCAAACGCCAACTGACGACCTCTACCCGCCCGGATCAGGGCGATACCTTCAATAAGAACGTAAAGGCCAGCAGCCATAAACAGGTAATACGTAATCTGGATGTGGTTGGCACCAAATTCCATACAGAGAAAAAACCCTGTCAATGCGGCTCCCAGCCAGTGCCGGCCACGTAATGCCAGAATCACCCCAGCCAACATACCGGCTCCGTACCCCAGGGCAAACAGTTTGGAAACGTGCCCCGCTTCCAGACTAACGATTCCGAACGTACCAAGTCCGTAAGCAGCGGCTCCAAGCGCTGAAAGCCATGAGTTACAGCCTAATACAATCAGGAAGACGTACATGCTCAGCATGACGACGAAAATAATGCTGGCGGTGTTGGGCAGTAGATTGACCACACCCGTAACCGCTTTGTAGACCAGAATATATGGATAGGAGAAATCAATCATGTAGCCGGGCATTCCGCTAAATAAGGCATCAGTCCAGAGCGGTTTTTCTCCCGTTTGCTGGGCTATTTCGCGAATTTCATGGGCCGCTGCCGATGCCTCCTGAACATCATGCATGGCAAGCGTTTTACCTGAAAGTACTGGCGAGAAATAAATAATTGCCAGCACCAAAAGCCCCAGCACCGCAAGAAGATGCGGGCGCAGCCGTTGGAACAAAGTTGGTTGGTTCATAAAGTAAAGACGATACGTAGCTCAAAGATACGGCTTTGTCTAAAACGGACCGAACCAGTAGTGGATTGTTGGCAATGATGATACGCTAAAAAAACGAAACAGAACGCAACCGTGCTGTCTCTTTTTGCGTATATGGTTGCATGCGCTACATCGTTGTTTTCGCTAAGCAAGAGATTGGTTACGCCGTAGGGTTCGATACCTTGACGGACGCAACTGATTTTTTATACTGGGGATATGAAGAATACGATTTAGTGCCGTACGGAACCTTCGATGTACTGACGGGGGAGGTTTGGCCTTACGAACATCGGGGCGAGCGCGTAGCGAATATCGATACTCAACTCATCAGTCGGACAGCACTTGATTATCTGAAAGCTGCGGTTCGCCAGACGAGGTAAAAATAGTTCTACAATTCGCACAACCTGCTCAAAGCACATCCCATATCGTTTTTGTAACGACCAGGAATAACAAAAAAGCAAGGGCAAGTATCAATGTCCAGGGACCGGGTAAAAAAGACTTCTTATTCATGCCAATTAGACGCCCTGTCTACTAACTGGTAACACATTTTTTTAGTTTTAATTACCGTACAAATCATTACGTAGACAACAAGTTCTCTGCATCTATCATCATAACTTATTCATGGTTACGTCCTCTGCCATATGCAAATAAATTTCGAGCAAGACTATCGCAGGACTAACTATTTATTACATCAATTATTCAGAAACGCTCCTACACGGCCTGCGTAACCAGGCTTTTCCCAGGCTGGTGCCGCCACCGGAAGCGCTTCGTAAAGCTGATTTTTATCCGTTTCCTTGACCATAAACTCGTAGACCTGTGCCGATGGCCCGCGAAGCTTAACTTTGAAGCGGTTACCATTCAATTGCCCCCCCGGTACACGCACAATATCGGTCCTTTCTTCAGCCCAGTTTTGCAGCATACCTCCCATAATCAGTACGCGCCAACCGCCCGGTACAGGTTTGTAACGTAGCATGTAGGCGGGGCGTCTGGGGCCTACTTTACCGCCATCATTATTGACGGCAGCAACGCCATTGTAGGCAAAAAAGCCCCCTGACTCGTTCATCTGTACTTCCGGATCTTCGATCAACGTACTGCCCGGATAATACGTCTCGTACGGCTGAAGATCGGCCCTGGCCTGCAGCATTGCCGAAACAGGATGCAGCGAAAAATTCCAGTAGGATTTTGTATCCGGATCAGCCGGGTTGCTTAGTTCTTTAACAATATCAAGCGGATCGATAGGGAACATATAAAATCCCCAGTCAGGCTCATCACCTGCAAAAAATCGAGTGACAACGTAACGGGAATACTGTTCATACGGTGGCTGCCATAGTTTGGGCGTATCGCGGAAATTGTCGTTACCATAGCGCCGGATGTTCTGTACATCTGCGAACGGAGCCCGCCAGTTACCCTCGTAGCAAGGTTCAATCTGACGCCACATCGGACGCACACCCCCCGACCGGGCTCGCATCAAGCGCCGGTTCTCCTGAAGATAGCCTTTCTCCAGGCCAACAATATGGATCGGCTTGATCTTACTCCAGATGTACTGATACGTCTGTGTACCTGGCTTTTTCTGATCGAAAATAGCTTCTTTATCCCACGGGTCGAATTCGGGATCAAAGCGATACCAATACGCCTGATTAAAATCTTCGTGTGCGTAAAAGCTTTCCTTGAATCGAATGGTAACGGTACCTCCACCCGGTTTATTGAACCTAAGGTTCCCCTGCCTGTCGCCCCCAACATTCGCTACGTTGCAGCTACCTTCAAAAAAAAGTCCGGTATTTTTTTCGAAATCAACACGTGGTTCTCCCTGTGCCATCGACGAACCCTCTGCTACTTTTGTGCCCGGTTTTCCCTTCAGCCGGGCAACTTCCATCAGAATTGCCATTCGGTTGGCGCGACGTGTGTATAGTTCGTTCGTCCAGACGGACTGTCCACGTGCTGCCAGTTGCTCCACCGTAACGGTTTCTTTTGTGCCTTCCAGCTGAATCGTTTTCTTTTTTGCATCATGCCAGTTTCCATTGCTACTCCCCTGTTTTGAGTAATATCCGGCATCTCTCCAACCCGGCAGCGGTCCTTCTTCACTGTTACCGGCGTTCAGCCACATACTGCTTTCAATGTCGAAAACAAGGTATTTTGTATTAGCTAAATCGCCATGCCCCAAAGCAGGCACTACGTTCCAGGCATGATTGAAAAATTCCTGGAGGGTACAGAAGTAAAAGGCTGCATTACGTAACGGTTCAATGAAATTTTCGGTCAGGTAAATCATCTCATCGCCGTAGACTAGCTGAGTCTTATGTTCGGGCTTAACTGACCAGGTTGTGAACGTATTAATTCCTGCGGCTTTACGTTCATTTACAGATTTGTTTCCTACTATGTCAATGCAAAAATGAAAATTCGGCGAGTAATATTTCTGCGTGCCAAACTGTGTAATATCAATCTGCCCTTTGGGTTCCGGTGCATAGGGAAGCAAGAAACGGCCAGCCTTCCGACCCTGTACCGCATCAGAAGGTAACGTACTCACAACCTGATCGAAACGGTTGGAGCCCGGCCTTGATTCTCTACTGATAATCTGTGTATTGCCCTGGCCTTGCGTAACCTTATATCGATACGTTTGCGCTTTTGTGTGACCTATTGACAGGCCGACAAAAAGGAAGAGAAAAATCCAGCTTGTTTGCTTTTTTACCCTGTTCATGTGAGCGTAATCAGGTATGATGGAGATCGTCAAAGATAAAGCAGGAGCGATCAGAATTAACTAAAAAGCCGTTCATGTCAAAGCATGAACGGCTTTTACGCCATTTTATATATAGAGAAGTCGCTGACAACGTATCACTTACAAGTTGATACAACCGTTGTGCTATTGTTGCTGGTGGTGTTGGCGACGATGTATGCCGAAACTTCGTCATTCCCACAGACTTTGTTTTCGATACGTCCAGTCTGTCCCTGCAGACCATACGTAATGGTTTCGCAGGTTTTGCAGTCCTTCTTCTTGAAACTTCCTCCTTCGCAGGATAGAAAGCCAAGGGCAACAGCAACAATTAGTTTTGCTAGTTTCATGTTTGTCTCCGACTTCGCTATGGTTTAGACGGAAAGAATGTCTTTCTCTTTCGCGGCAAACGTGTCATCAATCCGGGCAATGAACGCATCTGTTAGTTTTTGCACACGTTCCTCTCCCATTTTCACGGCATCTTCCGATACACCATCTTTAACTAATTTCCGGATGTCGTCGTTTGTGTCTTTACGAATATTGCGAACATTAACTTTCGCGATTTCAACCTCTTGCTTTACTTTTTTAACGAGGTCACGGCGACGTTCTTCCGTTAAAGGTGGAATACTTAGTCGTATCAATTCACCATCGTTGTTGGGAGCCAACCCAAGATTTGAGTTACGAATAGCCTTTTCAACCTCACCAATAAGTTTTTTCTCGAATGGCTTGATAGCTATGGTGCGGGCATCGGGAGTTGTAACAGAAGCCACCGTGTTTAAAGGCGACAACATCCCATAATACTCAATCTGAATACCGTCCAGCATGGCAGGGCTGGCTTTTCCAGCCCTAATTTTGGTTAGTTCGATGGACAAATGCTTAAGAGCCTTTTCCATCGTATCTTTTGCATCGTCGAGAAACAGCTCGATCTCTTCCATTTTTATAAAGTTATAAAGTTGAAGAGTGATAGAGTTTTAAAGATCTGTAGGCGGTAACCACTTTACAACTCTATGACTTTACAACGCTTCATTAAGATAGACTCGTTGTGATAAGGGTACCAACGTTGTCATCGCCCTCAATTAAACGCAGCAGGCTGCCCGGCTCATTCATATTAAAGACAATGATGGGTAAATTGTTTTCCTGGCATAATGTAAACGCCGTCAGGTCCATTACACTCAGTTTTTTTTCGTAAACGTCGGCAAAGGTTATGGTCGTATACCGCGTAGCCGTTTTGTCTTTCATCGGGTCAGCCGTATACACTCCGTTTACTTTTGTGCCTTTGAGTACTACGTCGGCTTCGACTTCGATAGCCCGTAAGGCCGCGGTTGAATCGGTCGTGAAATACGGATTACCTGTACCAGCACCAAAAATCACAACCCGCCCTTTCTCAAGATGACGGACGGCCCGCCGACGAACATAGGGTTCGCAGACCTGCTCCATCTTGATGGCCGACATAACCCGGGTGTACATACCGTGTTTTTCGAGTGAACTTTGAAGCGCCATGCAATTAATTACGGTGGCCAGCATTCCCATGTAGTCACCCTGAACACGGTCTATCCCTGAGCGTTCTCCAGAAACGCCCCGGAAGATGTTGCCCCCACCAATAACAATGGCTATCTGAACGCCCAGATCGACTACTTGTTTAATTTCCTGACTGTATCTTTCTAGAATTGCCGGGTCAATGTTATAACCGTTAGGCCCCGCCAAAGCCTCCCCGCTCAGTTTGAGCAGGATGCGTTTGTACTTTGTTTGCGATGTCATGAAGGGAAGTTTTGCGGGCAAAGATAAGGAAAAGGAGGAAAGGAAAACGCAATAAAGACGTACGGACCCAGGAAAAGCTTGGCTGGCGATGAAGTGCTTTGTTTTGTCTTTTGTTTTCCGCTAAGCCGACTGCCATAGCTCCTTTAATCGACTTAAATCCCTTCTCATTGCCTTAAAAACCTCGTTTTGAGGAACAGACAATTTTGTGGCACCATGCTCAGCTCCGCCCACCGGATACTCAATGTGCAGGGTTATCGGAACGCGTAAGTTGCTATTTTTAAGCAGGTTAAAGTAAGATTTAAAGTCAATCATTCCGTTGCCAAGCGGTACGTCCTGCACATCCCATTTTCCTGACGTAGCAGCTGATTTTTTCTTTTCCCACTGGAAATCTTTTATCGTAATCGACTTAATTTGAGGCTGAAGCAGTCGAAATCCGTTTGGCCAGGATTGCCCACCTTCAACAGTAGCATGCCGGATATCATACTGAACCCCCATCTGTTCAGTGGAAGCGCTCTTAAGGATTTCCCATATTTCCCAAACTGATGCCCCCACCAACAATCCTGCGTGATTCTGGTAACATCCTGTCAAACTAAGACTCCTGTTGAGTTCGCCAAGCCCATGAATTTGGCGCTGAAAGTCCTGTATGTCTTCAGGTATGGTTTTTGTTTTACTGTACTGATACCATTTCATTCGATACGTTCGAAAACCAAGTCTGGAAGCCGCCGTCAACAACCGCCTATCGATTGGGTCGGCAGCATCGCCTACAGCCGTAGTCATCAGATTAGGGGCCAAACCGACTTTTTTGAGCGCATCAACTGCTTTTGGCAAATCCTCTTCGACTCGTTCGGGCGTTACGTGCCCACCAGGTCGAACGGTTAAATCAACCCCCGCAAACCCCATACTGACAGCCGCTTCAGCCATATCAGTATAATTCAGAAATTGCAGATGCTTCGAAAAGATATGAATATCGGGCAAATCAGCGTCCATTGAAGCCCGCGGGAACGACGTAAAGGAAGGTAAAATAGGTGAAGTTCCAGCCAATAATGCTGCTTGTTTCAGAAAACAACGGCGTGAGTATGACGAGTCCATTTTAATATTGCTCAGCTGATCAACCCGCAATCAAACAAACTCAATCAGAACCTGTCCTTTTTCAACCCGGTCGCCTTTGGCAATGCGAATCGCCTTAATGGTACCATCGCCCGCAGCTTTCAGTACGTTTTCCATTTTCATGGCCTCAAGTACCAGCAAACTGTCGCCCTTATTGACGGATTCGCCAGGTTGTGCATTGATACCTACAATCAGGCCCGGCATCGGTGCTTTCAAATCATTTACTTTGACTTTTGCCGTGCTGCTCATTCCCATTTTTTCAAGTAAAAGATCAAATCGATCCTTGAGCTGCACCTGATGAATATGGCCATTGATTTTTAGCCCAACTGTTTTTTCGAGCGCATTTAGGTCAATAATTTCCGCAGTATACGACCGATTTTGATGTAGAATATGAAACGTCCGGTCTGACAACCTGACCAAATCCCAGGCAAAAAGCTCACCATTTAGCGTAGGCCCATCTGTCGGGAAATCAATGGTTAGTGTTTGGCTGTTAAGGGTAGCAGTATACATAAGGAGACGAGTAAATAAAGAGCGAGCGAAAAATAATAGAATCTTTTCTTCTTTCCTTTATCATACTAATTCAACCACGTATTTCTCCTGAATTTCGTCCAGTATCGCCCTTACGCCATCATACGAATCGGTTGTGACTAGCTGCATTCGATACGGTTTGAAATCGGGGAGCCCTTTAAAATAGTTGGCGTAGTGACGACGCATTTCAAACAGACCAACAATTTCACCTTTCCAGCGAATCGAGAAATCAAGATGCTGCCGACAAACAGAAACGCGGTCTGCAATAGTTGGCGCGGATAAATGCTGGCCTGTTTGGGCAAAGTGTTTGATCTCATTGAAAATCCAAGGATGCCCGATGCTTGCCCGGCCAATCATAACCCCGTCAACACCGTAGCGATTTTTGTATTCCAGGGCTTTTTCGGGTGAATCAATATCGCCATTCCCAAAAATTGGAATCTGTATACGTGAGTTTTCTTTGATTCGCCCAATAAGCGTCCAGTCGGCTTCGCCTTTGTACATCTGCACGCGTGTACGGCCGTGAATCGTGAGCGCTTTGATGCCAATATCCTGCAACCGCTCAGCCACTTCGCCGATATTTTTCGTATGATCGTCCCAGCCGAGCCGGGTTTTCACCGTAACGGGTAGATGGGTTGCTTTCACGACGGCTTCAGTCATACGTACCATTTTCGGGATGTCCTGCAATAACGCGGCTCCGGCCCCCCGGCACGCTACGTTCTTGACCGGACAACCATAATTAATATCGATCAGGTCGGGCTGCGCTTTGGTGGCAATTCGGGCGCATTCGCCCATCGTTTCTACGTCGGAGCCAAAGAGCTGAATCCCGATGGGTCGTTCGTATTCAAAAATATCGAGCTTCTGGACACTCTTCGCTGCGTCGCGAATCAACCCTTCCGACGAGATGAATTCGGTATACATCAAATCGGCCCCATTGGCTTTACAAACGGCCCGAAATGGCGGATCGCTCACATCCTCCATAGGCGCCAGTAACAGTGGGAAATCCGGGAGTTGTATATTGCCGATTGTTACCATATTCTTGCTAATGTCATTCTCTTCAACTCATTCCAGAGCCATTTATCATCAGAAATAGTCGTATCACTACATGATCGTACCTGGCCTCAGGAAAATGATAAATGGTACGTTTTAGCACAATCCGAAGGCAGAAATGGTTCCCTTATGGTGATTATGCGAACGAGTACGTAAATTTACAGGGAAATATGCAATCCATCTATACGCCGGAAGGCTCCACATTACGGCCACCAACGCTCGGCGGGCTGATTATGCTCGTCGGTTTCGTCCTCATCGGGGGTGTTGTCAGTACATTACTCTTGTTTGTTATTCTGGCTCTCAGCAAAGGGATGGGCTTTGAGCAGGCGCAAGTGTATCTGAGCGACCTGGCAACCAATCCAACAACTTCCCCAAACAGTTGGTACGAGTTGATGCTTCTGCAGGCTGTCAACCACCTGGGTACCTTTTTATTGCCTTCCCTCCTCTACTGGTACGTTGTTGAACGACGGACGTGGGAACAGTTTAATCCACGCCCCGTTTCGGCTGTGGCGGGGCTGGTACTGGTCGCTTTAATTGTTGTCGCGTTTATGCCTTTCGATGGCCTGATCATCGAGTGGAATCAAAACCTGCATTTACCCGAAACGCTGGCCCCTATCGAACAATGGATTCGTGACAAAGAAAAGAATCTGGAAGGTATCACCAAATACCTCACTACGTTCCGGACTACCGGCCAGCTTCTTGTAGCCTTACTGGTCATTGCGGTAATCCCAGCCATCGGCGAGGAAACGCTTTTCCGGGGGATTCTGCAACGCAATTTCAGTTACTGGACAGGCAATGCACACGTCGGAATCTGGCTGGCTGCGGCCCTGTTCAGCGCTATCCACGTACAGTTTCTGGGGTTCTTTCCCCGCATGCTCCTGGGTGCTTTGTTTGGCTATTTGTATCTGTGGTCGGGCAATCTGTGGGTAGCCATTCTGGCTCACTTTGTCAATAATGGTTTTACCGTGTTCATGGTCTATTTGTATCAGAAGAAAATGATTTCTATGAATATCGAAAGCACGGAATCGGTACCTCTCCTCAATGCACTCATAGCCTTCGTCTTTACGGTAGGACTGTTATATTATTTTAGAAAAATTAACCGCCCCACGTAGTGATCGGCCCCTACCAATCAAATACGATGAACGAAACCTGGGAATCAATTTATACTACTCCTTTGCCCCATCGGGCTGAACTGGCAAAAGCGTTATTGTTCGAACATGATATTCCGGCCGTGGTTATCAACAAACAGAGCAGCAGCTATCCGACGATCGGTTCGGGTAAAAGCGAAGTTCACGTACTGGCCAAAGACGCAATCCTGGCAAAAGTTATCTTAGAGAATGAAGCAACGTTTAGCTAACCTGTCGAATCTTCAGCAGCGCGTCATTGCCGCTGTAGTTGGGGTTCCCTTTATTCTGTTCATGATCTGGTATGCCGACTGGACGTTCACCATACTCTTCTGCGTTATCAGCGCCCTTACTCAACGGGAATTTTACCGATTACTTGGTCTTGACGGATTCGAACCGCTTACTGCCTACGGAACGCTCGTCGGGGTCATGATTTGCGTGCTCGCCTATTTTATTGAAACCGACCGCATCAGTATGGGGCATTATTTCCTGATTTGTCCGGCTTCATCCATGATTTTCCTGATCAAGCTCTACAAAAAGCGGGATATGAAACCCTTCACCAATATTGGCTTTACGTTTCTCGGCATTATTTACGTAGCTATGCCGTTTGCGCTGCTTATTATTCTGGCGCTACGTGGCGGAGGATTCCACCCCATGCTGATTACGGGCTGCCTGCTCTTACTCTGGGCCAGCGACATTGGGGCTTATTTTGCCGGAACAAAGTTTGGGCGTCGGAAACTGTTCGAACGCGTATCACCAAAAAAATCGTGGGAAGGCGCCCTGGGCGGTGCAGCCGCGGCTGCATTAGTTGCGTTAGGGCTGGCTTTCTGGGCACCGGAACTCAGACCCTGGCAGTGGTACTGCGTGGGTGGGATTATTGTTGTAACCGGAACCTACGGCGATCTGGTTGAATCGTTATTTAAACGTAGCATCGCAATAAAAGACTCCGGGAGCAGCATTCCGGGTCATGGAGGCTTTTTAGATCGGTTCGATGGTTTATTGCTGGCCGCCCCCTTCATTATTACGTTTTTGAAGCTGTTTGCGTGATCAGATTATGGCTCTGTAAGCCTGTTAAAATTCTTAAAATTCGGGTAACCGAAACCATATCTTGCCTTTTCCTCGTTTACTTTGTAGAATGGATAGAAGGTGTATGAAAAATTTACTAACGTTAATCGGGTTCGTTCTGGTGATTTTTTTTCTGGGTGGCCTGTTTTCTTCGGCACAGGCGCAAGGCCAGGAACGGCAGATTACGTTCACCGGCTTTCTGACAGGCGGCCGCACCAATGAGCCTTTACCCGGCGCATACATCTATATTCCTAAAGCAGGCAAAGGAGTTCTGTCGGCTCCCAACGGTTACTTTGCCTTACCCGTTTTTCCGGGCGATAGTGTTATATTTAGCTACGTCGGCTTCAAAACGCAGTACCACATTATCCCGCGTCGATTAACTGACCTTACGTATTCGGCAGTTGTCGCGTTGCAGGAAGATGTAAAAACACTGGCCGAGGTAAAGGTGTATCCATACGCGACGGAAGAGCTATTCAAAGACGCTTTTGTGAATTTAAAGCTCCCCGACGAGAAAGAACGGGAAGCCCTGGCACGTAACACCAGTCCGGAAGCGATTATGCGCCAGGCCGCCACAATGCCGATGGGCGCACTGGCAAATCATCAGAACTTTGTGAATCAGCAGTTTTTCGGGCGTGAATCCGTGGTCGGACGTTCCCAGACACCAAGCTTTTCCTTTACCAATCCGTTTGCCTGGGCCAATTTCATTCGCTCGGTTAAGCGTGGCGACTTCAAGAACAAGGAATGGCGCAGCGAACTCAACAAAGCGCCCCGGGAAAACGTATCACGAAAAGATATACTGCAGGACGGAAACTAGTTCGGGAAGCGCTAACTCTATTCCATCCATTTCTTAAGCTCAAGCGTTTTGCCGTCAAAAACGCCGTAGGTCTTAGCTGATATCCATTCACCGATATTTACGTATCGACTGTCTGGCCCAATTTCCAGATTAAGGGGAACATGCCGATGCCCGAAAACGTAGTAATCGTGATGGCGCTCCTTCTCCAACGTCCGGCTGTACTGAAAGAGCCATTCTTCTTCTGGGTCCCGCGCAACCATCTCGTCATAATGACTCAGCCGACTCTGTTTTGACCAGGCGTTGGCAATCGAAATGCCAATATCAGGATGTAGCCACCGAAACAGTTTTCGGGCCAGTTTGTGCTCAAACACGACTTTGAGCTTCTTGTACGTTTCGTCGCCGGGACCGAGTCCGTCGCCGTGGCCGATGTAAAATTGTTTATCACCAATATGGTACGTACGAGGCTGGCGATAGACCGGTATGCCCATTTCGTCGGTAAAATACGTTTCCATCCACATATCATGATTCCCTGTAAAGAGAATAATACGCTGGCCCGCATCGGTCAGTTCGGCCAGTTTTCCGAGCAGCCGCACAAATCCTTTAGGAATGGTTTTTTTGTATTCAAACCAGAAGTCGAATACATCTCCTACTAAAAAAATCACTTCGGCATCGGTCCGAATCTGATCGAGCCAGCGAACGATTTGCCGTTCGCGCTGACGACTTCGTGCAGGGTCGGGCGCACCAAGGTGAAAATCGGAAGCAAAATATACCTTACGGCCAGGAGGAAGCGGAATGGTTTCTATATCAAACATGAACACGGCAATTCGTTTGTAAAACTACGTAACGAATGCGGTTATCGGATATATCGACCGCATTTCACTTCTATATTACGTTAGCCAGGAAGGCGAATAGCCATCAGAAGACTGAAGCAGTTAAATTACCAGAAGCATCAAAAACATCAGACCAACACAAATGGTATTTAAGAAAACGCTATTTTTGGGCTTTCTCAGAACATCTTATGAAAATCAAAACACTGATACTCGCCTTTCCTGTACTTTGCTTTGCGTGTAATGACCCTAGTTCACCCTCCGATCCGGCCACCCAAATGGAGGCCAGCCCTATTCAGGCCAGGAAAGTAGCAGGCGTCAATACGCTTTCGGTCGATTTCAACTACGACGAGCCTTGCAACATTTTGGGTGAAGAGTATATCCGCACTACGTTCAATCTGGATGAGAAGACAGAATTGAGCGAAGGGCATACCCACGAAGGTTGTGAATTTGAGTGGGCTGGAAACAAAGTTATCGTGGCCTTTGGTGGAGCAAAACCATTTTCTTCTACTAATCAGGCTCAGTACGTCTTTGATAGAATGTTTCAGGGTGCACCTGCCGAAACCATTACAGCACCGGTTTCGGAGCAAATGCTGGTAGACTCGGCAGACACGGGCCCGGCGACCGAAGGAACAAACTCTGAAACATCCGCTGCTGATACAACGCACCATAACACCGACGACAAGCACCCGGAACACGCTGGTGAGTCGGCCGCTACGCCCCCATTAACCAAACCAGCCGTTAGCAAAGGCAACTATAAAGCCGTTGCTAATGTGGGCGACAAAGCTGTTTGGGACGCCACAACCGGGGCGATGCACGTGCTATACAACAATCACATTATCAATGTAACCGTTGAAACGAAAGGCAAGTCAGAAACGAAGCAGGAACAGGCTAAGTCACTGGCGGAAGTTCTCGTTGAGAAAATCACTCACAACGAATACAAGAAATGGTTGTAATCGTTACGTAACGTCATAAAAAAAGGCTGCTGAAATGATTTCAGAAGCCTTTTTTTATGACCTGACCTGTTCAGAACAAATACTATGTGTCAAAGCAAAATCGCCGGGGTTAGGATTTCGTTACGTTCTTTTCGAATTTGTTAAGAAAAGCGTCATCATTATCAAATTATCCAATTAGTTTCGCAGAAAGCCCTACCTCCATGAAGAAAAGAACGTTTATAAAACTATCATCGACCTTAATGGCCGCTCCTGTATTTTCTCCTCTGTCGGAATGGTTTGCCGCTGAAAAACTAAAAAACTGGGCAGGTAATTTTGAGTATAGCACCGATAAGCTTTACAAAGCAAATTCGGTAAAAAATACGCAGGAACTCATCAAAAAATACGATAAAGTGAAAGTGCTGGGAACACGGCACTGCTTTAATAATATTGCCGACAGTAAGCATAACTTTATCTCGCTCAGAGACATGGATCAGGTCATATCCCTAGATCCAAAGGCACGTACGGTGACGGTCGAATCTGGAATGAGTTACGGCCAGCTTGCTCCTTACCTCGACAAAAAAGGTTATGCGCTGCATAATCTGGCTTCGTTACCGCACATATCGATTGCGGGTGCCTGTACCACAGCGACGCACGGTTCCGGGGTTAAAAACGGGAATCTTTCTACGGCGGTCGCGGCCCTCGAAATCATTACTGCCAGCGGTGAAGTTCGAACACTTTCGCGCGCAAAAGATGGCGATACGTTCCGGGGTGCTGTTGTGGGACTGGGTGCGTTGGGAGCCATTACTAAGGTTACGCTCGACATTCAGCCAACGTACCAGATGCGGCAATACGTCTACGAAAATCTACCGCTGGATCAGCTTAGAGATCACTTCGAGGCTATTGTATCAAGTGGCTACAGCGTCAGTTTATTCACCGATTGGCAGAAGAAACGGATCAACGAAGTCTGGATAAAAAGCCTGCTTGAAAAAGGAGATGCTCCAAAACCGAAATCTGAGTTTTATGGCGCTAAACTCGCAACCAAAAACCTCCATCCCATTGCTGAACTCTCAGCCGTTAACTGCACCGAGCAAATGGGCGTGCCGGGGCCCTGGTACGAACGATTGCCTCACTTCCGGATGGGCTTTACGCCAAGCAGCGGTAAGGAATTGCAGTCCGAATATTTCGTGCCGCGTAAAAATGCGGTAGAAGCCATCCTGGCCGTTGAGCGATTACGTGATCACATTAGCCCACACCTGTTTATTTCGGAACTACGTACCATCGACGCCGATAATTTCTGGATGAGTCCGTGCTACATACAGCCCAGTTTAGCCATTCATTTTACCTGGAAACAGGATTGGCCCGCCGTTAAGAAAGTATTGCCGATGATCGAGAAAGAACTGGCTCCTTTTCAGGCCCGCCCCCACTGGGGAAAGCTATTTACGTTAGCACCTGCTACGTTGCAATCGCGTTACGCCAGGCTGGACGAATTCAAAGAACTCGTAAAACAGTTTGATCCTAAAGGCAAATTTCGGAATGATTTTCTGGCGATGAATCTATACGGTGCGTAAGTAACTGCGGGAGTAAAGTGTCAATCTACTTTGGCGTATTTTTCACTTCGAACAGTACTCGCTGGCTTCCGGCCGTACCGTCTTTTGCCAAGCCGTTTACTTCGATAAGATACGTACCGGGCTGGTCGGAGGTAAAGAATTCGACGCGACTGTTGCCGCTGTTATCCGCTTGTAGATTCGGGTTCCAGTAAAGCAGGGTTCGACCATCAGGTAAACGGCTTTCGAGTTGTTTGGCTGTATCATAACGCGGGCTGTAAAATTCCCGCTGAAGTTGTAAACCGTCATAGTCAACCTTCAGCAGATTCGGTTCGAGTGGAAAACCCGCCAAGTCGCCTTTATAGGTCTGGAAACTGATGATTCCATTGAACATAACCGGGCCAAACAGGTATCGATTCGTCATGACATCGAGTTTTTGTATTTTCAACGGACTGAATTCAATGATTTTGTCCATGTCGAAAACTGGAATTCCGTCGATCATGACCATCGACAGATCATTGAACGTTTCCCGGTAAGGCTCGTTCAGTACGTATAGCTGAAAGTGTTCCTGCTTTTTACGGGGCATTACCCCCAGCACATATTCACGTAACACTTCCTCCATTCGCGGAAATCGCGTGTAGGCATCTAGTAAATAACTCTCCCTGGGCTTTCCGTAGAATGCCGTACTATCGACCGTCGGATAACGATACTGGATTGCCCGTTCGCCCCAATACGTTCCCTGCACCTGCATCGCTACACTCCGACTCAGCACCTGATCGCTCTGCGACTCCGTTACCGAAAGTTCCGGCGGTTGCCCCTTCGTCGACGTAGCAACAAAAGGGTTATCAATTGTTATTTTGTTGATACTATCGACAGGATTGGTTTGTGCAATCAGGTTTTTCGGCCCATAAAAATCCTGCATTTCAAAGCGGATACGGCCCAACGAATCACTTCGGGACACGTAAAGCCGAATGGGCTTGCCCGGCGAAGAAAGATACGTAATGATGTTTGGTACGGGCTGGCCAGACGACGGGTCAGTTACGCTTCCTTCAACGATCGGGCCGTTGTATTCAGGCAAAAACTGGAACGTCGGTTTACTGGCCGTCGGTTGTTTTAGAATAGCATCCCAACGGAAACGACGCCATCCGTGTGTCAGCATCAGATGATCAGTGGCCTCCTGCACGGCAGCATTTTCTGATTGCAGATAATAATCCGGCGATTCAATCAATCCCGGCAAATCAGAGGTCATCGACAAATAGCTCAGAATCGAACCCGAATCGACCGTAGCCAGTGAATCGATTCGGTAAACGGCCATCGACAACGTAGCGGGGTTAGCCATGGATGCTCGCCCCTGCACAGCCGCTTCCAGAGACACCTTCGTTCGGGACGTGTAGTCTTTCCGGTCGGTTTTCAGCGTAATGGCTAACGGGTTTTTGGGTCGCCTGAAATACAATCGCTCACAAACCGGCCTGCGCTCTGCATCAAAAACCGTCAGATGCGAGACGCCTTCACCCAACTTTTTTTTGTCGATCAAAAACGTAGTTTCCCGCTGAATTGATCGCATTTCTGCTACGTTAATAACTTGCCGCGTATGCCCCAGCAAATACACAGCCGACGGGTTCGCTACGTTTGTCGTAACCGTAAGTTTCAGTTGCTCAGCCCCGTTTTCTTCCAATCGTAGAACATATCCCTGTGGCTGGATTTGGGGTAGCGGACGCGTAAACGAACGACCTTTCTCGTCCATGACAACCACCCGGTACGTTACGTTATCCGAAGGAGTAAATGTAAAAGACCCCATGCCAAACCTGTGCGCAGACAACCGGGTAAGTGTATCGTTCTGAGCGTTTAACAGCCAGCCACGAACTCCAACTCCTTTTCCGGATTCGTCGGCAACCTTGAAAGCAACTCTGCTGGTAATTCCCTGAACCAGGCTGCCTCCTTCCGGAAAAAATTGAATATAGTAATTTGCCCGTTCACGTAGTAATGGCAAGCCTAATCGTTTGAACGGGTTGATAATGGTTACGTTCTTTTCGAAGAAGTAATCGGCGCTGAAATTCTTCATCCAGTTGGTATAGGCACGCAGCCGATACGTACCTGAGTTGACCGACGAAGGCAAAAACAACGACCCGTTCCCTCCAGCTTTCGTCAACTCAATTTTGGTCTGCAATACAGATTTACCTTCTTTATCAAGCAGTTCCAGATAAGCTACTTTGCTAAGATCAATTGGCTGGTGGAGCGTAGCATCTACGTAGTAAAGCTTAAACCACATGGTTTCGCCGGTAAAGTAAAACCCCTGATCGGTGTGCACAAAAAGCTTTTCCTGCAAAGTCTGTTGCCGATACGTATCAAACGACTGTACCAACGTATTGACTGATGCCGGCGTTTGCCCGAAGCCAGACAGGTAGCTCAGCAGCAACAGACCACCCCAAAACCGATTTGCAGCCATATTTCCTTATGTTTTTGTAACGCGGTCGAACTGGCGTATCCGTTCGAATCCGAGATCTCAATTCTCCCAGAATTCAGGTTTTTTGTTAACGCCCCCCCTTATTCGACAATCTACGCAGTCAATGGATGACGTCGTATATTGTGCGGATTGCGGGGGGTCGACGATGTTAATAATACCCGGTTGCAAATCCTGAATTTCCCCCAGACTTAACGTATCTACCTCGCAGGGATTCCCGGTGTAAGCCCGCCAGGAAGGAGGAAGTTGCGTTTTACTGATAAAAATCCGCTTGCTTACGATGTCGCCTACCCGAAAAAAACCTAACACCAGATCCGCAGGCTTATTCGTCGAACGGATATTCCCCGTAACCTGCGACGGTTGCGGGTCAAAAATCGAACCGATATTCTGCGTTATTCTCGCCAGTTGGTCGTAGTAATTGTAACCTTCCTGACTCAGCGCATACTGCCGGACCAAGATGCTGTACTTCACCTGAAACTTAATTGACGTGCTCGGTATCCTGATCAGCGGATATTGACTCACTATGTCCTGACTAAGCCGGGTGGTCGAGTTAACTATAATGTTTTTGGAGTTGCCGCTTCCCCAGCAGTTGTACACGTTTTCGGTTCGGGGATTCACTTGCCGGGTTTTTGGATCGTACTCATACGACGAATAATAGGCCGCTACGTATGCCCAGGTTTCGTCGAACTCCCAGCGATAATACCGGGTGTTGTTGTTTGAATCGTGCGTATTTACATTAATCTGCAACCCATCATCTTCAGGATACCAGCTAATGCTGTCGATGGCGGGCGTCTTAAGAACCGGCACGTAATCGGAATAGTAGTCTCCTCCGCTGGCCGTACGGATGTGCAGACGATACGTTTCGCCCGACAACGGCGTTACGCCCGACAACGAATAAACGCCCCCGCTTCCTTCGGAAAGCGTATAGATTGCATTACGTGCACTTTCGATGGTTACGCGGGCCCTGGTTTCGGCAGTGGGCGCTTTTGGATCTGACAGGTTCTGCGACCGCGATAAAGTGATCCTGGTTGTTGTTCCGGGGGCGCTGTCAAAAAAACCATTGACCACCAGATAACTATCCGGCGATGTAATTTCTGCCGGACGGTAAGGATCGACGCAGCCCCCGACGAGAAGCACCAGAAACCATCCAATAATTTGTCGATACATTCTGTTTTTCATACGTAGCAGTACACACCAAAACCTAGAATCTGAAATTGTACGTAACGGAGGGTATCGGTTGCCCGAAGATGGACAGCTTATATCCATTTACAACCCCATTCTCTGATTTGAAATAAACGGAGTACGCATTCCGGCGGCCCGTCAGGTTATAAACGGCAATCGTCCAGGAGCTATGCGCCAGCTTTCTGATTTTATGATTTCCCTCAATGTTCATCGCAAAGTCAGCGCGGTAATAGTCGGGAATGCGATACTGATTTCGCTCTGAATACAGCAACCGCAGCGCATTATCGACTGTGTATTTGGCAATAGGCAACGTAATGGGCCGCCCGGTGCTGTAGGTAAAATTGAGCGAGATACTAAACCGACGGTTTATTTTGTAGTACCCGATCATCGTTACTTCGTGCGGTTTGTCGTAGCTGCTTGGGTAATATTCGCCCTTGTTGATGACGTCCGAACCTATATTTCCGTTTGTGCGCAGCAGTGTTCGGGCATACGTGTAGCTCAGCCAGCCGTTTAGCTTGCCGGTCATTTTTTTCACCAGAAATTCAACTCCATACGCCATTCCCTGTGCATTCACGACGTCGGTTTCGATATGATGATTCAGAATCAACGTAGCGCCATTTCGAAAGTCGAGCATGTTCTGCATGGTTTTGTAATATCCTTCCACCGACATTTCAATCGTGTTAGCGCGATTATTCTTATAAAATCCGAGGGCATACTGATCACCAATCTGCGGGCCTATATTCGGGTCGCTTAGTTTCCAGATATCGGTGGGCGAAATGACCGTCGTATTCGACAGCATCTGAATATACTGTCGTGTCCGGTTGAAACTGGCTTTCAGCGAAGCCGAAGAAGAGAGCGCATACCGTAGCGATAATCGATACTCCGGACCGTGGTACGTGTTGATAAATTTGTTACGTATATAGGTGACCGTATCGACGATATTTGCTACAGTTTTTGGCAGGCCGGGCGCGTATTGAAAGACGGAGCGCGGACCCAGATACGTAAAGAATGAGTACCGCAATCCGCCACTAATCGACAGCCGTTGATTGATATCGAACCGATCTCCGATATAGATG
>NZ_JBMDWV010000019.1:0-9825 GCF_048594605.1 Spirosoma sp.
CCTTCGGGCCGCGTAACCGTGAGCTAAACTGGTATAATTAGATCCAGCTGGCTTATGGTTACGCGGCCCGAAGGACCGCGCTACGTTATAGTGCCAAGCCAATTCGTTACGTAATTCGCTCCTGTATTAGGTTAACGCACGCTTGTCTGTAATGGATTGACAGATATAAGACAGGTAAGTTGCTCAGTGCTTACCGTCTGTCGACCGACCTAATTTCGCCGACTTGCTCAACCGATATCCTTATTTAGATTAATTCTTATTAGATTTGTGCAATATATACGTAAACTCGTTGGTACAGGTATTGATAACCGTATGTCTTTCCCATATCCCCGTTCATAGCTCTATGAAAAAATTTCTTAGCGCCATACTGATAAGCTTTGCCCTGACCGCTCAGGCGCAGAAAAATACCCTGCTGGACCAGTCGTTCTGGCAAAGTAAGCCCGATGCCGCTCAGGTAAAGGCTGAGGTAGAAAAAGGCAGTAATCCGTCGCAGCTCAATCCTATGGGATTCGACCCTGTCGTAATGGCGATCAATGCTGGCGCTCCTAATGAAACGGTCAACTATCTGCTGTCGCAGGCTGGCAACGACGTATCGAAGCTGACTCACGACGGACGTATTTATATCCACTGGGCCGCCAGCAAAGGGAACGTAGAGCTGATGGAATACCTGCTAAGCAAGGGGTCAAAAGCGAATTTAGAGGACAATCATGGCATGACGGTTCTGAATTTTGCCGCAGCGGGCGGTCAGTCGAATACGCAGGTATACGACCTGTGCCTGAAAAACGGGGCCAACCTGAAAAAAGACCTGAATCACGACGGTGCCAATGCGCTGCTGATTGCCATTGCCAATGATAAGGAGCTGAAACTGACCGACTATTTTGTATCGAAAGGGCTGGATCTGAAAAGTACCGATGCGGCTGGCAACAATGCGTTCAGCTATGCCGCACGGGGCGGGAACATTGCGATTATGAAAGCATTGCTGGAAAAAGGTGTACCCGCTCAGGACAACGCGTTCATCATGGCCAGTCAGGGATCGCGTCGGGGCCCAAACTCGCCAGAGGTATTCCAATATCTGGAAAGCCTGAAGCTGAAACCAACCGTCGTTAATAAAAATGGTGAAAACGCCCTGCACGCTATCGTTCGTCGTCCTCGCCAAAACGAACTTATCCAGTATTTCCTGAGCAAAGGCGTTGACGTGAACCAGGCCGACGAAGAAGGTAATACGGTGTTCATGAATGCGGCTGCGTCGAATCGGGACGTAACGGTGCTGGAAATGCTGATGCCAAACGTAAAAAACATCAATCAGGCTAATGAAAAAGGTACTACGGCACTGGCTTTGGCCGTAAAAGGCAACTCGCCCGACGTAGTGAATTACCTGTTGAGTAAAGGGGCCAATGTGAATGTAACGGACAAAGCAGGTGATAATCTGGCAGCTTATCTGGTTCAGGCGAGCCCGGCACCGGGTGGAGCGCGGGGCGAGGGCGGTGAACGGAAAGATGAGTTCTCGGAAAAACTGGCGCTGCTTCAGCAAAAAGGGCTGGACGTAAAAGCACCCCAGAAAAACGGCAATACGCTGTATCACCTGGCCGTAACTAAAAATGACCTGGGGCTGGTGAAAAAGCTGGAGCCGCTTCAGATTGATGTTAACGCCAGAAACAAGGACGGAATTACCGCATTGCACAAAGCGGCAATGGTTTCGAAAGACGACGCCATCCTGAAATATCTGCTGTCAATTGGCGCGAAGAAAGACGTTCCAACCAATTTTAAAGAAACCGCCTTCGATCTGGCCAGCGAAAACGAATCGCTTTCGAAAGGCAACGTATCGCTCACTTTCCTAAAATAAGTATGTCTGATTTACAGAAGATAGGCCTGCTGGTTCTGGCGTTGTTTGTCACGGGCTCATCGGCTACGCTGGCGCAAACAACGCAGTACAAATGTATGATTCAGATGTCGAACTACATGGGCGAAGGCGCTTACGTAGTGGTATCGCTGATTAACGGAAAAGGTGCCTACGAAAAAACGCTCTCCGTACTGGGCTCCAATAAAAAATGGTACCCCGACGTAAAGGAATGGCATAAGGCGCTGGGCAAAAAAACGCCCAATATCAGTGCCATCACCGGCGCGTCGGTTGCGGGCGGTGACCGTAGCGTTGTTCAGCTCGACATCGACAATTCGAAGGTAAACAAGGACTATAAGTTACGCTTCGAGAGTGCGGTTGAGGATAAGGAATACTACGTGAAAGACCTCGAAATTCCGCTCACGACCGAAGGTCTTTCGGCAAAAAGTGAAGGGAAGGGTTATATTCGCTACGTTCGTTTCAGCCCCAACAGCACCAATTAAAACAGGTAGGTCGTAGCTCGTCCGCGATTGTTAAGCGGAAGAACGCCAAACTTACAGTAATCAGTTACATGACCATTTCTGTCTGGAGATACAGCCACTTAGCCCTGGCTGTATCTTCTTTTCTTTTATTGACACTCGCAGCCGTTACGGGCTTTATCCTGGCGTTTGAACCTGTTTTGCAGAAAATGCAGCCGTATCGGGTTGACGGATTTAGCGACATTACACTGGCGCAGACGCTTCCTATTCTTAAAAAAAGCTTTTCCGAAATCAGCGAACTAAGCGTTGATACACATGGCTTTGTGCAGCTTACGGGCAGCGATACCGACGGTAAAAATCTGACGGCCTACATCGACCCGCGAACGGGCAACGTACTGGGAAAGCCTACCCAGCAAAGCGAGTTTTTTCAATGGGTAACGGCCCTGCATCGGTCGCTTTTTTTAAAGGAAATTGGTCGTTTTTTTATTGGCCTGACTGCCTTCCTGCTCCTGCTGATTACGGTGTCGGGCACGGCATTGCTTATTCAGCGGCAGCGGGGGCTCAAGCGTTTTTTTACCCGTATCGTCCGCGACAATTTCGCGCAGTATTATCACGTTGTACTCGGTCGCCTGTCGCTTATTCCCATCTTCGTGATTGCTCTGTCGGGAACGTACCTGTCGCTGGCCCGGTTCGAGTTGGTCGGTTCAACAAAAATCATATCGCCTGACGTCGATCTCGACGCTGTTCGGTCGAAACCCGAACGAGAGTTAGCTGACATGCCAATTTTCCAGCGAACGAAACTGGCCGACGTCCAAAGCATTGAATTTCCGTTTTCGGACGACGTTGAAGATTATTATACGCTCAAACTCGGTGACCGCGAACTGACAGTTAATCAACTTACCGGCGACGTACTGACCGAAACTCCGTACCCGACCGCTACGTTGCTGACTAACCTGAGCCTGAATCTGCACACGGGCCGGACCAGTGCGGTATGGGCAATTATTCTGGCGATTGCCAGCGTAAATATTCTGTTTTTTATTTACTCAGGATTTTTCATTACGCTGAAACGGCGGGCTAACCGTTTCAAAAACAAGTACAAAGCCCACGAAAGCCAATTTATAATTCTGGTCGGATCAGAGAATGGCAGTACGTTCCGGTTCGCCCGATTAGTGCAGGAGCAGCTACTTAAGCAGGGCGAGAAAGTTCATCTGACAGAACTAAATAAGTACGCTACGTTCCCCCTGGCGGAGCACCTCATTGTGATGACCGCTACGTATGGACTCGGCGACGCACCGACCAACGCCAGCCAGTTTGCTACGTTGCTGAACAACTACCCACAAGCACAGCCGATAACGTACTCGGTGGTCGGGTTCGGATCGAGAGCCTACCCCGATTTTTGCCAGTTTGCGTTTGAAGTCAATACGTTGCTGTCGCAGCAATCGTGGGCCAGTTCGCTGGTCGATATTCATACGGTCAACGATCGCTCTCTGGCCGATTTTAGTCTTTGGACCGAAGCGTGGTCGCAGCAGGCCGATCGACCGATGACCATTCCGCTGGGCGAGCTACAAACACCCGATCATAGGCTGGAAACACTACTGGTAACAGCCAATACCCGTATCAACCAGCCGGGCGGTACGTTCCTGGTCAGGATGCAGACTGGTCGCCGACGTAGCGTTACTTCGGGCGATTTGCTGGCCATTTATCCCGCCAACGACCACCGCGAGCGGCTTTATTCGATTGGTATAGTCGACAAAGAAGTGCAATTGAGTGTGCGACTCCACCCGAACGGGCTGGGTTCGGGTTTTCTGCACGAGCTTGCACCCGGCCAGACGCTACGTGCCCGACTCGTGGAAAATGCGCATTTCCATTTTCCGAAACAGGCGCCCACTGTCGTGATGGTTGCCAACGGTACGGGGATTGCACCTTTTCTGGGCATGATTAATCAGAATAAGGCAAAAACGCCCTGTCATCTGTATTGCGGCTTTCGTAATGCTACGTCCTTCGATGTATACCGGAATCTGCTGGAAACGAGTCTCTCGGTCGAAAAACTAACGAACCTGCACGTTGCCTACTCACGCGAGGGCGACAGACAGTACGTTAGCGATCTGCTACGTCGCGACGCCGATTTCCTTGTCAATGTCCTGCTGACCGGGGGCGTTGTTATGCTTTGCGGTTCACTGGCCATGCAAAAGGATGTACTGGCGCTGCTAAATAGCCTTTGCCTGAATAAACTGGGTAAGCCGTTGAGTCATTATCAGTCGCACAATCAGGTGCTAATGGATTGTTATTGAGGCATACCCGTATAGGAAGATGGTACATAAAGCCTTGTTTTTTACGGATGCACAGATTAAAAATATTGGACTTTTAGGAATACTTTGAACAAAACACTTTGACCATCTCTTTTTAGGGCGAGCCCAATTTTTATTATATTGAGTTGGCTTAAAGCAAGTTATGGTCAGAGATAAGTATGTGTGCGTAGTTGAAGACAAAGCTGACCTTCGCTTTATCCTTAAACGAATTTTTGCTCTCTCCTTTCCTGATTACCCAATTCATTTATTCGAGCATGGACAAGCTCTGTTAGATGAGTTGGTATTGACCCAAGTGCTGCCCACCCTGATTTTGATGGATCGGCATATGCCTGTTCTGGATGGCTATCAAACCCTGTGCCAGCTAAAGCAGAACCCTGCTTATCAGCCCGTTCCCGTAGTGATGATGAGTGCAGACGCCAGTTCGGCCGAGATTCGGGAACTGTTTCAGGCGGGGGCCAACTCATTTATCCGAAAGCCAATTGAGTTCAGCGCCCAGATGGAGATGATTGCTCAGGTGGGCCAATACTGGCTGCAAACCAATCAAAACGCGTAAGGGTAAATGGGTTTACTGCTGAGGCCTGTCGGGCAGAATGTCTTTCTCAATCTGGTCACGATCCTGAAGATAGGCCGTTAGCTCATCCTCCGTGGCAAACAGTTTTGGCTCTTTAATGGGGATGCTGATTTTGATCGGCAGCCGCATCAACTCGTCGTATTTGCCACTGGGTTTGACCACATACACGGCGGTTGAAACTTTCATCTCGAAGGTATCGACGGGCTCGGTAACTACGCTCATTTCTTCCAGTCGACCATCGAAAAAGATGCGCTCAATCTGGGCTTCAAAATAAGGGTGGGCTTTCCCGGCCTGCTTGTCAACATACTGGTCATGGTGCTCATTGACAAAAATCGTGTCACCTACTTTAAAAGGCAACTGGACGGCTTCGAAGGTGATCGTCATTTGTTTACTGATTGAGTGAAAGCTGAGTTGTTGTACAAAGACCCGTATCCACAAGCGCTGTGCTGTTGATAAAAGCGTATGTTTTGGTATTGTAAGCTATTCCGGACCTTTTTGGTTAAAATCTGCCTGATCAAAATCCTCTGCCGATTCAACCATTGCATACCGGATTGTGACGGGGTGCCCCCAAACGGCGCCCTGACTGTAGGTGCAGACAAAATACCCGATCTCATTCTTGAAAATAGCTAATACAATCTCGTCATTGTCAGCGGGATAACCAACGGCATCCTTGATTATCCTTCCTTCCCGGCGATGCACAACGCTGGCGATTCGATGGGTGGTTATTTCATAGCCCATTGCTTTCAAGCGGTCGGCAATACGGGCATGAATCCGTTCAGCCTGCGCTTCGCTGGTGGCTAGAGGAAGAAAAAATTTCATGGATTGATAAGGTAAAAGCGCAGCAAGCCGTTGCGAGGAACCGGCGAACAGTACGTTACGAAGAAATTGAGAGGATAGTAATAAGCGACCAACCATGCCTGATGTAAATGACTAATCTGCCGTTTACTTTCCGAAGTAGGACTAAAATTCGTAACGATCTGCGGCAAATTTGGGAAGACGGACGCTCCAACGACGAACGAAACGAGCGAGCATTTCGGGGCATCAACGGTCAGGCACGCAGCTACAATCATTCAGACGGTCTTCAGGAAAACCGTCGAAGAAGCTAACGCGCTGTCATGTTTTTCAGTCGGTTAAGCAAACGGGTCTGCTTATCGATGATCGCTACCAATCTGTTAGACAGGCGTTGGTTGCGGTCGTGCAATCGGGCGATACTGTTGCTGATGAGATGGCAATCCTGTCTAAATCTGCGACGGGCCTGGTCATTCTTAATGAGTAATGTCTGCTGATTCATAAAAGCGGCTGAGTAAAGAGAGACTTGACCGGCAGCTTAGATCACAGAGGACGGAGAAGAGACTCAGTATAAACTGATCGGCTCAAAGGTGGAGCTAATTATCTGTAAATCAAAGCAAACAGCGTTATTTATCTGATTTATTATCGATCCTGATGCTGTCCAGATAATACGTAGTAGATCCTGGCCCCCTGCCAGGATCATGAGTTAATCCGATAGGTATTGGTCATTCTTTGAGTACTACGTTAGTTACTACGCAATTGCCAGCGTAGCCCTCCCATCGCCCACCGACCCGGCATTTGTGCGCCGAGCAGATCGGCGTACTGCTCGTTGAAGAGGTTCTGAATCTGTGCCGTTACGTACAGCTGTCTGGGAATAAGCGCATATTCGGCTTTCGCATGAATGACTTTATAATCCGTCGTCAGCCGCCGGTTAATGGCTTCTGCCGCAGCCTGATTTCGAACCTTGTACTGCCCCGTCAGACTAATGTTAAATCGGCCCGACGTCAGGATCAATGAACTGTTTAGCTGATGGCGGGCGAAGTTGGCCAGATACTGAGAAGCAACCGGACTGGCCGTATTCAGGTGTGTATAGCCGCCCATAAAATCTAGCATAATTTTGGCACCAAGATGCTGTTTCACCCATAGCTCAACCTCAACACCCCGCGTTTCTACACGGAACAGATTTTGCGCCAGCCGGTACGTTCGGTCGGTCGCTACGTTGCTCAGACCCGTCTGCCGGATTACCTCCTCGCCCGACAGGCTCACGTAATCGATCAGGTTGGTTCCATTCCGCAGAAACCCGGTTGCTTTTACCGTAACGCCCGAAGTCGGCATCCAGTCGGCACCGAGTTCGGCGTTCAGTGCCCGTTCGGCCTGCAAATTGGGCAGGCCAATGTTGCGCCCCGACGACAACGGGCCAGGCAGGTTATTGGACGTGTAGCGTTCTGTAAAATCGGCTGCCCGGATACTTTTACCGACCGATCCGCGCAAGACCAGTTTCGCCAGTGGCGAATAACTCAGATTCAATTGCGGCACCCATTCCTGCCCGAACGACTGATCAGAGTCGAAACGCAGACTTCCCGTTGCCGTCAGTCCGAACGTAGTCTGTGCCGTCAGGATACCGTACAGCCCCCCGTGCCAGGTCGAATGATTACCCCGGTCGTTCGACTCAATCTGTCGGTTATCGTACTGGCCGCCTACGCTGGCCTTCCAGTGGTCGTTCAGTTGCATAAAATGATTTATCTGTGCTAGCGTGAACTGCATCTGGTGATTACTAGGCACAAAGGCTGGGTCCGGATTGAACACGTAGCGATCCGTTGAGTAAATATGCGTGAACTGCACTTCAGTCTGCTGCCGCGCACTTTCCCGGATTCGCAGTTGGCCCTGATATAAATTTCGCAGGGTATTTTCGCGCGCCTGATCGGCTGTACTCGTCGTGTAAAACCATTGTGCATTGAAGTCCCGCCGATCGAACGCAGCCCGTGCCGCCAGGCTGATTTTGGGCGTAAAGCTATAACTTCCTGACAGTGAGTACGTTTTCAGATCAACGTCATTCCGTTGCGTACTGGGAGCAGCCAGCGCCTGCCCTGACGTAGTATTCACCAATACTCCTCCACTTACGCGCAGTTTTTGCGTTTGCCGGAAACCTCCGGCATTCACGTTCCATAGATTCCATTCGCCCCGCTGTAGAGTGGCCTGGCCTTCGGTAACACTGGCCTGTTGCGTCCGAACAGCGAACGTTTTCGTTACGATATTAATGACGCCCCCCACGGCATCGGGGCCATACACGGCAGAGCCAGCCCCGCGAACAATTTCGATCTGCTCGATCTCGGCTGGTGTAATCGGGAAATATCCTGCAAAATGTCCCGTCAATGGATCGTTGATACGCATGCCATCAATCAGAATCAGTACCTGATTGAACGTACTGCCTCGTAAGGTAATATCTGCCTGAGCGCCAAAACTTCCCCGACTCTGTACATCAATGGAAGGCAGCACACGAAGTAGATCGTCCAGCGAATTGACCGGAAAACGACTTATATCCCGCCCAGGCAGGATCGTTACGTTACGTCCCAGTTCGGTGGCTGTTTGTTGCAGCCGGGAAGCCGTTACGTACACGGGAGCCAGGTTTTTTGTTGTATCGGTGGCTATTGTCGCCTGAGCCTGAATGAGCGAAGGAAACAGTCCTGTCAGTATCAGCGTAAAAATTCGAATCATGTATTCGGGCAGATGCCAGTTGGTAAAACGCCCGCAAAAATAAAGTATCCTGATTCCCAACAGCGAGTTTCTGGGAAATTACCTAAAAAACGTCAACAAACCGGCCTGCGTGAGCAAAGGTCGACTAACAATACCTACCCTTTTTATTGCACTAAACGGGAATTTCCTAAAGCGGAGAAGTATTATTTATAACAGTCGACACGCACACGCCTGATGTTATTTACTACCGAATTATTTATACAATTTTATACATTAGTATTAGAAATCAGTGAATATCAGCATGCATACAACCGTTTTAAGGCTGTATTTCCAACGCTTAGTATACGATTTAGGTCTAGTTTGAAAAACCTATACTATGCGAATAATAGCTATTTTGTGCCTGCTTACCTTGCTTAGTTGCAACGGTCATGTATCTGTCGATCAGCGATGCGTAAAAGGCCGCTTTATCACAAATTATTGTGGGGGGCTCGTTATTCAAGTTTTGGATGGTAAACCCATTGGCAGGGATTGGAAAGGCTTTTCCGCTCAGACCTTACAGAACTGTGTCGTAGCGAACTTGGATACTCTCGTCTTTAAGGGTTTGCCGAGTACGAGCTTACTAGGTAAGGACTCTACGTTTTACTTTCAATATCGAGAGGGAGGCTATCCCAAAAGGAATACATACTTTGTCATCCCGCCCCTTTCATAACTATCACAGCCGCATCCGGAACGGGGTGTCAGTAAATAAGTAACCTTGCCTCTATCCCTTCACATAATAATAGTGCAAAAGCACTTATGTAAAAAGTACTATACACTTCTCCCTGGCTTTTTTATTTTACTCCGTTAATTATTCTTAAACCATAGCTATACAGGCTTTTCTGTTGATGCAAGTTAGTAACTTTAACCTACTAACAAGTTGACAAAGCCATGAAGAAAGCCTTATACGTTATTATGCTGCTTGGTGCTTGTAGCAACATACAAGCACAGACAGAAAAGGGCCGCTGGCAAGTTGGAATTCAGGTGGGCAACATAACCTACCAGGATCACGGTCAGTCTGCTTCTAAATCATGGTCAGCCCGTTTCACCCCCTCAGCTGGTTCTTTTGTAGCAAAAAATTTATTGATTGGCACAGGCATCCCCTTTAGC
>NZ_JBMDWV010000190.1:0-12849 GCF_048594605.1 Spirosoma sp.
TGAGTCAAATCCGAGTAATAACAGAATAATCGACTGTAAACTACAAAAAAAACGAATTAGGCAATACTTCCAGTACGCTGAAACCAAACTTATTGATGCAGACGCATTACGTTTTCAACGCTTTATACCAACATTCAATTACAACGTCTTAGGTTTCAGATACTTGTCAAACCATTGCAAATACCTATCAAGCCGGTCTTTCTGATAACTCGGCACCGTAATCCCATGAAACTGGCCGGGATAAATGATCAGTTGCGTTGGAACACCCAGCGAACGTAGCGCCTGAAACATCTGCTCACTTCCCGACGATGGTACGTTAAAGTCTTTTTCGCCCGCCATAAACAACGTTGGCGTTTTGATACGGTCGGCTTTTAGAAACGGATATGACAGTTTCAGCCATTTCTCAGGATTTTTCCAGGGTGCACCTAATTCGTTTTCGTATTGATTCGTGTACTGATCGACCCCGTACATCGATAATTGTAATGAGCTCCCGGCTCCACTGGCAGCGGCTTTAAACCGGGTATCCGTAGCAATTGTATAATTCGTCAGAATACCGCCGTAGCTCCAGCCGCCAATGCCCAGCCGTTCAGGATCGGCAATGCCCTTCTCAACTACGTAATCGGCCGCGCCCAGAATATCCAGCACCTCTTTATTGCCCCAATCGGCGTAAATGGCTTTGGTGAAATCAATTCCACGGCCGTTACTACCCCGGTAGTTGACGGCGACAACCGCATACCCGCCCGCTGCCAGCATCTGCCGGGTCAGGTCAAACGAATATTCGTCCTGCGCTACAGGTCCGCCATGGATAAAGAAAACAGTCGGCAATTTCTTATTAGCCGGCGCATTCGCTGGCCGGTAAAGGATATTTGACACCTGCGCGCCGTCTTTACTACGTGATGTAAACCCTTCAACCGTAGCCAGCTCGAGCGAAGCCAGGAAATTGTCGTGTACATGCGTGAGTCGACGTAGCGTTCCGTTTTCAACAGCGTATAGCTCGGCGGGGAGTTGCGGCTCACTTACCAGAACAACCCAATTTCCGGCAGGTGCAGCTTCCATACTGCTAATGGCCCGGTTGCCGCCCGCCAGTTTGGTCAGTTTTCCATCAGCAAGCGTATACTGACCAATGTAAACCTGCCGGTCATCGTGTACCGAAACCCCAATGGTTTTACCATCTTTCGTCCAGGTCGGGTTACGTACGGGCCGGTCCAACGCTTTTGACAATAATCTTGGCTCGCCCCCATCCCGACTGATTACGGCCAGAATGGGTTGGTCGTACATCAGAAAATTAGCCGAAGCAGTCGACCGTAAATAGGCAATCTGTTTCCCATCCGGGCTCCAGACAGGATTTGTGTCAACACCTGCCCAGGTAGTTAAGGGCTTCATGGTCGCGCCTTTTTTGGCGTCGATTACGTAAATATCGGTGTTCTGATTACGGTCGGGATCGTCCGTTCGATTGCTGACAAACGCCAGTTGCGACCCATCGGGCGACCAGACCGGCGAGGTTTCATCATAATTCCCGGTTGTCAACGTATCAATCTTCTTCGTCGCTACATCGAATACATACAGATGAACCGGGCTTTTTTCCAGATAGCCTTTTACATCCGCTTTGAAGTGATAACGGTCCAGCACGTACGGTTTACGAACCTTCGTTTTTGCGGAATCCGCATAATCCGGGTCACGTAGCACTAAGGCGATTTTCTTTCCATCCGGCGACCAAACGTACTCTTCCAGATCGGTTTTTAGATCGGTCAGTTTTTTCGCTTCGCCCCCGCGCCGATCCATGAGCCAAATCTGCGTTTTGGTTGCTCCCTGACGCGACGACACGAACGATACGTATTTCCCATCCGGACTAAACCGCGCTCTCGATTCGCTATCAGGCCCATTTGTCAGTTGAATCGTTTCTTTGCCGTCCCAACTCACCATCCAGAGGTCAGAATTTCGTTTGTCCTTTGTCGTATCGACCGACGACAGTCCGTAGCTAATCCATTTGCCATCGGGCGAAACCTGCGGATCGCTGACGGTTTGCAAGCGATAAAGGTCTTTAGTCGTTAACGGACGTTTTTTTACAGGCGTTTGCGCCAGACTCCCAAGCGTCGAAAGCGTTAGCAGACCGAACAGTAAAGGTTTATTTATCATGATGAGTGCTTTTGTTGAATGCGTCTACTTTTTATGTCCTCTTACTAGTGAGGCCGCTATTAGTAGTACTTCGTATATTCACTAGATTAATACGGTATCCAGAAATGTCTGTAATCGGATGATTAGTACGCCTTTGTAGGGACTGAGCGCCAGCAGAATCATTTTTATCTCCTATGATAAGGTATTCAGCATGAGCATCTATGGCTAATGAGAGCAGATAATTATCATCAGAGGACTGTCGGTGATGATGGAAGTTGGTGTAATGACGGTAAGCCGTGCCCGAATAGCTTCCAGGAAAAGGGAAATTTCAATGGGTGTAACCTACTTACGAAACTTCTCCCGATAGGCCACCTCCGAAAGTTCCGTCAGTAAATTTTCATCAGCAAATAACTCAATACCAGGATTATTTAAAATGATAGTAAGCTTATCCCGATGCTTTTTTCCGATTAGGGCGCTGATAAAATCGCTCGTATCGATTACGATCCTCATGAAGACGAATTAGCCTGCTTTATCTGTTTTTCGAGCCGATACGCTTTAATCTCAGCCATAATCTCGTCCTCGGAGATATCCGGTTCGTTCTGAGGCAACGTCCGCTCCACTTTATTCCATATAGCCGTCCAGGAAGGTTGGTCTGTTTTTAAGGCAATAATACCCAGGTCAATCAGATCGTCGATAAGCTTACGGGCTTTCGGCGTTCTGATCTCTATTGTGAGTGTTTCCATAGTACGTTTAAGGTTACTCTTCAAATTTACGAAAGAACCGGGGGCATAACAAGATTACCATCCGATTCCGGGATGGCCCACCTTTTTAAAGCAAAACGCTACGTATCAGCGCAAATTTGGTACAGGCAACACAGGTAAGCTCTCGTTTCCGTCTTCGCTAACGGCTTGTACGGCGAAGTAATAATTGTCTTTGGAATACGGCAGGGTCATGCCCAGTTTGGTGGTAAAGAATTTTTTCTGCCAGAACGGCCAGTACGTTTCACGCATCAATACGTAATAGCCTTTTACCTTGCCCGATTGTGGGGTCTGCCAGTAAAGCGCGGTCGAATTGGTCAGGTTACGAACGTCGACCGTTACTTTCTGTGGCACCGCTGGCGATTTCGCCAGGTTAGCCAACGTAGCGAGGTTAACAGCCGTATTTTTCCGGAGGTATTCAAAATCCATAAACTTCGCATAATCACCGTATTCAATGCCGTTTTCAGTCCGCAAATCCTGGTGCTGGTGTTCGTAGTTCTCGTTCATTTCGGTCAGACGGACAGCCGCAAAACCCCGTTGAACAAACGGCGTATGATCGCCCCCACGCAGGTAGCGGTCGTTACGGTATACCATCACGACTTCCAGATTTTCGACGTAGCGCTCCCCAATTTCTTTCAGATACCGGGCCAGCGTACGCGCTTTCCCATCGTTTTCATTACCAAACTGCCGAATCTGGCCAATACGTCCGGTGGTGTCTTTTAGTAGATTGCCCGGTAATCCTTCACTGAATACGCGCAGGCGGGTGTTGTCGATGATCCGGGTATCGCTGCTGTTGTTGCTCCCCATAATGTCGTTGTTCAGCACGCCCTCTACGTTCCATTTTTCCTTAAGCGCCCGTTCCGACAGGTGTTCGGCACCCAGCAACCCCTGTTCTTCGCCGGTCAACGTAACGAAAATGATGGTCGCCGGAAACGACGATTTACTCATAACCCGACACAGTTCAATCACAGCGGCCGTTCCCGACCCATCGTCGTTGGCACCCGGCGCGTCGGACTCGCGGTTCATTACGTTCGTAACGCGGCTGTCCATATGGCCCTGTACAATAAAAATACGATTGTCGTTTGGATCAGTGCCTTTCAACGTAGCCATTACGTTACCCATATTGGCAGGCTTATCCACACGTCGACCATCAGGCTGGAGCGTCCACGTATCGAGCATAGCAGTCATTCGCCCACCCGATTGTTTGGCGTATTGATTGAATTTCCCCAGAATCCACTGGCGGGCCGCACCTAGCCCTTTCCTGGTGGTTTGGTCGGCTGAGGTCGGTACGCTCAATGTATGTCGCGTTCCGAAGCTAACAAGTCCATTGATATGCGCTCGCAGGCTATCGGAAGAGATTTGCGCGACCAAATCAGCAATTTGCGGGTCGCGGTTAACAATAGCGGTTTGAGCAAAAACAGGGAGTGTACAAAGTAAAAAAGCAGGCAGAAGTAGTTGTCTCATGAAGTTGATAATTGCGTACAACGAAACTAACAAAAAAGCGCAAACCGGGAGGTCTGCGCTTCCATATTCGCGAATCATTTCTCAGAACGACCACGCAATACCAGCGCCTGCGGCAGTCTGTCCGGTTAGGGGTACGGGCGTAACAGACATACCTACCCGCGGAAGTCGAAGCATTTCATTATAGCGCGAAACGGCTTTATTGACCTGACTGTTGCCAATGATGAAAAAAGTCAGCGAAGCCGCTACTGTGCTACCATACACCGTCCAGTACGTACCGTTGCTTTTATTGCTGCTGAAAAGAATGTAAGCCAGCGGAACAAAAGCCGTCAGACGGCTCAGGGTGGTCAGGGTTCGAAATGTCTGAAACCGGTGCGATACGTCCGGATCGTTCAATTCATAAAAAGGGATTTCCAGTGAATACGGCGACGATAATTTTTTTCCTCCATAGAAATAAATGCTCCCTAACGACGATGAGCCGTAAGCCCGTTCAATCGGAAGCAAATGCGCCGGAACCGGCACCGTTCGGTAATGAGACGTATCATCATCACGTCGGCGCTGGGCGAAAGTCATCAGCGATACCATCAATGACAGAACCGTAAGTAGAACGAATAGCTTCACGTATTAGTCAACCAATAACTCTTTAATTACCTGCTTGATTTTATCAATTTCATCCCCTGACAGCCGACCAAGTACTTTAACGATACGTAACCGATCAATCGTTCGCACCTGATCGATCATAACCCAGCCCGTCCGTCCGCCCGACTGGACCTGAATTCGGGAGGGATAGGCTTTCGAGGTAGAGGTTATAGGGGCAATAATCAACGTATTAACCTGTCGGTTCATTTCATCGGGCGAGATTACAACGCAAGGTCGCGTCTTTTTAACCTCACTCCCTACCGTAGGATCAAGATTAACCAAGATTACCGCATACTGATTACTTACCATTCCTCCCACGTTTCATCAGCAAATACATCAGGAATTAACAGACGGTCATCGCCATTCTCGTGCATCTGCTTAAAGGCATCCTCCCATCCCTCCCGTGGCTTCCGAACGGATCTGAGCACTAGTTCATTTTCCCGCATTTCGACCTCTACCGAATTGCCAATCTGGTATTTATCGAGAACCGTTTTAGGGATACGAATACCTTTTGAATTCCCGATTGAAACAACCGCCAACCGCATAGCTAAAGTGATTACGTTGTAATTACAAACCTATAAAAGATTCGTTTCATTTCAAAATAATAAAGGTGCTATCGGACTCGGCTCCAATAGCACCTTGTTATTAAAAAATCCGCGCTACGTTACTTCACTACTTTCAGCGTTCCCTGCATCAGCGACGAGTGGCCGGGGAATGAACAAACGAATTGATAATCTCCAGGCTCAGTGGGGGCCACAAAGTAGATGGTTTCTGAGGTTTCAGGCTGGAGAATGTTCGTATGATACAGTACGTTCGGTGAGTTCGGTACGTAGTTCATTTTAGGACCGTTCAGGTTCAGTTTCAGCGCGGCATCGCCAACGGCATTCGCTGTACCGGGTTTCGTAATCACACAGTTGTGCAGCATGTCGTCGTTGTTGTTGAATACGAGTTTGATGCGGCTACCGGCTTTCACCTCCAGCTTCTCTACGTCAAATTTCAGCCCTGGTTTTGTACCGATTGTAAGGGATTGATCAGGACCATTTGTCCAGTCGGCAGGCATCGCTACGGTCCGTTTGGCATTAACTGCTTTTACATTTTTACTGGCCGTAGCAGACGCTTTTTTCTGATCCGCCACCATACCCGCGTGTTCGTGCTTCGCGATGGCAACGGCCCGTGCCGGCAAGGTCAGTTTCTCACCCGGCGCAATGGCGTTCAATGTGTAGTAACCAACTGAGTGCAGCAACGGCATATTTCCCGCAACCGACCGAATGCCCTCCGCTTTTACTTCGTGTATGTAGCCTTCCCGTAGAATCGTATCAGCAACAATCCGGGCGCTCAGGCCATCAGACGATACCACAATGCCCCGGATCGGAACGGGCCGGGCGTCTTCAATAGGACTACCGTAGGTCTTGTGATAGCGGTACGTAAAACTATTGAGGCTGTAGTTTTCAGGATTTTCAGCCGTTTTTCGATCAACGGGTAGCGTAAATGTCACCTCGAAACCATCGGGTTTCGACGTAATGGTTTTCATTTCGAACGGCGTTTTTCCCGTCCAGACCAAGCGCTGAACACCATACGGTTCTTTGCCCGTTGCGGCCCAGCCACGGCTTGTCATCCCTACAAACAGCGAACCGTCCTGTCCCCACGTAGTGCGTAGAATACCCGACGAGAACCCTTCCCGGAATGGAAAACAAGCACCCTGCCACTCGCCATTGACTTTTTCCATGGCCACCCGCATGATTTTGCTGTGCCCCTGATCGCCGACGAACAATTGATCGGTAAATGGGCCGAACGCTCCGCCCGTCGTATCCTGCCGAAAATCGGAGGTTGAAATCCCCATCAGCGTATGCGGAAACCAGACAGCGGGCGATTTCAGGTTTTTAACGGTTTTAGCGATTTCAAACAACGGTTTACCTGTGCTCGGTACGTCCTCAGGTTTGAGGGTTAAGGGAGAACCGGGCTCGCTCGACCAGCGTAAACCAGCAGGATTTCCGGCAAACGTACCTTTCTGAAGGTGCGTCATCCGCCCGGACCCAACCCAGTCGCCCTGATTTTCGGTGTAAAAAATACTGCCATCACGTAGCGTACCAAAACCGGCCGGCGACCGCAGCCCCGTAGCCCAGGGTGTCATTTCGACTCCATTGCCCGTATCGCGGAGCTTAAGCATCCAACCCCGCCATTTGGCTAAACTGGCTCCATAGCCAATCCAGTCGAGGTTAAGCGTAATGATCATATCGCCGTCAGGTAGCAGTACTGGGCCGTAGCTGTATTCGTGGTAATTTCCCGACAGCGGCCACTTATAGAATGAACTATATTCATCCGCTACGTCGTCGCCGTCTTTATCAACCAGTTTTGTGACTTCGCCCCGTTGCGTACACAGAAAATAGCCTTTGGGATGCCACATCAAACCCAGCGGCTCGTGCAGCCCCGACGCAAACTTTTTATACGTTGGTACGCGGCTTCCCTGCATATATGGGTTACTAATCAGCCAAACATCGCCCCGGCGTGTACAGGCAGCCAACCGCCCATCGGGGAGCGGGGCCAATCCACCGATTTCGAGTTTGATCTCTTCAGGAATAGGCAACGTAATAATCCGGTAATAATCTTCCTCACTCGCCGGGCGTTGGGCGAAGGCGAGCGAGTGAACGAGCAAAAACGCGAAAGAAATTAAAAAAAGCTTTTTCATATAATTTTTTGTCATTCCGACGACAGGAGGAATCTCAAGCGTCTTACCCAGATAAGCAAATAGTTTAGGAGATCAGTCTCGAATTTCGAGATTTAGGAATGTCATATTTGGATTAAATTCCCGAATCAAGACATCTTTCTTTTCCCGTCGCCACTTTTTTATCTCCTTTTCACGATTAATAGCATTCAAAACATACTGGTGGGCTTCCCAGTAAACCAAGTTACAACAGCAATATTTGCCAGCAAATGTCTCCGGCTTACCCTGATTCTCAAAGTGTTCCTGTATTCGTCTAACCAAGTCATTTGTCATGCCCACGTAGAGTGCGTTGCAAGTTTTATTGGTTGTAATGTAGACGTAGTACCTATGATTATTCATGAAATTTACTTATTATGAAGATTGAGATTCCTCCTGTCGTCGGAATGACAATTTGAGAAAATTAGGCAATTCGTAGACCGTTTTGGGTTGGGCGTTCGGTTTGAAGAAGCGTCACGGTGCCGTCGCTGTCAACAGCGCCCAGCACTAAACACTCGCTTATGAACGTCGCAATTTGTTTTGATGGAAAGTTAACGACTGCTACAACTTGCTTGCCCACCAGTTCATCCGGTTGATAAAGCCTGGTGAGTTGAGCGGAGGTACGCCTGGTCCCTGATTCGCCAAAGTCAATCGTTAATTTATAGGCTGGCTTTCGGGCTTGTGGAAACGCTTCAGCGGCTGTGATTGTGCCGGTACGTATCTCCACTTTTTCGAAATCAGCCCACGTAATCTGATTCTCCATTTTATTAAGCCTCCACTGTGCGTCTTGGGAATTTCTACGGCAGAAAACTAAGTCGCAGAGGTTTACAGAGCGGTTAAAATACAATTGAATACTGCACCGATCCCGCGTTATTTTTCACGTCAACGGGTAGTAGCAACTCCTGCTTGCCGTTGCTCTCACGCAGTTTTACTTTCGCTTTCGGGTCGAAGCGAACGTAGTAACTTCGGTCGTTAACGGCATACACGCCTTTACCCACTTCCTCAATGGATGAACCAGCCGCGATTCGACAGTATGGCGTCCCTTGTGGAGACCCGCTCAGTGTCAGCGTCCGAACTAGGGAATTGCCTTCCGCCCGAACGGCATCGGTAACCGTAGCACCAGCCAGTACGTAGCTAGTTGTTGGAACACCTTTCTTATCAATAGTCAGCCCTTTGTACTGCAGCATGTTTTCGCCAACACTATCGGGCCAGGCCGTCGCGTCGTTCGTTAATATGGCTATGGGCGTTTGCGCAGGCAGATAAACCGTGGCTCCGAGTGGAGTAAGCAGTTGGGGCTCGCCCCGTTCGTACCACATTTCGGTTGTGTTGGCAAAGTCGCCTTTCCAGACCTGGAGCAACGCCATCTGATTCAGATCGGCGGTGTAATGAACCCCCGCTGGCGAACCCACCGACATACTGTGGGTACGCTTGGTTTTTTCGCCAGGCATCTGAACAAACGAGCGGATGCGCTGAACCGGATTTTGGGCATCACTATAATCAGGATTCACGCTAACCACAGCCACCGGATCGGGTTCAGGTAGCGACGCCGAAGCATGCAACGGCTGCGGGCGCGTACCGGCCTGCGACACGAAAAGACCCAGTCCCGGCCGGAACCAGGAGCGCGAAAAGTACACTTTTACATCGTGAGGACCCGCCGTTAACGTAGCGTTGCCGCTATTTGGCATACCCAATTCAAGGTGATTAACAGGTATTACGTCTTTGCCATCAATCCACAAACCGGCAACGCCCCCCTGGTTGAGATCGAACCGATAATCGCCGGACTGCAAGGCGTTTAATTTCCCCGAAAACAGGATCGAATACTGACGAGGCTGCCCATACGAGACTTCATAGTTGAGCTGGCCGGTCGTATCCTGTTTCAGGACTTTTCGTTTTGCCGCTTCGTTTGGGTCCTGAATATAGCCTCCTTCTACAATCGTATAGCTCAGGGGGCCGCTCCACTGCGCTACGTTACGAGGTGTCATGACCCGATAGCCAACATTCCGAACGGCAACGGTTCCTGCTTTACTGGCAATGGTAAGTGGACCTGACTTATTGTTGCTGAGTGTCTGACCTTCTCGAACAGTTATTCCATTGATCGCCAGTTTCTCCAGTAGAGCGGGCTCTTTACCACTGCCCGTTTTATACCACAAATCGATTGTTTGCCACAAACCGGGCGCTTTCAGCAAACGACTAATTTCCTGTGCTTGAGCCAAATTAATCGACTGGCCTGTGGGTAGCGTCAGCACTACGTCGGCATTGGATGTCATCATGGCATCGAACCGTACCCGAAAATCAGCTGTCGGTGTTAATAGCGGCAACGGTTCATTAGAACCCACCAGTATTTTATCGCCCGATTTGGTTTGAATGGATGATCCATCAGCATTCGTTGAAACAGAACCCGCTAACTGCCAGCCGGATGGGCGAGCCAGTTGAGCGAGTGACATGGGCGGCAAATCGCTCTGCGCGTAAACAGAAATTGATAGCAAACAACTCAGCGATAGGGCTGCTGTTTGCCGGGCAATGAACGTAACGAATTTATTCATAATACGTACTAAAGCATGCATCTGGGATTATATCACCAAAGTTAAAATAAAGTCAATTGGTAATTCGTGTTAAACTGACAATTATTACGTTTATTCTGATTAAAATTTGCTTTAAATTATTAAATACATACCTGCTGGCTAGGGTAGAATTTATGCTTGTTGCTACTTCCTACTACGGATTGTCCGCGCGTTATACGACTAACAAAACTACTTAAACAGCAACCTATTACAACCTAACTACGTCAATACCATGAGATCACCGTTATTGCTGTTCATGACAGCCACAACCCTTTCGCTGGCAGGTCGTCCTGGTGTTCCGCCAGCGAAGTCAGTTCATACCAAATTACCTAACGAAGCAACCCGCTCTGTCATTACGTCCAGACGTCCGGCCTCTCCACCGGATGCCAGCGACATAAAACTCGCCAGTGGCTTTCAAGCTACAGTTTTTGCCGATAATCTTGGAAAAGCCCGACACATCATTGTGGACAAGGCCGGAACCGTTTTCGTGAAACTCGACAAACTGAACGACGGAAAAGGAATTGCTGAACTCATCGATAGCAACGGCGACGGACGCGCTGACCAGACTATTCTGTTCGGAAACACGACCGGTACGGGCATGGCGATTTATAACGATTATCTTTATGCCTCGTCTGATACGTCGGTATATCGTTATAAACTGACCAACGGAAAGGTAATGGAAACGTCGCCCGCTGAACCGATTATCACGGGTTTGACCTTCCAGCGTCAACACGCCAGTAAGTCGCTGGCAATTTCGCCCGATGGGAAGCTGTTTGTCAATTTTGGAGCCCCCTCGAATGCCTGTCAGGAGAAAGATCGGCAGAAAGGTTCGAAAGGTATGGACCCTTGCCCAATTCTGGAAGAGTATGGCGGCATCTGGCAGTTTGATGCCAATAAACTGAATCAGCACAAAGCGGATGGCAAACGCTACGCTACCGGCATACGTAACGCCGTTGCGCTTGACTGGAACACAGCAACCAATACGCTTTACGCCATGCAGCACGGACGCGACAACCTTAACAACTGGGGTGGCGTGTTTACGGATGAAGTTAGTGCCGAACTACCTTCTGAAGAATTTCTGATGGTAAAAGAAGGGTCGGATTTTGGCTGGCCTTACTGCTACAACAACCATGTTAAAAACAAGAAATTGTTAGCCCCCGAATACGGTGGCGATGGCACAAAAGAAGATCGTTGCGCCGGAAAGGACAAACCCATTATGGCCTTTCCGGGCCACTGGGCCCCAAATGATCTGTTATTTTACACAGGAGGAACAGGCGCGAATGCGTTTCCGGCTCGTTATAGAAACGGTGCCTTTATCTGCTTTCATGGCTCGTGGAACCGCGCTCCCCTGAAACAGGGTGGCTATTTCGTAGCTTTTGTTCCCTTTGGAAAAGACGGTCGGCCATCGGGTAAATACGAAGTGTTTGCCGAAAATTTTGCGGGGGTTGCCGAGCAGGGTCAACCCGGCACGAATGTCAATGCGGGTAAGCTTGATCTGGCGAGCCCCGGCGACGCCAAAGCCAGGCCAGTGGGTTTAGCGCAAGGACCTGATGGCTCGCTTTACATTACCGATTCGGTAAAGGGTAAAGTCTGGCGAGTGAAGTATATGGCGAAAAAGTAAAAGAAACAATTAACGATGCCGGTCAGGAAAGGTATTCATACGTAATGCTTTTCTGACCGGCATCGTTATTATTACAACCTGAAACAAAGAATCGTTACGTAGAAACAAGCCTTTATGAGTACAGAATCAGCGGAGTCAGCTCACTCAGAAGAACCCGAGAAAAGGCGGACAGCCGCTGAACCCGATCAGACAGCCCATTCCGACGATAGGGATGATCAACGTACTGACTCCACTTCGCCAGTAGCTGAACGGGCCAACCCACTCGATTTACTCAAGCCCAGAAAAGGCTACGTAGTAACGCCTGTGCTTATATGGCTGAATGTCGGCATTTTTCTGCTGATGGCGCTGACTGGCGTGAACGTCATGCAGCCAGCCAGCGAAGATCTGATTCGGTGGGGCGCCAATTATTCTCCTTTGACGCTTGAAGGTCAGCCCTGGCGATTGCTAAGCAGTTGCTTTCTGCACATTGGCCTGCTCCATCTGGTATTCAATATGTACGCCCTGATTCAGATCGGCCCCGTACTCGAGCCCTTATTAGGAACTCGTCAGTTTACGATTGCTTACCTTACAGCGGGGTTATTAGGCAGTGTAGTCAGTCTCTGGTGGCATGATATTGTGTTGGGAGCCGGCGCATCAGGCGCTATTTTTGGCCTGTACGGTGTGTTTCTGGCGCTATTAACCACAAACTGGCTCGATGCCGAAACCCGACGCGAATTACTACGGAGTATTCTGATTTTCGTAGGCTTCAATTTGATGATCGGGCTACAGGCCGGAATTGACAATGCGGCTCATATCGGGGGTTTGCTGGCTGGGCTGCTTTTTGGCTATACATTTTATTTTTCCGTACTCCGATCAGGGTATATAGCCAACAGAAACCCCTGGACAATGCTCATTCCGCCCGTGGTTGTTTTACTGATAGCAGCGGCCGTCTACACAAATACGTCAAACGTGTACAGTGACTACGAGCGGACTATGCAAAAATTTGGTCAGTTGGAA
>NZ_JBMDWV010000191.1:0-37415 GCF_048594605.1 Spirosoma sp.
CACAAAAGAGTATGCTCTGGACAATCCAGGCGGAGATGGTCGGCTTCCAGTGGAATTTTCAACAGCCCACAATAATGAATCCGCCCATCGTACTGGTAATGCAGACAGGTCTTACACATGCGTTGTACCATGATCAAACCCCGTTGATGGAGCCCATAAATGAGAGCGAACAAACTTTCATAAAGCGCCGTTTTTTGCGCTACCTCTAACTGGCCAACTAACTGGCTCAGCGCATTCGCAAAACCACTTGTCTGATCGACAAGGCCCTGTCCTGCCGGAGTGATCTCTAAACGATGACTACGGCTATCCCTCGAATCACCAATTCGCTTGACTAACTCTTTCTGAACCAACACTTTTACCGCATCACTGATCGTTGGTTTGGTCAGGTTAAATTCAGCTGCCAGATACCCTATTTTACGCTTATCTGGCCCATGAAAGCTCAGAAAAAGAAGCAGTTGAATCTGAATGGGACTTAGACCCGTATCCCGGCTCTGCTGCCAGAGCAAGGTTCGGAATACTTCCCCCAGTCGTTCCAAGCCGGCTACAATCTTGGCATCGACCGAACTATTTTGCTGGTCCAGATTAAAAACAGAGTCATTCATTTACCAATCGCAGGTTTCACAGTAAGGAGCGTAGCCCTCATAGTTAGGCGAAAAATGCCCGTCAGCGCTAACCAGCCGGGTTAAGGGTATTTGCTCCCCGGAGGAAAGACTGACCATCGTATCCTCCGCTTCAACGCTTAGGCTTGCTATGAGCGCATTAAGGGTAATTAGCTCGTGAAGCTCGGTAAAATATTGGACTTTTACGTACCGGCGACTATTCATCAATTCATCCAGATACGTACGATACGCCGTTGTGTTGTTCATCGCCAGTAGTGGTTAGCGGCAGCAATCGTAGCGAACTCCGTGGCAACGGTTTGTCCAATAGCGATCAGCATCATGGCGTCATTGGCGTAGATCTCACGGAGTTGCTGGCGCTTCGACTCGTCGGGCTGGGTAGCTTTGATGATGAGTCGGGCCAGTTTGATGGCTAATTGCCGACCTTCCTCCGGGGTGGCCGTCAGCAGGCTGTTGTTGGGAATCAAATGGATGGTATCCATAAAAGCAGATGGTCAGTTAATCGTTAATTGACTAGTTAAAAAAGGAATGAAACTCGAAAGTTGTCTCTTGAAAGTCAGGCCGCTACCGTACTCCTTGTTGCTTACCAATGCGGCAGCATCACCTGGCACGGTAGCGGTCCGTGCTATTTTTTAACGGTATAGGGCAGTGTCAATTTTCCAGACAGGACAGAATACACCGCATAGACGCCGAGCATCGGTTTGGTTGGCGATGGCTCGTGGTGTGCGTGCGTGCCTCCCATACTCATTTCCAGGTAGCAGCTGACGGCGTCAAAGCTGAAGTCCTTCCGGTTATTTATTCGATAAAGGGGAACCCCCATCCGAATTGTCTGGCCGCTCCTCACCACATTGTAACCCGGCGAATCAAAATACATCGGTATGCCTGGCGCAGTTTTGGGCAATGTAACGGCCTTGTCTTCTTTTTTGAACTCTTTCACACTCAAGCCGCCCGGCACCCGGCTGTCTTTAGCCAACACCACCCAGTGCGGGTGCCAAACGATGCCGTCGTTGTCAAAAACGCCGTCATTGTTCTCGTCCCATAGGGGTGTGTCGTCCATGTCCGGGTGGGAGGTGAGGCCCATCGCCACGATGCCATCAGTGGCTGAAAAACCCACATCCGTTGGTTTGAGCGTCGTTGGAAAAACGTACGCCAGTACAGGGGCCCCGTTCATACGGCCGATGGGGTTGGGAACGGTGCGGCCAGCGGTTCCTTTAACCTGCATCTCAAAGATGAGCATATCCAGTGTGTTGTTATAGGTAATGCTGGCTGATTGAATGGTGAAGTCAGCATTATTGTAAACCGCAGCCGGTGAGTGAATTTGGGCCGTAGCGGCCGAGGTGATTAGCCAAAGCGCCAACAACGTAGTGGTTAATGATTTATGCATGATATGAGGTGATTGATAATCGATGATGGTTTGGTTCAAGAAAAAGCTGATAGCCTGACCTTCAGCAGCCCTGCATTTCGATAATGGAAAAGCCGTTCCGGCGAATGGAAGACGCTACAGCATCGGTTGCCTGCTCGATGTGACAGAAGTGGCATTCTTTGGTAGTTAGCGGCTGGCCACCCTGGCCCTTGGTGGCCAGATAGTCCTGACCGTACTGATGGATCGTGGCTTGATCAGTTAGTGTGGTTGGTACAAGGATATCGAAGTGCATCAGCGCCCCGTCGGTACGAGTAACGTAGGTGTCATAAACAGAAACTTGCATAATTGAAGTAGTTTAAATTCGCTGCAAGTATAGTTAGGATTCCTAACTAAATTATAAACAAGACTATATTTCTTTTCTATAGGGATATTGATAGAATCAATCAATTCATTACCTCTACGCCAATGTTGCTTTTCAAGCGTTGATTCACGGCTCCATTTCTATGTTTGTCAACCGGGCCGTAGCGCTGAGTAATGAGAACGAAGATCGATTTGTGTCCCTAATGGTGACACCCCGGATGATCAGGGTGCGCCGGACGTATTTTTGAATTTTTTCTATTTCCATTTATTGGGAAATTATCTGTTCCGGTCCGATCTCATCTAGCCAGTCAAGAATTGAGCAGTTTGTGAAATTTAAAAAAAAACTATACCTAAGAAATAGTAGTATACATAATAGTAGTATATTTAGGTATGCATACTACTTCTCATCAGCTTCTCAAGGGCAGTCTCAGCGCCATCATTCTTAAATTACTAGCCAATACCCAGTGGATGTACGGCTATGAGATCTGTCAGACAGTAAAGCAACTAACTGATGGTCAGCTTAAGGTTACTGAAGGGGCGCTCTATACCGCTTTGTACAAACTCGAAGCGGATGGCATCCTGATTACCAAAACCCAAATCGTGGAGGGGCGTGCCCGCAAATACTATTCCATTGCCCCGGATCAACAAGGCAACGCTGTGAACCGACTAACTCAGATTGAGCAGTTTCTCCAGCAGTTGCAACGCATACTTTCCCCTGATGATCTTATAAAGCTTCCCACTACCTAATCAATTTTAGCGCTATGACACAGGCTCAACATAATCTTATCGTTGGCTTTTTAAACCAAAAATGTGAGTTGGTTGAAACCACTTTTATCCAAGAGATGACTGATCACTTTGTTGTCTCCGTGGAAGCCCGGATGGCCAATTCACTTTCTTTTGAGGATTCACTCCGGCAGACGATTGATGACTTTGGTGGACCCAATAACATCCAGAAAATGGAATGGACCTATCGGAAGGTGTTTTTGAAAAGTCTGTTCCGGGACTGGTGGACACTAGTAAAAAGCCAATTCGCTAGACACAAACGATTTCGAACGCTACTGGTCGTCGGCTTTGTTACGTTTGCAAGCTTGTATTTTGGCTTAATGACCGATTTTATGGGTGTACTTGGCGAGAAGATGCTATGGAACTCAGTACAATGGGTGAGTATTATATGGGTTATCATGCTGAGCTGTTTTTTACTTCAACGTGTGGCTCCGCGGTTTAAGAAAGTGGGGGTAGTACGATTCCCCGCCTTGTTGATCCGGCTGCTTTCGTATTTGTTGTGGGCTGGCGCTGTGTTGCTTTATATAGGCATTAGTAGTTTGGAGATATCTTTGCTGGTAAAAGGCTTAAGTTATACCGCTCTGTGGTCAACGTCGGCTCTATTTTATCTGGGTCTGGTAGATTTATCGATGCAAACAGACCCCAACTCGTGGTACCAAACTAGGTAGGTAACAGATACCCATATTGATCACTGCCTCAATAATCGCCTGTTTTTATACGACACTGTATTTAAGCCAAAAACGTTTTACCAGGTGATAGCCAGTGCAGAGCAATGTAAAATTGTCAATTTTCCGTTTATACAGAGATATCAGTGATTGCATCGCGGACGAGCTTGCGTTAATATAACCAGCTCCACCGCTTGGCCCAATCGAGTAGGGCCGCGTTCCGCCATTTAAATACGGTTTTGGCACCTTGCTGGAAGCCGATAAAAAGCGCTGGATCGGTCTTGTCGGTGTACCAGTTTGGCCCAAGTTTATAATCGTCAGCCTCAAGTTTGCCCGGCCAGATATTGTTCACCACCAGTTTTCCGTCCTGATTCGAAAAGCCGGGGATGGTTGAGGTAAGGGTATAGCTTAACGTTTCGGCTTGTTTCGGAATGTAGAGGATAACGTAGTTACCATCTCCCAGGTAATAGCCTGGCCATTTCTGCTCACCGATTTTGGCTTTAACCGCCATTGTAAAACAGGCCGAGTCCGCCGGGACATCAACTTTCGGGCCTTTCAAATGAATTTCTACAATCGAGTACACCTTCACTGTATCGGTCAACGTAGTGATTCGGTGGTAAATGGTACGAGGGCTATGCGTAAATTTTTCAAAGCTGCCGCCCCAGCTTTCCCGAAACGGATTGTTTGGGTCGCCATCCATGACGTAGAACAGTGAAGGCGTATCGCCCATTTTAACATTTCCCTTGTAGTAGCTCTTAAAATCTTTGCCCAGATGTCCGGCAGCGCGGATATAGCGGTCGTAATAAGTACGGGGATCCAGGCTGTTGGATACTTCATGGTTGGAAAAGAAACCGTTATACGAGCCGTTTGCTTCGATGAACCACAGATTCGGGAAGTTTTTGACAATGTAAGCGTAACTGTTGGCACTCCATTTTTTATTCGGTCCGCCAATCCAGTACACTTTAATCTTGCTTTGAATTTCTGGCGCATCGTGCAGCGCCTGCGCTACGTCTTCCAGCCCACCCCAAACCAGCACCCAAAGTGGCTGATCACTTTTCTTGTTGGCGCACTTGATAATCCAGTCCGACCCTTCCGTCGACGTAGCGTAGCCTTTGAACGGAGCCGCGCCATGACGCCCCTGTTTACAAACCGAACGTAGCGCATCGGGTGTAGGATAATCCTTTACGTGCTGACTGAGTTTAGGTAAGTCTTTCTCATACAAATCGATCATCCGCAGGATCTCCTGTTTTGTGCCATCGCCATACGAAGGCGACGAAACAAGCCCCTCCGTATTGAATAGATTACTGTACATCAGAAAATGCGTCATCGACTGGTTATCGTCGGGGTCGGTGCCGCCGATGTCGGTACTAATCAGGATGCGCGGCTTGATGGGAACGGGTTTCTGCGCAAGGGCTAACAACGGGGCAACAATCAAGGCGTATAGGAACAGTACGTGTTTCATAATTAGTTTAATTGACTTCACTATATAGGACAATCAACGTAGCATTTACCGTAACTCAACCACAAAAAAATAATATCGTATCGCCTGTTTTTTTCCTGATCTGTACTCAGTTAATGGGGATAATCTTGTATTATATAGAGAAATTTTTTCTAAAAGCCAGTTTAGGATATAAATATTTAAGTATTTAATAAAATCATTTGCGGTCGCTAGGTTGGAAATATGTCGTGTATGTAACGATTAACACCATTCTTATGAGCCGCAAGGAATTCGGGTTTCTTCTGAAACAGTATCTGGACGGGAAATGCACCGATGAGGAAAAAGCCTTTGTTGAACATTGGTATGGAACGCTGCAACAGGACGAGAAAAGTCACGTGTCTGAAACGGATTTCCAGGCGCTGGAACCTGTGCTCTGGCAGCAGATTCAGAGCCGGACGCAGGTGCCAAAGGTAATTCCGATGCCCGTTGTGGAACCACGTCGTTCGTTCGGATATGTCTGGATGGCGGCTGCAGCATCGGTGGTGCTGATGCTTACGTTTGGCTGGTGGTTTTATCAACAGCAACAACCCAAAGCTTTCAGCGGAATTCCGCAGGAGATGCGTCGGGACGGCTGGCTGCAACATACCAATACATCCACTACGTCCGAAGCGGTTCGGCTAGCCGATGGTAGTGAGGTTCGGCTGGCGCCCCAAAGTTCCATTCAGTATCCGGCACAATTTGCCGCCGATAAACGGGAAGTGTTGCTGGAAGGAGAGGGTTTTTTCACCGTGGAGAAAATGCCGACACGTCCGTTTTATGTATACACCGGCAACGTAGTGACCAAAGTATTAGGAACCAGTTTTCTGGTGAAAACGCAGGACGTTACCAAGCAGGTTGTTGTTGAGGTGGCAACGGGCCGCGTAGCGGTTTATAAACGCCCCAAAGCTTCTGAAACGGACAAGGCAACCAGCGAAATTGTGCTGACTCCGAATCAAAAAGCTACGTATTCGTCCGAAAAGCAACAGTTTGTAACAGGATTGGTCGAGCGTCCAAGAGTAATTTCAGACGTTAAATCGGAGGTGAAAACCCGTTCGTTTGCCTTCGATGACGCGCCACTACGTAGGGTAATTGACCAGTTGGAAGAAGCTTATGGGATAACGATCCAGCTCGAAAACGAAAATCAGAACGATTGCCCACTGACCGCCGACCTGTCTAACCTCTCGTTATATGCCCAACTCGATATGATTTGTGCGGCTACCAAATCCAGTTATACGGTGCAGGGTACCTCCATCGTGATTAGCGGAAAAGGTTGCGCTAATCTGTAAATCAATGAATAATGTAGAACGAATAATGAAGACAGCTAAAGGTTTTTAATCAGTTCATGAATGACGAGTAGTCTACATTACGCATTACTTCCTAAACCCAACGCCTATGTAAATCCGCTACGTTCCCCGCCAAAAAGAAAGCTGGTCATGTTTGCACCATAACCAGCTTCAGAAGTCTCCCTCATAGCCTGCCAGCTACTCGTCTATGGCATTGCACTGCCCATCGACCGAGGGATTATTTGTCAAATCGTCCATTTAACAAACCCTTAAAGGTATGAAAAAATTTGATGCAGCTCTACCGGGCTGGTCATGCAGCCGACGTATACCGTTTTTTCTGCTGCTTATGAAACTGTCTTTTATTCAACTCTTTTTGCTGATTACGTTCGTGGGGCTCTCGTATGGTTTCGATGGGCAGGCCCAGGAACTCCTCAATAAGTCTGTATCGCTGCATACCGAGGGGCAGCGACTGCGTACGGTGCTGCTTCAGATTGAGAAGCAGACTACAACGAAATTTGTGTACAGCTCCCGCAACATCGGCGCCGACCGACCCGTTACGATTCGCCTGACCAATGTCCGGCTGGAAGATGCGCTTGAGCAATTGCTGAAACCGCTCAACCTGACGTATCGGATCATAAACGGGCAGATTGTGCTGGACAGCATCGTGCAGGACGCCGAAGCCAAAGCCGACGCTACGTTGACCGAACCGGAACTGCTGGAACGGGCAGTTTCGGGGACGGTGATCGATGAAAAAGGCGAGAAACTGCCGGGCGTGAGTGTTGTGATCAAAGGCACCACACGCGGAACCACCAGCGACGCCAAAGGACAATTCAGGCTAAACATACCCGATGCGGGTGCTACGTTGACGCTCTCATTTGTAGGTTATAAAAGCCAGGACGTAGTGGTTGGCAATCAGTCGACGCTGACGCTGACTATGCAGCCCGATCAGAATTCGCTGGAAGAAGTGGTCGTGGTGGGGTATGGTCAGGTTCAGAAACGCGATTTGACGGGCTCGGTTGTGTCGATTAAAGAACAGCAGATTACCTCGACACCGGTGGTGAACGCACTCGAAACCTTGCAGGGAAAAGTAGCCGGTATGGACCTGACACGTAGCAGTGGTGAAACAGGCGCTCCGCTCAATTTTACTATCCGTGGCAACCGTTCGCTGAACGCATCCAACCAGCCGCTGATTCTGGTCGACGGGATTCAGTACGGCTCCTACATCGATGTCAACCCGAACGATATTGCCTCAATGGAAGTGCTGAAAGATGCGTCGTCTACGGCCATTTACGGATCGCGCGGTGCGAACGGCGTTATCCTGATTACGACCAAAAGCGGGAAAGCCGGTAAAACCAAAGTAGAGTTCAACAACTACTACGGTGTCAACGATCCGGTTGCGTATCAGCACGTTACCAATACAGAGCAATACGTTGCCATGACGCGCGAAGCCTATCGGGCCGCTGGTCAGTGGAGCAGCCTCGCCGACGATGAGAAGATTTTCAACGTGCAGATGGACAACATTCGCAAAGGCATCGATACCGACTGGGTGAGCCTGATGATTCACCGCGGCAGCGTTCAGAGTAACCACGTAGCAATATCGGGAGGGAACGAAAAAACGAAGTTTCGCCTGTCGTCAGAGTATTTCAATGAAAAAGGTTTGCTGAAATACGATCAGCTACGTCGGTTTGTGCAGCACCTCAACCTCGATCACCAGGTTTTGAATAACCTCAAGGTCGGGATGGTGCTGAATTTCAACTCATCGACCCAGCAACGACGGAACACCAGTTTCTGGAATCTTCAGAAAAACCTGTCGCTGGGTGTTCCGTATAACGAAGATGGCTCTATCAAAACCTATCCGTTTCCTGGTACGCTGGTCTACAATCCGTTGCTCGACGAAAGCCCCGACAATTACTCCAACCAGACCACCAGCAGCCGCGTGTTTATGCTTGGTTTTGGCGAGTGGTCAATCCTGAACAATCTGTCGCTACGTTCCAGCTTCGGCATCGACATCGCCAATAGCCAGCAGGGCATTTTTGAAGGAAAAAACACGACGCTGGCGGGCGTAAACAGTGGCTATTCGCGATCGGCGTTAATTGATGCTAAAAACCGGAACTGGACCTGGGAGAACGTACTGAACTACACCAAAACGATTAATAGTCACTCGTTTAATGGAATGGTTGGAACGAGTATGATCAGCTATAAGACGGTGAATTTTTCGGGAGAGGGGAAAGATCAGCCCTTTTCGTCGTCGCTGTTTTACAACCTGAACACCAACACCAAAGACATCATCACCAACAGCAGTATGGTCGAAAGTTCGCTGGCCTCGGTATTCGGTCGGTTGAATTATAAGTTCAAGGACAAATACTTGCTGACAGCTTCGCTACGTGCCGATGGTGCGTCGGTACTGGCCGAGGGGCACAAGTGGGCCTATTTCCCATCGGTAGCGCTGGCGTGGCGTGCACTTGATGAGTCGTTTATGAGTGGTGTGGGGAATCTGTTCTCTGAAATGAAGTTCAGAGCCAGCTACGGTATTTCGGGAAACAGCGCCATTGCCGCTTATCAGACGCAGGGCGGATTGAGCCGGATTGCCTACTCGTTTGATGAAACCCCCGCTTTTGGTTACTGGCCTAAGTTACTTGCCAACAAGGATTTAGGCTGGGAAAAAACGGCGACGGTGAACGTAGGACTTGATTTCGGATTTTTCAAAGGACGCGTAACGGGTTCTGTTGACGTGTACAATACCAACACCAGCGATCTGCTGATGGACCGGATTCTGCCCTCGCTGACGGGCTATAGCACGACCGTAGCGAACGTCGGAAAAACCAAAACCAAAGGGGTCGATCTGCTGATTTCAACCCGTAACGTTACGTCCCCTAAATTCTCGTGGTCGACGGATCTGAATCTGGCTACGTTCAAGGAAGAGATTGTGGCTCTGAGTGTTGGCGGTAACGACGTATCAAAAGCCTGGTTTATTGGTCAGCCACTACGTGTGTTCTATGATTATGAGAAAGTCGGCATCTGGCAAACCAGCGAGAAAGACGTAGCAACTACCTACAACAAGGTGCCCGGCGAAATTAGAGTGCGTGATCAGAACAATGACGGTAAAATTACGGCCAGTGACGACCGGGTTGTGCTGGGACAGGCATCACCGAAATGGTCGGGCGGGATTACAAATAACTTCACCTACGGCAATTTTAACCTGTCGGTGCTGGTGTACGCCCGTGTCGGACAGATGATCAACAGTCAGTATCTGGGTTATTTTTACCCCGGTGGAACGGCGGCTGTGGTTGACTACTGGACGCCCGAAAATCCCACCAACGCCTATCCACGCCCGTGGCTGAGCCGAACCGATCAGTATATCTCGACACTCGGCTACATCGATGGGTCGTTCTGGAAAATTAAAGACATCCGGTTGAGTTACAATCTGTCGCGTAATCTGTTGAAAAAGACGCCCCTGGCCAACGTAACGATCTATTCGACGGCGAAAAACTTTTTCACCTTCAGCAAGCTAAAGGATTACGATCCTGAACGGGGCGGCTCGGTCGATTTTCCGCTCACCAAACAACTCATCGTTGGACTGAACATCGGTTTCTAACCATTTACCTGAACCTGGCTGAGACGTAATCATTACGAACTTTACTCATGAAAAAAATCCTGAACTATATATTCCTTTCGGTGCTTGGCACCGGACTTTTAGGGCTGTATTCCTGCTCCGATTTTCTGGAAGAAACCAATAAAAATACCGTCACGGCCGAAGGTTTCTACAAGACTGCCGAAGGCATTGAGAGTCTGGTTAATGCCTGCTACGCACCCACGCGTATCTGGTACGGCAAAACGGTAGGCTATCTGTTGACCGAAGCCGGTACCGATGAATTGCTTTTTGGGAATACGGCCAATGGTGCCTATCCGTATTACGATTACAATTCGAACCTTCAGGCAACCGAAGGCGGACTGATTTTCGTCTGGAAAAGCTTTTATCGGGGTATCAACGCCTGCAATACGGCCATCGCCCGGATCAAAGAATCTCCACTGTCTGACAATCTGAAGGCGGCTCGCGAGGGAGAAGTAAGGTTTCTACGTGCTTTTTATTATTACCATCTGGTCGAAACGTTCGGCAACATTCCGCTACGTACGCAGGAAACGGTAGCGCCTGAAATAACGGCCTTACGCGCTCCTGTCGATGAGGTTTATAAACTCATTTTCAGCGATCTGGAAACGGCGCTGACTAATCTGAAAGGGGTTGTGGCACCACAGGGCGGACGGGTTACGGAACCGGCTGTGGCCGCTTTCCTGGCTCGTGTGTACCTGACCCGTGAGAAAAATGCCGAGGCCCTGGCGATGGCCGAGCGCGTCATTAAAAATTACGATTTCAAACTGACAGACGATTACAAAGCGCTCTGGAACATTGCCAACAGCAGCGGCAGTACCAGCAAGGAAGTGATTTGGTTTGTCAATTACGCGGAGAATAATACCCTCAATGACTACGGTCGGTACGATGATCTGGGGTATTACTGGCTGTGGGAAGGGGGGCATCACGGGCACCTGATGTTTATCCCGTATTTCAATGGGCTAAAAGGCTGGCAATACGATCTGGAAACGGGTCGGTCTTTGATGCAATATATGCCTTCCAAATATCTGCTCGATCTCTACGACGAAACCAAAGATGCCCGCTGGAATGGCTCGTTCCGGACGGTGTGGTTTGCCAATGATGCCAATACGTTACAACCGGGCATGAAGCTGGGCGATACCATTGCGGTGGTTTCGAAGCGGGCAGTGACAGATACGTATCGTAAGTCGAAGCCGTATACGATTTATGATGTCAACGATGTGTATCAGGCAAATGGAGTGCCCGTCATTCCGCGCTGGCGTTATGCAGGTCTCTGGAAATTTGCCGATCCCAGCCGTTCGGCGAAGGACGTAGTAAACAGCAAGCGCGATGCGTTTGTACTACGTTTGTCCGAGATGTATCTGATTGCCGCAGAGGCCAGTATGAAATCGGGCAATACAGCAAAAGCGGCCGAGTATGTCAACGTAGTGAGAAAACGGGCGGCTTTGCCCGGCAAAAGCGAGCAGATGACCGTAACAGCCGCCGACGTAACGCTCGATTTTCTGCTGGACGAACGCGCCCGCGAATTTGTGGGCGAACAATTGCGCTGGTTCGATCTGAAACGTACCGGAAAGCTCATCGAGCGACTGACGAAGTATAATCCAGATGCTGCGGCCAATGTAAAACCGTTCCACTTGATCCGTCCAATTCCCCGCGTTGAAATTGACGTATTGCAAAACAAAACGGAATTCACACAGAATCCGGGCTATAATTAAATGATTACGAGTGTATCAAAAAAACCAGCGTGCTAACAAGAAGTAATCATTGCAGTAGAAGACAAAAAGCTCTCGCGGAATCTCGGAGAGCTTTTTGTCTTTCAGTGTTCTTTAGCGCCTGGAAATACTGACTTTCCCCCAATTTATAACCTGAGTCAGATACGTTCTAAAGTAAACATGAATAGCAACGTAACAGCTTTTTATGATCCCTGTCTGAAGTGTCAATGCTTCACAATCCTATCTAGTGGACGTATCAGGTAGACGGCTAGCGAGGAGAAGCATCCATTAATTTCAGTGCTTCGTCATCTTTATATTTTACGATTTCAGCTCTTAGTTCTTTTTTCAGGTTAGCTGTAAGGGTTTCGTATCCTTTCTGTCCATACAGATTATGCATATTTTGAGGGTCTTTCTGAATATCGTACAGTTCCCAGAAATCCTCCGGTCCATAAAATCGGGCGATCGTATATTGTTTTGTACGCAAACCAAAATGGGGCGATACGTGATGGGTCTGGGTGTACTCATAATAGTGGTAATAGGCCTGATCTCGCCAGGGACGGGCCGGCGCTCCGGTCTTTTCGCCTTTTAAGACGGGCAGGAACGATTCGCCCTGAATATAGCCCGGAATACGGGTACCCGTCAGGCTGAGCAGCGTTGGTGCCCAGTCTACATTGGATACTATCTGCTTCACCTGACTACCCGGTTTGATAACGCCCGGATACCGGATGACAAACGGCGTTTTGAGTGACTCTTCGTAAATCCATCGTTTGTCGAACCAGCCGTGCTCGCCCAGGTAAAAGCCCTGATCTGACGTGTAAATGACCACGGTATTTTTAGAAAGGCCTTTTTTGTCGAGATAATCGAGCAGTTTGCCAATGTTGCGATCCAGAGAGTTGGCTGTGGATAGATAATCTTTTAGATACCGCTGATACTTCCATTCCGTTAAGGCCTTGCCTGTTAATTTCTTCTCATCAAACTCCTTCGAGATTTTTGCATAGTAGTCCGAAAATACTTTTTTCTGCTCAGGCGTAAGCCGCTTATAGGAGCCTTCCCGAACGTAGGTGTCCAGCTGGCTCTCCTGGGCGGGGGTAGTCTCTGCATCTCCATACAGCATCTTTCTCAACCGTGCTTTCTCCTCCGGCACCTTGGTTTCATCCACCTCATACTCACCGTGCACTTTCAGATCGGTTTTTAGGATCATCGTTTTTTCTATGGTCATATCCTGCTTTTGAGCTGCTAAGCGTCCCTTATAGGTGTCATAGAACGTAGCGGGTATAGGAAACGTGACGTTATCGTAAGCGCCCAGGTCTTCGAGCGCTGGCATCCACTCCCGGTGCGTTGCTTTATGACCAACTACTAGAAAAAAGGGCTTTGAGGTATCCCGGCGATCCAGCCAATCAGTCGACAGACTCGTCACTACGTCGGTAACGTAGCCAGGATGACGTGTCGTTTTATTATTTGAATCGACAAAATCAGAATTGTAATAGCTGCCATGCCCCGGCAGTATATTCAAATAATCGAAACCGTGCGGCAGGCTACCCAGGTGCATTTTGCCAATCCAGGCCGTTTGATAACCGTTCTTCTGCAATTCTTCCGGGAATACCGGCTGGCTGATGTCGAAGACTTTCTCATTGAATTTGTAGCCGTTCCGGTGCGAAAACTGGCCAGTCAGTAACGTAGCGCGGCTAGGGCCGCATATGGAGTTGGCCACTACGTTGTTGTAGAGAATAGCGCCTTCTCTGGCAATGCGATCGATGTTAGGCGTTCTGGCCAGCTTGCTTCCATACGCACTGATGGCCTGGGAGGTGTGGTCGTCCGAAATAACGAAGATAACATTTGGGCGCTGGACGGGGGGCTCTGATTTAGCGTCATCAAGATGGATTGGTGCATAGCCAGGCATCGCCACCAGTATGGCAATGGCAACTGCTGCCAATAGTGAGCTAAAAAGAAACGGTTTGTGCATCTTGTTTATGTGGTTAGATTAAGGGGCGCCCGTTAAAACAGGTCAAATGAGAATCATTGCTTAGCAAGAAGCCATTTTCGCGAGCAAACGCTGATACCCTTCGACGATTGTCTGTAACAAACAAGTTGACTCGTTGAGTATGGCCATGACGTAGTGCCGGTTTTACGGTTCTTTGATAACCTTTACATTACGGAACATGAACGGATTGTCGCTGAGTCGCAGCGCTTTTCCGCTGCTGGTCGTTACGTTTCGGAGAATAACCTCTTTAGTGATGACATAGGGGAATTTCTCGCGGTAGGAACTATCTGTCAGTTGCGGATTAAAATTGGCGAACAGGGCAGGGCCCTGGTAATTTCCCCCGTGCCCGGCGTCGTCGATGCGTAGATTCTCAATGGTGATTCGTTCCGGCATATAGCAGGTGTAGCCAAAATCATGCTGACCCGAATAGGAACCGCTTATCAGGTCGGCATGGGTGAATTTACCGCCTGCCGGCACGAATACACAGTTGCGGATTACGAGCTCTCCCTGCCAGCTACTACCATAGTCGGGGCGCAGGTTGACCAGACTTCTGCCGCGAATAGTTGAATTTTCCACCAGTAAGAGTCCACTGCCAATGGCGTTGATCCCCATATGACCCAGGGTGGAGTTGCGGATAGTGGCATTGGCCACCCCTTGATGGGCATCGAACCGCGAGAGAATACACCGATTATAAACAAGATTTTTACAGAAGTTAGAACCCAGAATGCCCCAGTACGTATTATCGTTGATGTCGTTGGTTTGGCTGCAGTTCACAAAGGATATGTTCAGTGCGCGGTTGGCTAAAAGATCGTAGGTGCCCATAGAGACCGGCTTACCGGCCGCACCAATGGTGCTATAGGTTTTGTGTCCGGTCAGGATGGCGTTTTTTATTGTAACATAAGCGCAGTCGCCAATGTTGATGAAACCTCCGTATGGCGCACCCTGGTCTTGTTCGCCTGTGATACGATGCTCAAGCCCCTCAACCAGCACATTAGATCGTCTGATGGCGATGTTTCGGTTATAATAGGTGTATTTCGATTCGGCTTTGTTGGCAATTGTTGTGAAATGTCCCCCCTTGACCGTTAGCGGTTTCTCGTCGATGGGCAGTGCGGAGATGTCGGTAATCTGGTCGAAATCCCAGAGGATGGGGGCGTTCATATCAACCTTGCCTGTTTTGTCGACGACAAAAATATCGGTCTGCGACGATCCATTGTTTTGGTTGAGCCCAAACCGGATGTATTGCTTTACGTTCGCATTGGTAACGGTGATCAGACAGGGGCCCGGCAAAGACGCGTCAATTTTAGGCTGGTTTCGTTTTAGGGTTATTATGTTTTCGAGCTTAAAGGGCTGGCGCTCTGAACTGACTGTGAATACCGACGCATTACGATTTTGTACCTGGGTATCGTCAATCAGAAAGGATGCCGTATTGAAATCCGTGTCGGTGCGGATGAGCGCGGTACGTTCTCTGCCGCCAATGTAGTAAGTGGCGCCCGGATCGGCTTTAACCAACAGACCGTGCTGGTTGGCAAAGGCATGGGTCGCAGCGATGGCGTCTATATCATCGGTTTTTCCATCACCTTTAGCGCCGAAGTCGCTATAACGAACCAATCCGGCGGCTTTATACTTACGGACATACTTTGGCGATACGTTTAGCTGCAGGTTCCCATTGGCCTGATTGGATAGCTGGGTTTTCCCTTTTCTGGAGGTAATTACGACCTGGTCAGCCAAGTCATTCGGCTGCCCCTGTGTCACCAGGGTACCCAGTACAAAAAGAAACGTCATCAGGCTGTACTTCATCATAACTAGTAGCGTAGTCGTCATTGAGTTGAAAAAAGGGGTGGACCGGGGCAATTTACTTAATGGCCTGTAGAGCCAGTGGGACGAGCACGCCTACAGTAATGATTCTCTCGAATAATAGGATTCCTCTAAGTGGACAATTGAGATATTGCATTATTATCCTGAATAGAAACATGTTTACTAACAACGGACAATAAATAAATCCGAGGCTTTTTGAGAGCAATTGATCTACATAAAGTATATTCAGTATCCTTTTGTCATTAAGCTTATACCTTCCTTGACCTCCACGGGCTCGCTCATGAAGTTATTGCTACTTCTTGCTCTTCTTTACCTGACTGGGGGGAAAGCGCTGTGCCAGACTGTATTTCGCGTTGATAGTTTACCCCACCAAGGCATTGTGCTCAATAAGGGCTGGCAATGGCAGCCGGGTGACAATCCGGATTGGGCAAAGACGGATGCCAATGATCGAAGCTGGCCGGCTATCGACCCTAGCCAGAACATCACTGATCTGGCGCAGATACAACAAACTCACATCGGCTGGTTACGGCTCCATCTCCAGATCGATTCCAGCTTAACAAACCGGGTGGTCAGCCTTCTGGTTGATCAGCAGGTTGCTTCTCAGATCTACCTGAACGGACGACTCATTGGCCAGTTTGGACGCGTGAGCGCCAACCCCGACCAAGTTGAAGCCTACAATCCGTCGGGAGCAGACCAGGCACTTTGGCAAACCACCCACTTTAAATTAGACGCCCAGCCTCGCCAGGTGCTGGCGGTACGCTTTGCGCAGCAACCGGGCGTTCCTTATTTGAAATTTTGGGGCCAGCCGATTCCTTTTCTGCTCATTAAGCTTCACCAGGCAGACCAACGCAACCACTATCGGCTCGATAGCGCAGGTAATTTTGATATTACGTTTTTAGATTATTTCAAGGGAGGGTTGTTTCTGATTCTATCCCTGCTGCATTTACTTTTTTATAAATGGTATCCAGCACAAAAAGTGAACGCCTGGTTTGGCCTTTACTGCCTCTTTGCCGCCTGGGCGTATCTGAATCAGCCACTTATCTATCAATTCGTTCATAATGTACCACTGCGCATGCAGAGTGCTATTGTGCAATTGGTACTTTTCTTTGTGACCCATCTTGCCTTTCTGGGAGCTGTTTACAGCATTTTTAATAAGCCGATCGGGGTGCTCTTTTATGGAGCTCTTTTGGTTTTCAGTGGGTATGTTGTTTTATACACTCTACAGGTAAACATGCCCGACGGGCTGAGTACTTTTTTAGCCCTGTTGCTGACCGATGTTCAGTCAACAGGACTGCTCTTGCTGGCCACCCGAAAAAGAGGTTCAGAATACGGAATCCTCACCGCTGGGGCGATTGGTTTCATTATCTTTTTGCTAGCCTACCTGGCTGTACCACTGCTACCAGTGAGTCTCTTCACCAAACACATCCTGCTTAATGTGTTTTACAATCTAAGCACGCTTAGCTCTCCGATTAGCGTGACCCTGTTTCTGGCTAAACGGTTTGCTCAAACTAATTATGCCCTGGCCGATAAGCTGCTCCAGGTCGAAGCGCTTTCAGCTCAGACGCTGGCCCAGGAACAGGAGAAGCAACACCTGTTAACTACTCAGAAGGATACTCTTGAACAACAGGTAAGCAGCCGTACCGCCCAACTGAGTCAGTCCCTGAACGAATTGAAAGCCACGCAGGCTCAACTGATTCAGAAAGAAAAGCTGGCCAGTTTAGGGGAGCTAACGGCGGGCATCGCTCACGAGATCCAAAATCCGTTAAACTTCGTCAATAACTTTTCGGAAGTGAGCACCGAACTGATTGAGGAATTTAAAGAAGGGCCGTTTGTTCACTTGCCACAAGACGACAAAGGCAGTGTTGAGGAACTGCTGGGCGATCTGACCCAGAATTTGCAAAAAATCACCCTGCACGGCCAGCGCGCCAGCCGCATTGTCAAGGGCATGTTAGACCACTCCCGAACTAGTAGTGGGGAGAGCAAACCAACTGATTTAAATGCGCTAGCGGAGGAGTATCTGCGATTGGCTTACCAAGGGCAACGTTCCAAAGACAAGACATTCCAGTGCCGATTGGTAACCAACTTTGATACCACACTAGGTAAGGTGGATGTCGTGCCGGGGGAGCTGGGTCGGGTATTTCTGAATCTGTTTACTAATGCGTTTTATGCGGTCAATGAGCAGAGCAAAGCGGGTTTAGCTGAGTATACACCTACCGTCTGGGTCAGCACACGGCAGACCCAGGTGCCAGTCAATCGCCAGGTGGTCGAAATCCGTGTTGCAGATAACGGCACCGGTATGAGCGAAATGGTGAAAGCCAAAATCTTTCAGCCCTTTTTTACCACTAAACCGGCCGGGGAGGGGACTGGCTTAGGATTATCGCTGAGCCATGATATAGTTACCCACGTGCATCAGGGGACCATACAAGTCACTAGTAAGGAGGGGCAGGGAACGGAATTTGTCATTCAGCTTGCTCAATCGAAAAAATAGGATAGCCACTTTTAGTCTTGGAGATGTGAATCTCCCTGGCGGCTTGTTCCTCTGAATAATTGCCTTCCTATGGAATTTTCATCAATCCGGGCTTTCTGTTCAACTGTTTTGGCTAATCCTTTGGGACGACCGAATAGCTAACCCAGTCGGCGAGCGGAAGCCAGCCCTGCTAAGAATGGTTGTTATGGGAAATCTCCCGAATTGGACTTTCATCAAACCTATCTGGAAATGTCCATGAAAAGCTTGATAAAGTTACGCTAATTACGACTCAGGAAAACAGTTATAGCTTGTCTTGACAGGCAAAAAGCGCACCCATAGGTTTATAACGGGCTTAACTCAATGAATAGACTTTAATCGTTAGCACCAATAATCAGCTATATACATATCAAAGCGTACAAACAACTTGACAGAATCATCAATAGGTGTTGAGAAATAGGAATAGATTTGCAACTAGTTGCCAACTTTCGCCCCCTAAGTCGGTTAAACTAACGAGAAGGTTGATAAAAAGGAGTGGATAGACTAATGTTTGTTTGAACAAAAGCAGCGGCCTGACACCAACCGGTCTGCTCTCAGGGGTACCCCAGATGGACAGAGCCCAAAAATCCAGGATTCCATCCCTGCATCCGCTCCCGTAATTTTAGAAGTAGCCAATGTTTTAACGATGCCTTCAGGACTCTTTGCTTTATTAGATGATATCTCGGCTTTGGTAAAAGCAAGTGCCGCCAGTTTAGATGACGTGCCCACTCAAGTCGCTAAAACGACCGGGAAAGTATCGGGTATTGTCATCGATGATACGGCCGTTACACCCAAATATGTAGTAGGACTCGACCCGTCGCGGGAGCTGGCAATTATCTATCAGATTGCTAAAAAATCGCTGATCAACAAACTCCTGCTGTTAACTCCAGCCGCCTTGTTGCTTGGCTACTTCGCCCCCTGGGCGATCACACCTATTTTAATGGTAGGCGGAGCTTATTTATGTTTTGAAGGCTATGAAAAGGTCCATTCTCTGTTCAGCCACCCCGATGGGGACACGAAGCAAGAGCAGGTCATAGAGATTACCCCCCAGGAACTGGAGAAGCAACGCGTGGGTAGTGCGGTTCGTACCGATATTATTTTGTCGGCCGAAATCATGGCCATTGCCTATAGCCAGGTAAACGGTCAGGCACTGGTGAACCAGATTGTAGTGATGGTGGCGGTAGCGGTTTTTATTACGCTGGCCGTCTATGGGTTTGTTGGCTTGATTGTTAAAGCCGATGATATTGGACTGCACCTGGCTGACCCTCAGCACTCTCCTGCCACTCAAAAAATAGGCCGTGGCATTGTAAAATTTATGCCGCATTTTTTGAATTGGCTGGGTTACATCGGTACAGCCGCTATGCTTTGGGTCGGTGCCGAAATTATTGCCCATGGCCTCCCGTTCACCGCTCATGCACTGCATGCGCTGGAACAGAGCTTATCCTCCATGCCGGTGTTGGCCTGGTTTGCTAAAGCGCTGGTTTTGGCAATGGCCGGGCTTGTCATCGGGTTTATCATTGAGAAGTTAGTTGGATTGGTCAAGCGGGCCTTTTAATAAGTCAGGGTGTAGGCGCCTGCTGAAGCTCCAATTTTGGCTGGTGGGCCCTGCCGTTGTCGCTACTACGTTGGAGCGAGCACAATGGGTTGGTCCGTTGCACAGTTGCCAATTATAAGTTCATTTACCAGGCCGCACCGATACGTTGTGGTCTGGCGTCAGAATGTAATCGAGTATTTTTTCAGAACGACCTGAGTGGCATTCGTATATTACACGATACTCCCAAAATGAAGGCTAATTTTCTTTATTTGATCCTCTCACTGGCTGTCCGGCACGCATCTGCCCAGGTTGAGCAGGAAATTTTCTGGGCTGATGTAACCATCTATGTGGAGGGGAGCACCTATTACCTGACCGGCACAAAAGGTGGCAACGAAGGACCGCCCGGATTTGCTTTGTTAGCATCAAAGGATCTCAAAACATGGGCTGTGCCAGCCAAGGCAATCGATTCATTGGGCACAATCCTAACCAAAGGCGACCATACCTTCGGCACCAAGGGATTTTGGGCACCCCAAATCCTCAACGATAAGGGCACGTATTATCTGACGTATACGGCCGATGAACAAACCGCATTGGCCAAGTCGGAATCGTTGTTGGGTCCTTTTCGCCAACAAGAAGTTCGCCCCATTGATGGCTCCCAGAAAAATATCGATTCTTATCTTTTCAAGGATACCGACGGTTCCTATTACCTGTACCATGTACGTTTTGATAAAGGCAATTACCTGTATGTAGCCGAGTTTGACCTGAAAAGCGGAACGATTAATCCTCAAACTCTGAAACGATGTTTTGACCAGACCGAGCCCTGGGAGGCAACGCCTAACTACAAATCAGCGCCCATTATGGAGGGGCCTACCGTACTAAAATTGAAGAACAAATATTACCTGTTTTATTCCGCCAACCATTTTCAGAACATCGACTATGCCATTGGCTATGCCGTAGCCGATTCGCCCTATGGGCCTTGGGTGAAGTATAAAAATAACCCGATTATTCATCGGTCAATCGTTGGCGAAAACGGCTCAGGGCATGGTGACTTATTTGAAGGGATTGATAAGCAGTTGTATTACGTATACCACATTCACAATGCATCCGACAAAGTAAGCCCCCGCCGAACACGTATCGTTCCAGTCGTCAAGGAATGGGATGAAAAAGAGAGTGTTTATCGGTTCAGTGTCAAAGGGAGCGAAGTAATTATACCGGTAATGGCCGCAAAATAAGGTTTGTTGTTAACGAGATGGGAGCTATTGAAGGTCATTCAACAATTGTTGTTTCACCGCGCTCAGCACCCCAATCAGGTACTGGAAATTACGGGTGCTGAGTCAGAATTTTATTCGGAAACGGCAGTTGAAGCTGGGTCGAGATGTGTTGTTTGATTTGCTACGAGTTCATAAGGTATTAGTGAAAAATCGTCGCCGTAAGGTGCAGACTATCTTTTCTAAACACAGGCAGAATCAGACCGCCGTCGCGGAAATAGCCGAATCTGATACGTATAGTATGTACCCAAGATACCCAATTTGTTATAGGTAAGGCACACAACCGCACTGCCGGCCCCGCTATGTTCTGGTCGGCAATGGCTTTGCTTACCTGAACATAGCGGCCCGTGCCGTTCTTGTAGACAGAACTATCCCTATGGCTTCCGACTGACTGGCATTTTCGCCTGCGTGGTGGTGCGTAGAAACGCTACTAAATCCTTGATTTCGGTTTCCGAAAGCGGATCCAATAGTCCTGTTGGCATCATGGAAGCGGGGTTTACCTCGCGTGATTGAATATCAGCTTTGTTGATAACTACCGCATCCTGACCAATAACGCGTAGGGTTAGCTGACGCTCGTTCTCCTTTGCTACATTACCGATGTACGTTCGGCCGTCACGGGTTGTTACAACCACCATTTTGTAATCGTCTTGGATTTCGGCGCTGGGGTCCAGAATATTCCCCAGGAGGTAATCCAGGTTAGCCCGGTTGGAACCCGTTAGTTCGGGGCCTATGATGCCCCCTTCGCCATACATTTTGTGACAGGGGCCGCAAGTGTTCTGAAATACCACTCGTCCTTTAATAGCGTTAGCACCAGCTACGGATTCTTCAGTGAGCAAATTTCTGTATCGAGCGTAGGCTTTTTCATCCATCGCTACGTGGTCGATAGGTCCCCAAACTTCCACAAATCCGCTGCCCACCACCCGGCGCAATTGACGGGCTACGAACGTCGGTATATCTCGTTTAGGAATGATATTTTTGGCGATAGCCTGTGTGAGTTGCCAGCCGTATTTTGGGCGGGAAGCCAGCGTCTGAACAGTTTCTCGTTTCTCCGACGTAGTGAAACCAGGGTAGCGGTCGAGAAGCAATTTTCCGAGTAATTCATTGTCATAACTGGCAATTGAGCGGATGGCGTCGAGTCGTAAATCGGTGCTGTTGAGTAATTCCGGCAACTCTTTGACTAACTCCGGGCGTTGCTGCGAAGCCAGTGCCAATAACGCTTTCCTTCGGTTTTCCAAGGGCGTCTTCGGTTCTTTCAACAAGGTCATTGATTTGGTAGCCATTTCTGTGCCGCCAAATTGACCGCTTATGTCCGTCGCCAGTTTAGACGTTGTACCATCTGTTTTCAGTTTAGCATATACGGTTTTCCAGTTGGCCGGAGCTGACAGGTCGTAGCGGCCTTCCAAAGCATCCCGCATCCCTTCCAGCAGGTTTAAGCGATTTTTGGGCAATTTGCCAATCGTTGTCACTAATGAATTAACGGCCTGTGCATCCACCACCCGACGGGCAATAAACTGCGTTACCATCGGAATCTGACTTTTTGTAGCTAATTCAAGCGCACGGCTGGTATTTTCCTTCACCAGTGGTTCCATACCATACCAGATAAGTTTTGGTAAATTATGGTCTGCTGCATCTTCAGCATGAGTCAGCAGTCCCTCTGCCAATGTCCAGCGTGTATCGTTACGTAGGCGTTGCATGGCTGACGCGAGATACAGCCGCACTATTGGTGATTTATCCTGCCGCGCCATTGTAGCAAACTGCACCAACACATCCGAGGTAGGACTTTTATCTTCACACAACAGTTGTATTGCCCAGGCCCGAACGTAAGGGTATTTATCGGATAACGCCATTTTCAGTTGCTCAACCGATAGATTTTCCGTAATGTGCAATGCCCACATTGCCCGTAACCGATAGCCCGAATTGGACGATTTGTCGTAGAGGGAGTTTAGGCGGTCAATAGCTGCTGCATCCAATTTCCCTTGAGTAGCCCGTCCCTGAAGAATAATTCTTGCCCGACGGGCGTGCCAATCGCTAGGGCTTGTTTGCAGTGAGGCCAATTGCTCGTCCGTTAGTTTACTCAAATCCCCGTATCGGTCGGGCCAGTTCTGCGTTTGTAAATTCGTGGGTGTTATACGGAAAATACGACCGGTCTCCTGATTCAACACGTCGGAACCGCAGATATCGGCGTCGTGCCAGTCGAGAGCGTAAAGTCCACCGTCGGGGCCGATTTCAAGGCTAAAACCAACCCATTGAGCATTATTCGCCATCATAAAATCTTCGCTATGATGCCCAACAAAACCCGATCCTTTCGGCTCCAATACGTCAGTTAGAATGCCGTGTTCGTGGATATTGGCCATAAAAATTCGGCCCTGTTGCTCTTTCGGAAACGCATCAGACTGGTAAATCCGAGCCCCGCCATGTGCCGAGCGGTGGCTGTGGTCGGCAATTGTTTTGATGTCATTATAGACATACGGATTGAAGTGCTGTCCACCCTGCCGATGGTAAATACCACCCGGAATAATGTGCCAGAGGTGAGGAATCACGCAGGCCGTGATGAAAATCTGACCATTAGCATCGTAGTCGATACCCCACGGATTGCTGAAGCCATGCGACACTACTTCAAAGCGGTCTTTGGTAGGATGGTACCGCCAGACACCACCGTTAATATCTGTCCCTTCGCCTTGCAGAATATCGTCAGGAAATGGGTCTTTATGGCGGTATAGGCGCCCTTTGCCGGTTGGCTTACGTATTTTTGAAGGAGTAGCAAAACCCTGACAACCGTAAAGCCAGCCATCTGGTCCCCAGTGAAAGCTATTGAGGGTTTCGTGCCGATCGCGGATTCCCCATCCCGTCAGCCGAACTTCAATATTGTCAACGTCGGCTTTATCGTCGCCATTTTTGTCCGGTATAAACAGCAGATTCGGCGGAGCCCCTACAAACACCCCACCCATACCAACCGCAATAGCTGCCGGAAAAGCGAGGCCTTCCATAAATACCTTGCGGGTATCGGCTATGCCGTCGTGGTTAGTATCTTCCAGAATCAGAATCCGGCTGTCGCCCGCGTTAGAAAATCCTTTCCCGCGTGATTCGTAATCGCGGTTTTCGGCAATCCAGAGTCGGCCCCGGTCGTCCCAACAAAACGCCATAGGTTGGGTCATCATCGGTTCCGAGGCCCACACGTTCACCTGATACCCTTTTGCTACGGTCATTGCAGCTACGGCTTCTGCTGGGGTCAGAAATTTCGCTTCGCGGCCTTCGCGCTGGGCAACTCCCCACAGCGAAGCCGTTGAATAATCTGATTTACTGCCGGTAAACTCACCATAGGTTTTTGTCAGCGCTACGTCGTTAAGCGTACCTGTGTACACCACAATCTCATGTTTTAGAATCTCCGTAGCACCCTTTTTGATGTTCCAGTCGCCTTTGCGGGCTCGCGCTGGACCAATGCCTAACTGGTCATCTACGCGCCAGGGGGTGGGATAATTTCGGTTCTGGGGGTGGTCGAAAATGGCGACATGCGCCCAGTCGCTACGCCCTTCTACCTGCATCCCCACATCTACCCATGGGGCCGACTGCCCTTCGGCTTTTCCATTACGTTGCCGAGCCGCATTTACAACTTCGCCAGCCATGCCGGGTTTCCAGGGCATTCGCAGAAACAAACCGCCGTAATCGTACTTGCCAATCGTTACGTCGGTATGGGCTTCACCGTTCCACTCCAGATCAAGCAGGTATTGACCGTTACGTTCCCGCATAGCCCAGTTCTGGGTTTCGGTTAATACGGCTTTTCCCGTGGAGTCGAGCAGGTCATATACTGTTTGCCATTTTACGGTTGTGCCTTTACTTTCGACCACCTTGGCCGACACCTTACGCCAGTAATCGCTCTGCGGATGATGAAAATAATCGCGGCCGTTGACGCGGGTAAACCCCCAGTATAAACCGGTCTGGTGCTTGTGGTGGCCCGGACTATATTCGGTCAATATGCCTTTGCCATCGGGGGCAACAATCGGGTGTAGATAAGGGCGAAAATCCGCTTTAGCCACCTGCGTCACAATCGGCGTTGCCTGACCAGCACGGTAAACGGCTATTGTCTGAGCGATCTTATCTTCTTTAATGAGCAGTGGCTTGTCAGCCACAGACAATTCACGCCCTGCCAGTTCAGCCGACGGGCGAACGGTATAGACAAACGAAAGAAAAACAAGTCCGAAAAACAGAACTACAAGCTTCATAGCGGGCAAAGGTTAATAAGGAATGAATAATAGGTAATGTATAATGAAAAAATCGAATTACGTTCTACTGGAACGTAGTTGCTATATGACCTTTTCATTTGTAATTCAACTAATTGATGATCACTGTCAAAACGATCCGATTTTCTTAAAACTCAAATTGACGAGCTAAGCCTGATGGTAGTGTTATTTGCCCCGTTAAGCCACCGGATACTTTTTTTAGAGCCTACTTCAATGATGCCGTCAGGATCAGTCATTCGGTCGTTCGCTTTGTTTAAAGAACCCAGATGAGGTTCAATCCACACAGATTTAAAGCCGGGGGCTGCTGATTCTATGCCACATATAATTGCCAGTAGAGCGTAATACGGGCTGGCACTGCATGTATGACAATCTGGTCGTGTACTCGGCTGATTCGTTTCCGGGAAGATGGTAAAACCTTGGCCATCTTTGTTTCCAGGCCGATAAATTCGCGGCATAGCGGTCACCAAGGCCTGCTTTTCGTAAGGCTTGGTTTATATAAAATTGGTGATATAACGTAGCTACCCCATTCTACAAAATCATCGGTTCAGCCGAATCAACTTTTTGAACACTAGGCCGTTTCCCTAACCTATCGGTCATTGCGCTGGGATTTAGGTATAGGGCCGTTTTCAACTGTCAACTGAAGAACAATCCAAAAAGCACACTATCTCCCCCTAATGAGCAAAGTGAAGGATTAGCCAAAGGTCTCAAAAAACGCTCCTACTTGAGAACAAGAGAGATTCAGGTATCCGGAATTCGGGCGTTTGACGAGCCACTTAAGTTAAAGCTCACGCGTTGACCAACTTACTGGTTACACTCTTCTGATCAGCTTTTACAACTAGCTTTAACATATTCAGAATAATTACTAAGGACTGTATAAACCAGGACAATGCATTGTCTATTTTCGGACGACAAGAATCCAGTGAAAGTATGGAATGGCCATTTTTTTGTCCATAGGACCCAATAATATTGTTGGTCTTTGATTTGCAAAACGGAAAGATACTTTCTGTTTTCAATCAGATAGATAGTCTATCAATTTATGAAAGGTACTCAACTAGGTGAGTTCAAAAAGATTTTGCTGCTGACAACTGCGCGACTTTACGATGATGGCAACGGTGTAGCCGTATTGGAAGAACTGAGTCAGCGGTTAGAGCGACCTGTGAGCTTAGGCGCTGTTCAGCGCACCGCACCATGCAGCGGTTAAAAGAAAAAGGACTGCTTTATTCCCACTTTAGTGAACCGATCGCTGAACGGTGTGGGCGCAGCAAGTGCTTGTTTATAGTAACCATCTTGGATCAACAAACCTTGCAGCAAGCGCGACGTATTCCGCAAACCGATTTTGATTACCTGACATGAATTGAAAAAACCATCAAAGCAGGCAGGTGGCTCCTCCACACTGGGCCGAGCGGTTGCTGAGTTGAATTACGGCTCCCTGTCTACAAGACGAATTAGTGGACGATCTGTATGAAATATTTCAAAAGCGGATCCAGCAGCATGGATATACTAAAGCAAGGGTATTGTAAGGATTGGAAATGCTCCTGATAGTGCATCCCCGGCTTTTGCGTGATAAGCTACAGCCGCTCACCTCAGGCACTTAGTCGCTACCGTGAGGTTGGCGTTCGGAAAGAAACGGACATCTTACCACTCATCATTAGATTTCACCATTAGTCCTGATGTAAGAATAAAAAATAACAGGGTACCTTGCATCGCATAGTACCTTATGCTACCTTTGGTTTATGAAATTCACGAAAACAGTACACACTAATGAATATTGAAAATGCTCAGGTGCAAATGCGGAAAGGAATTCTGGAGTTCTGCATTTTGCATATCATATCGCGGGGCGAAGTGTATGCCTCCGATATGCTTGACGAGCTGACCTCAGCCCGCATCATGGTTGTGGAAGGTACACTGTACCCATTGCTAACCCGATTAAAAAATGCAGGTCTGCTCGATTATAAATGGGTTGAGTCGACCTCCGGACCACCCCGTAAATACTACATTTTAACCGACCTTGGCCGACATTCGCTAGAAGCGCTGGACGAAACCTGGCAGGAATTGTCTGAGTCGGTTAACGCCATTGTCAGTAAGGCCGAGCAGCATAGAAAACCTGCCAATGGTTCGACCCCTGTGATACCGCTTTCTGATCCAACTACACCATCCACCAACGCTTAACCTATTCTCTTTTCAAAAGCCATGAAAAAGACCATAAGCATAAATATTAGTGGTGTCATCTTTCACATTGAAGAGGATGGCTACGAAAAACTTAGAAATTACCTGACTACGGTTCAGCAATATTTTTCCACCTACGAAGACAGTCAGGAAATTATTACGGATATAGAAAACCGTATTGCTGAAAAGCTGCTTGCCAAGCTAAAAGCTGCTGACAAACAGGCCGTATCGCTTGAGGACGTAAACGAACTAACGGCGGCTATGGGTTCTGTGGCAGACTTTGAAGCCGTTGAGGAAGAAGAAGTGCTCGTAACCAGCGGTGGACGTAACTCAGCACAGGGTGCAGGGGTGGGGGCAAAGGGTAAAACAGAGCAAACCAGAACTGGTGACCCCATGCCCTATGCCCCAGGCCCTGCGCCTGAACCTCGCCGGTTGGTACGTGACTTGCGCCGGAAAACCTTGGGTGGGGTTTGCGCTGGTTTGGCTCACTACTTCAACATGGACGTAGTGTGGGTACGACTTATCTTCCTGATTCTATTTTTGGCCCTGCCACCACTGGGGCAAGAATTTGGCGCTGGCGTATCCGGCTTTACGTTCATCGTCTACATTGCTATGTGGATTGCCCTGCCGGGAGTTAGCACGATTGAAGAAGATAAAACCGTCAAAAAATTCTTTCGTAATCCGGAAGATAAAGTACTCGGGGGCGTAGCGTCGGGTATTGCAGCCTATTTTGGCGTCGATACGGGCGTTATTCGATTACTATTCGTGCTGGGTATTGTTTTCTTTGGCGTTGGCTTTCTTCTGTATATAGTGCTCTGGATGGTTGCACCGCAAGCCAATACGCTCACCGAAAAGATGGAAATGCAGGGGCAGCCGATCACGCTTTCCAATATTGAGCATAGCATCAAACAGAACCTGAATATTAATGAAACGCCAACTAATGAAAGTACGCTGACCCGCATATTGCTGTTTCCCTTCCGGGCGATCGCGACCATAATTGGCGGCCTGGGTAGCGTATTGGGCCCCTTCATGAACGCCGTTGTTGCTGTGATACGTGTGTTTGCCGGAGTGCTTATGCTGGTTGTCGCGTTTGCCCTGATGATTGCTTGTCTGGCCGTTTTGGGAGCGTTTATTGGGTTTGAATCAGGCGCTCATCTTGGCGACTTACCCATTAATGCCATTCGCGATGACCTTTCGGTCCCTATGATTCTTTCGGCTTTTCTGATTGGTATAATTCCGGCCTTCGGGCTGGCTATTCTGGGAATAATGCTGATCATGATGCGTAGCGTCGTAAGCAGCCGTACAGCCCTGACAATAGCTGGTGTGTGGCTGGTTAGCCTAGTTGTTTTTGCCGGAATGGTCACCCCGCTTATCAATAGCTTCCAGCGTCGGGGCACGGTCGAAGAAACGAAGGTGCTGAACGTACCCGCAGCTATCCCAACCTTTGCGATGAACGACGTGGAGAACGATAATAACTGGCGCCCGTCGATCAATATGGAAGGGTATGACGGCACTACGTTAAATCTGGTTCAATATTTCCGGGCGCAGGGGAGCACCCGTTCTGAGGCCCAGACTAATGCCCGCCAGATCAAGTACGTGTATACGATCAAAGATTCGACCGTACGCTTCGATGAACGGTTGGAATTAGCCTCAGGTGCACGCTTCAGGGCTCAGGATCTGGACATGGATCTGAAGATTCCTTATGAAAAACCGTTTCGTATGACCCGCGATTTTGCCCGATTTGTTCGGAATGAATTTGGCGAAAAAGAGTTTGATCGGATGGAAGCAAGTATCTGGAAATTCACGAAAGCCGATGGATTGGTTTGTATAAACTATCCACGCGAAAAAAATCGGGACTACGATGATGAAGATAACGACGTAACGGATCTTACGGATGAAGTGCAGAGCGCCGTTACGAATGAACTCGGTGATGAGTTTGACCGTATTGGCGACCACACCCGTCAGTTTAACGTTACCTCTTTCTCCAAAGTCGATGTGGGGGGGGCCTTTGTTGTACGTTTCCGGAAAGGCGATACGTATAAAGTCGTGGCTGATGGACGTGACGACGATCTGGACGATATCAACGTAAAAGTTGATGGCTCAGTCCTGAAAGTATCCATTGATGGCAAAGGTTTATTGAACTGGAATAATCGCAAGCGCATCGGTTTAACCATTACTGTACCCACGGCGATTGATGAACTAAAACTGACGGGTGCGTCGAAAGCCAGCCTGACAGGTTTTGAAAAATACAACGATCTGAGCATTGATATGAGTGGCGCCTGCCGGACGGTATTCGATGGAGATGTGAGCAACCTTAAACTTGATCTGTCCGGCGCATCGAACGTAGTGCTACGGGGTCATGCCAATGAGCTGGAAGCCGATTTGAGTGGTGCCTGCAAACTCGAAGCAACAAATATGCGTATAGAAAAAGCCAATGTAGACGCTGGAGGGGCCAGTCATGCCGATTTCGGTCAGGTTGGTTCGCTCGAATCCGAAACTTCTGGAGCCAGCAAAGTAACCCGACAGTAATCGGAATAGGTAATTAAATCTGAATAGCTTGGGGAAACCACAGAACGGTTTTCTCGAGCTATTTGGCTTTTACGGCGGCTTAACCCTGGCTTTTTGTATCTTTAGCCGGTTTGGATTAGGGACGTAGTGATTTCACAAATATCTATGCGCTTACTGTCAACACTTTGTATAAGTCTGCTCGTTATGTCTGCTATGGCTCAGAATCCGTTTGCGGATGAGCTGGCCAGGCATCGTGAGAAATACAAAAAAGATTTGCTGGCGTCGGCTGGCGGACCCGTAAAGGAAGAGAGTGATCTGTCGTTTGTGCACTTCTATCCGCCGGATTCGACGTATCGCGTAGTAGCTACGGTAGCCTTAACCCCTAAAGCTGAACCGTTTGAAATGCCGACGTATAACGGAAAAACCAGAACACATGTCTCCTATGCGCTTCTCTCGTTTGTGCTCAACGGCAAGAAACAGCAACTGACGTTGTATCGAAATCTGAATATTATCCGCTTGCCCGAATACCGCGATTATTTGTTTCTTCCGTTCAAAGATGCTACGTCCGAAAAGGAAACGTATGGGGGTGGACGCTATATGGATCTTCGTAAGGGTGATATTAAGAATGGACACGTAACGCTGGATTTCAACAAAGCCTATAATCCTTATTGCGCCTATGAAGAAGGATATCCTTGCCCAATTCCACCTAAAAACAACGTACTATCAGTGCCTGTAAAAGCGGGTGAGAAAGCCTACGGGAAAGAGCATTAATGGTTATACCATTCGGTCAGGAAATTGCTTTTTCCGGTTCGCCCATCCGTGCTGAAGCAGGCGACTTAACAGCAATAAGCGTGATAATAGCTGAGAGCAAAAGGGAGCCTGCCATGAAGATGTAGGAAGCCCCAAAGCCGCCCGTAGTTCCGTTCAAATAGCCAACGATATATGAGCCAATGAACGAACCTAAGGCACCAAAGCTGTTGATCAGGGCCATAGCGCCCCCCGCTACGTTCCTGGGCAAGAGGTCGGGTATGATGGCGAAAAATGGACCGTAGGGCGCGTACATCGCTCCTCCGGCAATAATCAGTAAGGCAAAGGATAACCAAAATTGATCAACGCCTACCAGATAAGAAGCGTAAAAAGCAATCGCGCCAAGCAACAAAAGAGGCCAGACAAATGCTTTTCTGTTCAGGGTTTTATCTGAATAATACGACGCCCCAAACATTCCAATGATGGCCAGTACGTAAGGAACGGACGATAACCAGCCCGTTTTGACGATTGTCATATTAGGAGCCGCATTCAGAATGGAGGGCAGCCACATAACAAAACCATAAACGCCAATGCTCCATAGCGCATATTGCAAACTGAGTAGAATAACAATCCTGGATTTAAAGGCTTCGGCGTAATTTTTAACGGGCTTGATGCCTTGCTGCTCCTTCTGTAATTGTTCCTCCAGGTCGGCCTTTTCGGATTCGGTCAGCCAGTTGGCATCCTTGGGATTGTCGTCGACTAACCTCCACCAGAAGAAGGCCCAGATAATGGCTGGTAAACCTTCGATAATGAACATCCACCGCCAGCCGACTGCTTTAATGAGATAACCTGATAGAATCGACATCCACAGAATCGTAGCCGGATTACCCAGAATAAGGAATGTATTCGCCTGTGAGCGTTCGGCCTTTGTAAACCAGCGGCTCAAAAAAAGGAGCATGGAAGGCATTACAGCACTCTCAACAACGCCAAGCATGAAACGGATAACAACCAGCAGCGTTACGTTGCTGATAATGCCTGTTGCCGTTGCCAGTCCGCCCCACAGAATCAGCGACCAGAAGATGAGCTTCTTGGCACTTTTCTTTTCGGCGTAAACCGCGCCCGGTACCTGAAAGAAAAAATACCCCAGAAAGAAAAGCGAACCCAGTAAGGACGACATGGCTGGGGTAATCTTTAAATCGGCAGCCATGCCGCTGGCGGCTCCAAACCCGAAGTTTGCCCGGTCTAAATAAGCTAAGCTATACGTAATAAATGCGATCGGGAGTAATCGGTACCAGCGCGATTGGGCAAGGGCTTTTTCCATCTTGGCTTTTTTATTCAGGCAGTTTGTCTCAAGGGTGCTGAAATGAGAAAGAACAATTTTGGTGTCGCTCTACTGCCTTTTTTTTGCCGAGCTATCCATTCTGTTCGTCGGGCTGAAAAATTACTTCCGCGCCCAGATGAGCCCGTAGTCCATTTGGGTTGGAATAATCTCAACTGTAGGTTGCAAACCGGCCTGTACAAACCAGTTTCGGTATTCGGCGCGGCTATAACAACGTCCTTTCGTTCCCCAGAATAATTGAGCAGAATAATCGGTAACCGCCAGCGGGCCATCTAATGTATCACCCAGGAAGGCATCGTGTATCCATAGTTCACCACCCGGACGTATCGCTGCGGCAAAACGGCTGGCCAGTAGCTGACAGGTTGTAGCTGGCCAGTCGTGGAAGAGACTGGCTGCCAGTAGGATATCGGTTTGTGGGAGGTTATCGGTTAGCATATCGCCGGGTAGGAACGTAACCCGTTCTTTAACACTTTCTGTACCTGGACGACCGCTTTTTGTGAATTCATCCAATAATTCGGCGGCTACGGCGAGCACAGCCGGTCTATCCAGTAACGTAGCGGTTGCGTTTGGATTGGCCAACAACCATTCGTAGGTATAAAAACCCGTGCCGCCCGCTACGTCCAGCAAATGTCCATCGCGTTTGGTCATGTTCGCAGCGACAATGGGCGACAGGTAACGAGCGCGCCCGGCCAGACCGAGGGTGAATTTGCGGGCCAATTTCGGATCGTCCATCGGGGAGGGGCCTTCGCCTTCCTTTACAAATGAGATGCCGTTGGGTGCGTCGAGTGGTCCATCGTTTTTAAGCCGGACTGCCATTTCAAAAGCGCCTGGATCATCTTTCTCCAGGTCAACGTAGCCAACCAGATTCGGTGTATGCGACCTTGTTACGTAGCGCCCTAATTCCGTGACAAAAAGTCGCCCGTCTTTATCGTAGCTGAGCAATTCCATTGCGCACAGTGCCGGGAACAGCACCATCGCCGGGCGTTCGCTCAACTGGAGCCGACTTCGTAGTTCAGCAATGCTGAGAGCGCTATTCGCCAACACATCGAATACGTGCAGGTGATGAACAGCTGCAATTAGTAGTCGTGAGCCGAACATGGCTCGCAAATGACGGGTGATCGGGGCAGGATCCGGCTGCGTTGCGTTGAGCATTAGTACTATCAAAAAAATGGTTCTTGCTCAAATATAAGGGCTGTATTTCATCAGCTCGTCATGTCATCCCGCTTAATGATTTTGTGTGGATAAAATCCAAAAATATACTTGATTATTATAATTTTACTCCTTACCTTGACCGATAAATAAACATTTTTACGGCCATGAAAAACTCACTTTTAGTAGTTCTGCTTCTGTTAAGTGCCGTTTCGCGTAGTCTGGCTCAGGCCGACAACGATGCTATCAAGCGTGTATTACGTAGTGAAACCGAAGGATTTTTTAAGAGAGACAAAGCTGAATGGGCAAACGCCTGGGCACATACGCCTTACATTAATTTTGCCGCTAATCTATCCGGGGGGGATTTTAGATTGATTCAGGGGTGGGCTAATCTGGAAAAACAGTTTGCCAGCCAGTTTAAAAGTTCGAAAGTGTCCGATAAAGTTATCGTGCAGAATTCAAACTACAACATTCATCAGAACGGGAATATGGCCTTTGTTACGTACGACCAGACGCTCTTGGATAGTCATGGCAAAACGACATCCAAAGAAACCCGTGTGCTGGAGAAGTTAGGCGGACAATGGAAAATAATCAATGTGATTGCGCTGACGAATTTGAAAAACTTTGGTCTGGCACAAAGCAAGTAAAGTAGACTTTTATAAAACAAAAAGGCCGGGTTGCGATCTGGCCTTTTTTGTTTTATAAGAAATAGTCGATTCATTACACGCTGAATTGCTTCACCAGGCCTTCCAGTGTATGCAGCGGTTGAACGCCCGACTGACGCCAGACGATCTTTCCATCTTTAAACATAATCATGGTCGGGATGCTCCGAATCTGGTACTGCTGAGCAGCGGCCTGTGCTTTATCGACGTCGATTTTAATGACGCGGACCTTATCGCCGGCTCGTTCGGTAAGCTGCTTCAGGATAGGGGCCTGCTGTTTACAGGGACCGCACCAATCTGCATAAAAATCGACCAGAACGGGTTTATCGCCATGAATAAGGTCTTTGAATGATTGCTTGTTCATCGAATGAAGAGTTTAAGGTTTCATCTTCCGGGTCTTAAACCTTTGCTTTAGAACCTCGAATGTTGAACTATAAACTATTGAAATGTCTTACTGTTCTTCGTTTATCGGCTCGTTCATAATGGTGTGCCCCATTTTGTCGCGCTTTGTACGCAGGTAGGTTTCATTGTACGGATTAGAAGGAATTTCGACAGGTACGGTATCGATGATTTCCAGGCCGTAGCCCATTAGTCCTGCCCGCTTTTTGGGATTATTGGAAATAAGCCGAAGTTTTCTAATGCCCAAATCGCGCAGGATTTGTGCACCTATGCCGTAATCACGAGCATCCATCGGTAAACCCAGTTCCAGATTGGCTTCGACTGTATCGCGGCCCATTTCCTGGAGCTTATAGGCTTTCAGCTTGTTCATCAGTCCGATACCCCGGCCCTCCTGGAACATATAAACAACAACGCCTTTCCCTTCTTTTTCAACCATTTGCATGGCTGCGTGAAGTTGAGGGCCACAATCGCAACGGCACGAACCGAAAATATCGCCTGTCACGCACGAGGAATGGACACGTACTAAAACAGGTTCATTTGGCTCCCAGCTTCCTTTAACAAGGGCAAGATGCGTATCACCGGTATTGCTTTGTTTGTAAGCAATCAGATCGAAATGCCCCCAGTTGGTTGGCATATCAACCCCGATCTCACGACGTATCAGAGTTTCGGTGCGTAAACGGTATTCAATCAGATCCTGAATACTGACCAGTTTCATGCCAAAGCGGTCGGCCATTACGCGCAACTCGGGCAGACGAGCCATTGTACCATCTTCATTCAGTACTTCGATCAGTACGCCAGCGGGTGCAAGGCCAGCCATACGGGCCAAATCAACAGCGGCTTCCGTATGCCCCGCCCGGCGAATAACCCCACCTTCAACGGCACGTAGTGGAAAAATGTGTCCGGGACGGCCCAGGTCTTCAGGGTTGATCGTTGGATCGACCAGCGCCCGAATGGTTTTGGAACGGTCGGCCGCTGATATACCCGTTGTACAGCCGTGTCCAAGCAAATCGACCGAAACGGTAAATGGCGTAGTATGAACAGACGTATTGCTGGTTACCATCATGTCCAGACCTAGTTCGTCGCAACGCTCCTGAGTGAGTGGCGCACACATGAGACCGCGGGCTTCGCGGATCATAAAGTTCACCATTTCGGGCGTGATCATTTCGGCGGCACAGATCATATCGCCTTCATTTTCGCGGTCTTCATCATCAACAACAATGATGATTTTACCGGCTTTGATGTCGGCAATGGCCTCTTCAATGCTATCCAGACGGATAGGTGCTGATTCTGAAGGATCTGAAGAGGCCTGGCCCTCGGATTCGGTATTAGGGATATTGTAACTCATTATTTGGTTGATGCGTGTCGGTGGAACTATCTTTGATGTCCAGTTGACTAGTTTTGTCGAAACCCAATTTGGTCAGGTTTCCTGACATTTGAACTAAAAACTGATTTTAAGAAAGATACGTTTCGCCCGACGCGAAAATGTCGGTTAAGCCAGTCTTTGCAAAGAGTAACTCCCTGATTATACGCATGATGAATCTTTTACCTATTACGTGTTTTCTGAAATTGTGGCTGGCGGATGATAGGGTAAAGTCCGGTACAGCAACGCGGTGTCTACTGATTGGCTTGTTTTTCTTCTGCACACAGTCTATCCCTTTGTTAGCCCAGACGATCGACCCGAACAACAACTATTGCACGAACGCGCTGGGAGCCGCTGAAGGCGGATTTACGCTGGACAAAACGCGAATCTGCCCCGGCGAAAGAATTCGGGTGACGTCATTTAAGCCGGGGTTAGCGAGTATTTCTTATATAGCTGATTATAAAGGAAATGGAATTCCAACAGCTAACCTGCAACCGGGGGTTTTTACGTACAATACACCTGGTACATACACCATACTACAGCGAGCTACTTTAAATGGAGTGCTGGCCGTAAAATGCCAGACCGTAACGGTGTTGCCTCTTGATCCAGTCCAGTTTTCGGCAAAATCTTGTACGGGTAAACAGGTCACCCTACAGGTGAATACTGCCACTCTGGGTCAGTACGATACGTATCTTCTTAACTGGAATGATGGCACCCCTCCTATAGAAATGACACGTTCCGCACTGGAAGCTGGTCCACAGCATACGTACGATGACGCGGCCCCTAACGTAGTAACCATCACGTTAGACGGGATTTACGGGGCGCTCAATCTGCCTTTGTGTACGTCAACGTTTCAGCAGGCGGTCGCTTTGGCGTCAGATATATCGCAGCCCACTATCCAGGTGCTGGATGCTCCTGACAACGGAACCATTACACTTCAGTATGAGGTGGGCCCGGCTTCTCCCGTACAGCTTTATCAGAAAATAAATGGTACGTATGTGACCACAAACCAGCGAGCCGTAGGGCCGGGCGCGTTTACGGTTAAAACCGACGCTACGCAGGCTCAATGTTTTAAAGTTGTATCGCAGGACGTTTGCGGCAGTACTACGCTGGATTCCAAAGAAGTGTGTAGTCTGGTGCTGGATGCAAAAGCGACCAATAAAAAGAATACCCTCAACTGGCAGGCTTATACAAACCTTCCTGCCGGAAGTACATTCCAGAATTATCAGATCATACTCAATGATGCGCCACAGGGAAATGCCATCAATAGCCAGAATACTACTACGTATACCGACACCAGCGTTACGTGTGGAACTCCCTATTGCTATCGAATCGTCGCTACAGTGGGAGATGGCGCGACTCAAACCACAATTACGTCGGCTCCAGCCTGTGTAACGGGCATTAATGGTACAGTACCGGATAATCTTGGAAATGTTGTTGTATCGGTAGAGAACAACCGTCCGACCGTAATGACGCATTTGCCTGTTGCGGGAAGGCCATCCAGTTATACGTTATCAATTAGTCGTGCGGATGGTGGGTCAGGTACGTTTAGTCCGGTTGCTACGTTGGAAAACGATAGTACGTTCACGGATAACGGTGCAGATGCTTCGGCGCAATCCTATTGTTACAAAGTCGAATACCAGGGTGGATGCGGGCTGGGGCTGCCTGTGTCGGAACCGGTCTGCTCTATTCATTTAAGTTCATCGTCAATTCGGTCGATGGACTGGAATGCAGAATCGCCTTTTCTGCCTGGTTCGGTATCTGATTACGTCGTTGAGTTGATCGATTCAGTACGTACGCGCGAACGAAGCAATGGCGTTGCTACGCATTACGAACGTAGTCCGAGCGAAGTCGTATACCTTTATCGAGTGGCGGCCAA
>NZ_JBMDWV010000192.1:0-16593 GCF_048594605.1 Spirosoma sp.
TTGATCCTTTGCTTTACGAAGAAGGAAATCCCGTTGGTGTAAAAAATATCCTGGAGGTTCTGGGCTTAATTTCAGCCGAAGTTCGATTGCCTCTTATGAAAGCATCCGACGATCTGAGCGAGCGTCAGAAAGCAGTGCTTCAACGCGATGGCCTGCTTGAACTGGTCGCCTAATTATCTCTTTCAACAAAAAAGCCGCTTCTAACTTTTAAAAGCGGCTTTTTTGTTGAAAACGTAAAACGTTATGTATTGCTGCTGCCTCCTCCAAACAATTTGGAAATGAGCCAGATCACAATACCAATCCCCAGAATTACCATTATCGCACCAGTCCAGGCGCCTGCTTTGAAGATTTCGCCGATAGCTTCGCAACTGGTCAGAAACAAGGTTAAAAACAAAGCCACAAAGGCTATAGGAAAAAAGCGGAGGAAAGTTTTCATAAACGTCGATTGATTTGAGTGTAGTACGTTTGTTACCCGTTCTTCAGCGGGTTGCACAAATAACTGACACAAACTCACTTTGTTTAAAGCAGTACGTATCACAGATTCCACCAGTACGTCCACTTCAGAACCAGCGCCCGGTTCTTAACCGAAAAAAAGCCGGGCACGTCCTGGCCAATTTGTGCTGAGTTCGGTAAATAGTTGTCGGTGTATACCAGGAAAAAATCAGATGCAGGCTTATAGCGCCACTGAATACGCGCGTTAACATTCATATTTTTTTGTTGCTCGTTGTACTGCACAAACGTAGTCAGATACAGCGTATTCGTCAGCGTTACATCGAAGCGGGGACCAACGAGCCAGAACGTAGTGCGCCCCCAGGGCTGCGCTAAACGAATATCGTTGTAGCTGGCGCTGGCTGCCAGGCTAACGTAAGGTTGAATTCGATAGCCCATGTCTGCCGTCAGATTAAGGCGCGTGCCGTTGGCGTAATAGCCACCATAGCGTGTTGTAAAGCCGTAGGTAAACACACTCTGCGGTTTTGAAACGAACTGAGTGCCCCAGGCTGTCCAGTTATGTTCTGTACCGGTGGCCAGCGTTTCCCGTCCTGTATTGGTTGGGTCGAAGGGTTGCAGAAGCCGGACGTAGTCTGTAGCTATCCAGGCCGACAAAACACTTCGGCTCCGGAACGTAACGGCATAATTTAAATACGTTTCATTGTCGCTCTGCTTCCAGGCGGGGTCAAAAAAATAGGTAGAATTTAATGTTGGGCCGTGGTTCAGTACTGGACCTCCTGTTGGTAGAAACGTATAACCAATATTGATCATGCCCCGGTGATAGCCTCGGCGCGGTACGTATCCGGCCTCAGCATTGTAGTTTTTTCCGACCGATTCCACTTGCCCGCTTACGAGCCATTTCCGACTGAAATACTGCAGATTGGCAGCATAAACGGCATCTTCGCCCGTTACGTTCGGACTGAAGGATTTGACATACAATGCTTTGCCTGTCCACAGGTTATTTGCTGAGGCCAGATTGTATTCAATGCCCAGATTCCGGTTGTAGCGTGAGTAAAGCGTTTTGTCAGAAACCGACTCGTAGGACAGCGATTCTTTATTCACAAACATAAAGCCGATATTCGAACGGGCTGCTACGCGTCGTTGCAAGGCCAACACCGCAAAGTTCTGGGATGGTAGTCCGGTGTCATCTACGCGGCCGGTTTGCATATCCATAATGCCGATACGCCAGTCTTTGTTAAGTTTACCACTCAGGCGTGCACCAAAGCGAATTGGTACGCCACCCAGGCCAATCCGTCGGCTGAAGAACGGCCGAATCCGGTCGTAGCCGAAATTGGTAAACTGATCGCCATTTTCCAGAAAGAACTGACGCCGTTCGGGAAAGAATAATTCGAAACGATCCAGATTGGTAACCTGTTGATCGACGTCAACTTGTGAAAAGTCGGGATTGACGGTAAGGTCCAGGTTGAGCGATGACGTAATAGCTACTTTGGCATCAAGCCCTGCATCAAATCGGTATTTGTTCGGCACGTTGTTCTGGTAATCGCGGGTTAGGCCAGTCAACGCATAGGGAATGATCGAGATGTTCGGGCCGGGTTGTGGTGGAGGCTGATCCCAGATCAGTACGCCCGTTAGCGCAAGAGCAGCCGTTGGAAATTGCCGCTGAATGGGTGTCCAGGATGATTTTTCGGTTGTTTTGAGATCCTGACGACTGAAGTTAATACCCCAGCGCGTAATACCTTTTTTGTAACGTATCGTTTTGAACGGAATGGCCAGTTCGAGAACGTAGCGATCTGCATAATTTTTTACAACTGACGACCATTTGTTATCCCAGCTCAGATTGGCTTTGCTGCCTTCGTACAGCAGCCCATCCCACTGAGCACCAGCGGCATTGGTGCCAAACGTAAAACCGTTGGTCTGGTCATCGAAGGTATCCATGAAAAAAATGAAATTATCATTTTTGACAAACGCCCAGTCGCGACGTAGCGACTCAACCATATAAGGACCTTCGACGTAACCGTGGTAACAAACAGCACTCAGGTAAATATTGTGATCATCATATGCCATCCGAACCTCAGTCCGAACGCGGGCACGACTGGTGTCCATTGGCAGTACCATCCAGAAATCCGTCGCCACTTCAGCCGCCTGCCAGGCAGGTTCATCAACAATGCCGTCGAGGGCAATAGGCGACGTAGCGCGGTTAATATGAAGCTGGTAACTCTCGTTCTTCTTCTGCGCAAGTAGAAACGAAGAGCTGAGTAGAAAGAAAATAGAAAAATTCAGGAGAAGTTTCACCAAAGAAACACGTTTAAAGATTTGCAGGCGAAGTGAGTTGAACCGCTAGGCAAAATTACTCATACAACTCGTCAGTTGCTGATAATTATAAAACAAAGACGCAACAAATATTTACTTGTTGCGTCTTTGTTGCTAAGAAAACCTTAAAAGGAACGTAGTACAGTAGATTAATTCCCAACCATGAATACGGCATTGGCAAACAACAGCTTGCCGTTGTACCAGAAACCGCGAAACAGCGGATCATCGGCTAAATAGACAACACTGCCCCGGCCCACATTCTGCACACCCATCAATAAGGTATTCTTCAGTTTTTCTTTCGCGTTTCTCCCGGAGAAACCTGCTACGTAATTGTCGGCTTTCAGGTAGCCTACGTTCCAGCCATCTTTCAGGAAATCAAAGTTATAAGCATTTTGCACTAACGAATAGTATCCACCTGTGAGGCCAAAACCCAGCGGATGGGACGTATCAATATTGACCCGGTAAATGCTGCCCGGAATATCGTCTGAAATGGCCGTACGTTCCCGGTCACCGTAGAGTTTGAGGGAGTCTGTTGGAGTGCCTTTTTTCGAATCCTTTTTCCCTTCGTCCTTGCCTGATTTCTCCTTCAGATCAAATCCGTCTTTTCCCATCAGGTAGGAAGCTGCCCGTTCCATGGCAATCAGCTTACCACCCGAACGAACCCATTCTTTAATGGCCGTCAACGTTTTATCGGTAAGAATTCGACTATAAGAATAATTGGTTGGTAAGATCAGGACATCCAGTTTATTCCAGGTAACATTGGCTAACGTATTGGCATCGAGCAGAGTAACTGGGTAATTTAGCTCCTGATCGAAAAAATGCCAGACTTCGCCTGCTGATGGTGGTGGCGTTCCATCGCCAATAACCAGACCTATCCGCGGGGCTTTGAGTCCTGTGACGAAATCGGAGCCGAAGTCAGAACCCGTTGTCACAAAACCCGTTTGTACCGGAGTTATATCGGCTCCAGTACGGGCTGCTTCAGCTATAACAATGGCTCCCAGGCGATCGCCAAAACGTTCGTTACCGGTACGGGGCACAATCAGCGTGCCCGACGGATACGTTTTTCCATCCAGCTCGAATGCTTTTTCGGCCGCCCGAACTCTCACTTTTTGTTTCAGCAAACCTGCCAGCGTTTGTACTGCCGGTAAGGACTGCCATCTGATCAGGTAGGCATATGCATTCGTAACAGGTGTAAGCGTCATCGACGATGGTTTCGCTGACGTAGGAAGCGTATTGGCGGGGTCGATACGGGCAGGTAAGCCAAACGTTTGCAGGCCAAAGGCGTAAGGAAGCGACCAGGCCGTAATGTCGTACGTAGCGGAATCTTCCAGCGCCGAATTCTGCTCAAACAGAATTTTCAGTAGCGTTGATTTGGGCTGATAAGCACTGATCACAATATCCTCGGCGGCTATCGATACGTTTTTCTCGTTTTTCTGCGTCGTGTAGTTGTAGCCCGCCAGCGACTGCGCCTTGCCCGCATAGCCGAAACGGATTTTGTTACGGTCCAGGAGTTGCTGAAGCGCTTTCAATCGACCAGCGTCGCCGTTGGATTTGATAACGTAGCTTTTATACTGTCCAATGGGCGTATTGCGCGATTTGTCGAAAAACTGACCAAACTCTTTCACAATTTCCGCAGGACGATCGGCAACAGATTCGAGCGTAGCAATACTAGCCGTTACGTGGTGATCAATCCGTTGGCGAAGCGTTAACGTATCGCCGTCTGCTTTTTCAATACCCAGGCCAGCGCGCCCACTACCTCCCTGCTCATAAGTCATGCCTATAGCTCCGTTGTAAGTCGGATACGTATCGCCATAGCTGGGGTAGAACAGATCGAACCGTTCGCGGGTGTAATACAGCCAGCCATTTTTATCGAAATAGCGGCTGCAATACTGACCAATTATCTGCTGAAATTTCCGCTGGAACGGGGTAATGTCTTCGTGATAAGGTTTCGCCGATGGGGCAAAATAGTACGGGCTTTCTACGCCCATTTCGTGAAAATCGCCGTGCAGCTGAGGCATCCATTGCTGATAAATTGCCATTCGCTGCTGCGTGATTTCCTGCGTTTGCCAGGCCCAGTCGCGGTTCGGATCGAACAGGTAGTGCGTATACCGACCTCCTGGCCAGGGCTCCTGATGTTCGCGGGCAAACGGATTAGGGTCATACGTACGACCTAGCATCTGGTTGTACCAGTTTACGTAGCGGTCGTGCCCATCCGGATTCAGACCCGGATCAAGAATGACAACCGTCGTGTTCAGAATTTTTTGTGAAACGGCGTCGGACGGCGACAATAAACGATGCAGCACTTCCATAAAGGCTTCCGAGCTGACAGCCTCATTGCCATGTACGTTGTAGCTGAGCCAGGCAATTGGTGGCTGTGCAGCCGACGTCGGATTGCCATCCATCAAACCAATACGTTTTAAATTATTGGTTCTGATTTCTTCCAGACGAGCCATGTTTGCTTCCGACCCGACGGCGACGACCATCAACTGGCGGCCCTCATACGTAGTGCCGTAGGGGAGAAGTTTAATTCGATTGGGGAGTTGGCGGGCAAGTTGCTCAGCATAAGCCAAAACCCGGTGATGAGGAGTAAAGCGCTCGCCAATTTTATAGCCCAGAAACTGAGCGGGTGGTGTAGCATTGGAAGACGATACGGTACCTGGTGTCTGTGCAAGCGTTTGCAATGACATAACGGACAGGCCCGCCAGCAGCAAAAAGTGTTTCATTTAGATGAAGAAAAAAAGAAATCTAACTTCCTCAAAAATAGCAGTAAATCGATCATGAAGCCTTTTTTTGGAAAAATTTTGATAGGTAGTATTGCATTATAAAAACATACCCTTACCTTTGCACCACGTTTCGCCAACGAGCTGGTAAATGCACCAAAACGTTGGGTCTTGTACACAAGACGGCCGATTCGTCTAGCGGTTAGGACATCGCCCTTTCACGGCGGTAACACGGGTTCGATTCCCGTATCGGTCACTAACATTTATGAATGATAAAGCCCTGAATCTGCTGATTCGGGGCTTTTTTTATTGGCCATTTTGTAACGATTATACGTAGTGAACCATCCAGCTCTAACGTAACGATTACGTCGTTGCTTTATCAGAAACTGCTACTTATTTATTCGTTTCTACCTGTTGTTAACTTTCATATTGTCTGCGTAATCGGATCCTGTTGTTTTGTAGTTGTCGGGGGCGTTGCTTCCTGCTTTAAAACCAGAACAAACACAAATCCAATGGCAAACGTAAAAACTTTAATTGACGAATGGTCGGTTCGCGATCTGGAGGACGGATCATCTATCACCATCAACGTAGTAAACTGTACGGAGTTGGGCAATCAATCACTACCCGGTATTCAGGTTCTTTACATGGGCAATATTATTAACTACGAGCCCCTCATGACTGAACGATGGGCTTATCAGGCCACAAAGGCCGGTGTTGAGGAATACTTGCTGGAAAATCAGTCCTGGATGGCTCACGACGACCAGTTTGTCAAAAATTACCTCATTCCGGGTTCGCCACTTAAAGTCAAAGTAGAAGTCAAAACGCGTACGTCCAGAGTAGTTGCCAGAGAGTATGAACTGCCCTTTGAGGTATAGAAAAGCGTGATACGCCTAATACGTTTGTTACTACGGATATTGCTGTTTCCGATTAGCCTGTTATTTATTCGTTGTGGACAATCTCCTTTGTCAGCGGGGGGCGTCGTTGATCCTTCACTATTGCAGATCAATGTCATTATTTCCCGTTCAGTGAGTGAAGACGGCGAAGTAAATGAGCGCATTGAAGCCTTCGTCAGGGATGCGGATAAAAAAACGATTGCTAATCCACAGATACAAATAAAGGTGAATGGAAAAGCGCTTGTACTTAACAGCGGTTCATCGAACTACTACGGAGCTTACCCACATTATCAACTGAGTGATCGATCATTCGTCACGAAAGCTAACGTAGCATACACTTTTACCGTGGTTCTTACGAATGGAACAGAATACAGTCTGGGAACCATTCAGACTCAGCCGGATGTCTCTCCTGTCCAGTTTTCGCCCCCATCCAGCCACTATCGGCTCCAACCTCTAACTTTGAAGTGGTACGATCTCGAGCCCGATAATTGGTTCGTTCGTCTATGGAAAAGCTGGCAGGGAGAAACCTCCGCAACAGAGCTGAAATTATCAAAAAGTCGTCGGACCAGAGACGAATGGAATAACACTTATGAGGAGCAGGGGAGCGTAAACGAAGCGGACTATCTGACAACTTTTGTAGGTTCGGGGAGCGAAACGTATACGGTCCCCGTTTCTTATTTTCAGGGTCCACTGGCGCAATTCAATACGCTCATCGTAATAATTGACGCCGAGAAGCAGCTTGACATCAAGAAGCCATTTCTGGAGGGTAGTTCAATAACCAGCCGCCGAATCAATACGTATCAAATCGAAGTGACAAACTAGTTAATCCGCTGGCAACGGGCTGGTGCGGTACAAAGCATTTGTTATTAATAACAACGCTCTTCAAATTACACAAGGTTCGTGCAGCCTGTTTGCAGGCACATTGAGGACCACTGATTTTGTACACAATTTGCTACAGCGCCAGTTGCCCGGTGCAAGTCGGTTAGTTCGTGAAAGCGAGCTTGTATAAGTTATCCGACAGTTTATATACGCAAAGAGATTCCCCAAAAGCGACCTTCAAGGAAACATTACAATAACGGCACTTATATCTATATCTGGATAGTGCTCGGTTATCCTCTGCCGACTTTGGATCAGTCGATTTGAGGAAAATGTATATGCACAACGGTTCCCTAACTGAGTTACCAATAAATCTGGCTAATCAATAAACTCTGCTTGCAGGGCATTTCCTGTGAACCCGGCTGTTACGTTTTAGCCGATTGACCGTCAGTATAGTTATTTTATAATTTTGTTTTCAGGTCTAGCTTTCCCAGGTTTTTTGATCCGTTCTATCACTGTACTTTGTTGCAGGCATCCTGTCGGCTTATGGCCCAGATCTTGTGCCCAACTCTGGATTCGAGTTAGTAAAAAAGCTGCTGTATAAAGCAGTCGCGATTAAGTTGCGCGTGAATATGCCTCCTTTTGTTCTTTTCAAAACCGGGAACGTTAATGCGTATCGGTCTTAGAGATCTAAAAAACCATTCATGTCCAGATAATTAACCCCACGTCATGAAACACTTTCTGTCGATCGTTCTCTCGCTGACTGCACTCGTTGCTTTTTGCCAGACCGCTGAAATGGGACGGCCAGTAAGTCAGATCCTTTCCAGGTACAGCACCAGTTACAGCCCACCTTCACGAACTAACAGACCGTATGTAAACACACTGCAGACAGCGCAAACGTACCAGCCTACCAGTATGACCCTATCTGGAAACGTAGCAATCAGTGGTATGACCTTTAATCTGCTCAGCGCGTCCAATGCACTATACATCGGCATTGACCCGGTCAACGGAAGCGATAGCCGGGAACCCTACGAATATACCGTTCAAACGAGCAGTTTTACGGGCGGAGTTGTGTTTAAAACCCTGGATAAGGCAATCGAATGGATGAACGCCAGTTCAGGCTATTATTACTACGTTAGTATTCGTAACTCTAGCTCGTCCAATCCAGTTGTTCTGAGTTCAGGGCATGAGGTCAATAATAAATACGTTTCGTTTATTTCAGCAAATTATCCTACACCTGCCTATATGGTTCTGAACGCTGGATTATTTGCCAGTACGGGCACCATAATCCAGCTTGGCGGCTTGGATTTAACGTTGAATGGCTCCAACCGAATTATTCTGGACGGGGGCGACTTTGTCATTATGAGTTCAACCATCCGCCCCTCGGCGTCTTGCTCAAACCTGTATTACCTGGCTTTGGGGAAGATGTACCTCGACAACTCGACGTATGTTTTTAGCGCCAACAACCAGAGTCTTATACAACCCTCGGGCGGCTACGGGGCCCAGGTCAGTGTGGGTATGCATGGCCCTTTGGTGTTTACAATGGGAGCCTACACGGGCCTTTCGCTTATATCACCCGCGCATCGGGGGTACAATCTAAGCGTGAAATGTAAGGATACCGCAACGTTTCCCTCAGCCCTGAACATTGAAGGCGGTATTTTTCAGTACGGACAAACCCTGGTGCAGGGGCAGGCCGTTTTCGACCCGACGAATAGCAATTATAAAAGCGTTTTGCACGGTCTTACGCCCATCCGAACGCCGGATATGACCAGTAATAGTGAGAATTTAGTGGGTAATGTAAAAACGGTGGTAGTGGATGAAAACGGACGCTTTGGGGTTCATGGAAATCGATTCACCACTGCCCAGCGCGACGCACTAACGCCCTACGAAGGACTGGAAATCTATAATCTGACAACGCACGCCAAAGAGTTCTGGAACGGTACTACCTGGAAAACCATTCTTACCAATTAGGCTAATGGAGCTAGTTAGCACTAACCCGGTATTTTGTATCAATACTCAATGCTTGTCAATTGTAATCATCCAGCGCATTAAGTGGCCGAAATCATCGCCCGTAACGTAGCGGACACGAAATCAGGAGACCTACTACGTTCACATCCATAGCTTCGGCTAAAGGTGTCTATTGGATTCGAGTTTCTTTCATGCTTCTCCTGTGCGGTGGCCACCCTTTTATAAAAAACCAGGAGAAATATTTTTCATCCGATCACTTTGAGGGAAAGCTTGCACCTATTAGTTTCTCTTTAAGTAAGGCACCAAACTTCTGAGGCTCTTCAAAGCAAAGGTGATGGGCGGACTCCTCGAACCAAATCACTTCGTTGACCGGAGCTTGCAGGGATGCGCAATAGTCAGCAACCACGGTGGAAGGGACGTGATTATCGTAACGACCTAAACAAAAGTAAACGGGCACTTTTACCACCGGAATTTGTCGTTTTAAATCAATCGTGGGCAAGAGAGTGAGAAACATCGGCGAATTTAAACGAGTTATTTTGCTTGCTTTCAGGTAATCGAACAGGTTATACTCCTTCGATCGCCAGAGTATTCGATGAAACGTACCGCCAAGGTTTTGATGATAGGACCCACCATATTTCTGTACCAAATTGCGCTGTTGGATCAGCTCCCTGATTCCTCCTTTGTAAACGCCGTCTGTTGGAGAACCCATTCGCTTTAACGCTGCTAACCCAGCTGTATCCTGTCGTTGTTGAGCCTGTGCAAGGGCAAACTGATAGGATGCCTGTTCACTACGTGGGCCGTCGGTAATTGGGGAAACGGCGACGAAGGCAGCATAATCAGCAGGGTATTTGTTGATGACGTGTAGGCCCAGAAAAGCGCCCCAGGAATGCCCAACCAGAAATAATTTATCTTGCTTGAAGTACTTCTGTAACCAGGAAGTCAACTCGTGGGTATCGCAAATAAACTGATCCAGGGTCATACTGGCTGGGTCTATACGAGCAGAATACGACTTTCCCGATCCCCGTTGATCCCAGTAAACGACCACAAACTGGTCTTCCAGGGCTGAACTATGATGCATATACAGCGGCATGGCTACGTTACCAGGACCGCCATGGAGCCACAACAAAACGGGCTTCGATCGATCTGCCCCTCGTATAGTGAGGAATTGTTTACTACCGTTAATTTTTAGCCGCCGTACTTCGGCAATGCTATTGGAGAGTTTCTTTCCATCGCTTGTTTTGAAAGGTCGGGTGGTGCTACAAGCGACACAGAAAGTGAGCAGCAAGAAGTAAAAAGTTTTCCTCATCATAGCTGTAACCTGGTAGACTAGTAAAGGGAGGCTGCGGAAAACAATACTTGAGTTACGTACTGATTGGACACGCTATCAATAGACGATAGAGACGAATGTGCCCTTTTTAGTTATCCTTATTGATTGATAAAGAGTCGATTACCTCAATACAGTACCTTCCCTTTCTTTATGATCGACTCCCCATCTCTTGATGAATCGGGAGAGAAAGGATAACGAATAGCCAGAAAAACACAGCTTAATTTATGGCTCAATTCTCCGAGACCAACGTATTGACCATTGCCGAGATTCGGTATACGGGCGTCTCTATCATGCGCGAAGCAACTATTAGCTCAGTATCAGCCATATGTGGCATAAACAAATCACGTACTAACTGCGGACAATTATTCTCCTTCGATAGGTGTGATAGAAGAATATGGCTCATAAATGAAGGCTTATGGGTCTGAAAAAGAGCCAGGGCCTGCTGGTTGGAGAGGTGACCCTTGCCGCCCCGAATTCGCTGCTTGAGAAAATAAGGGTAACGGCCTCTGTCGAGCATATCTTCGTCATAATTCGCTTCCAGAAAAACGGCGTGGCATTGTCGGAAATGATGAATGACGTGCTCGCAGGCTACACCAATGTCCGTAAACACGCCAACGTTAATCCCCTGATAACTAATCAGAAAGCTATGCGGGTCGTGAGCATCGTGCTCTTTCGGGAACGGTGTAACACAAAGCTCCCCAATCCAGATCGGCTCGTACCCCAAAAAAGGCAGTACACGAAAATCCCGATGCGCCAATCGCGCTTTTCGTAACGTAGTAGACGTAATGAAAACGGGTAATTGGTATTTATAAGCCAGTTGAGACAATCCGCTGATGTGATCAGAATGCTCGTGCGAAATGAAAATGGCTTTCACATTCAGGAGAGACAAGCCCAGGCGCTGCATCCGAACTTCAGTTTGTCGGCGGGAGAGGCCAGCATCAATTAGAACCGCTTCCTGCTCATTGCCAACGTAGTAACAATTACCGTTACTACCCGAATTTAACGACGTAATATAAAGTGACATAGGTATGTAAAGAAACAACTTTTCGGGCAATAAATTAGTGCCCTGTAGCCAGGAAAATCATCTGATTAAGCAGACTGCCGACGGAGTATATGGTGTGTTTTTGTGATATTAAATAGTATTCGTTTAGGCAATTGCGCAATATTCTTTGGCCTAAAATGATACGGGGGTGAATTTGCGTACTTTTGGCATTCGTACCCAATCATCAACTGTATTATTCATGATTAAACATTTCCTGACGGGGCTGCTCTCGGTCGGTTTGCTCTACACAGCGGCCGCTCAGACGACCTTTCCGCGTAACGGGGTTTATGATGAACGCCCCGGCCTGTATGCCTTCACCAACGCAACCATTATCGTTGATCCACAAACAACCCTTCAGAATGCTACGTTGCTCGTTCGTGATGGACGTGTCGAAGCGGTTGGTACGTCGGTCAATCTGCCTGCCGGAGCCGTCGTGACAAATTTGAAAGGCAAACGTATTTATCCGGCGCTGATCGATATCAACTCCGACTACGGAATGCCGGAGGTAAAAGTGGAACGTCGGGGATTTTTTGGCGTTCCGCAACTGGAATCGAACAAGAAAGGCGCTTACTACTGGAACCAGGCTGTTCAACCCGAAAACGATGCCAGTCTGCTTTTTAAAGCGAATCCGGCCAAAGCCGACGAACTGCGCAAATTAGGGTTTGGCGCTGTTCTGACGCATCCGCACGATGGTGTCATCCGGGGAACGGGTGCGCTCATAACCCTGGCCGACGACCGTGAAAACACGCTCGTACTGAAACCAAACGTAACGGCGCACTACTCGTTCAGCAAAGGAAGCTCCGGACAGACATACCCAAACTCCATGATGGGATCGGTTGCGCTAATTCGACAGGCGTTATACGATGCGGACTGGTACAAACGTGGAGGCAGTAAAGAGCAGGCAAACCTATCGCTGGAGGCCCTGGACCGGATTCGGTCGCTGCCCGCCATTTTCGAAGCGAACGATAAACTGGGCATTTTACGCGCTGATAAAATCGGTGATGAGTTTGGCACTCAGTTTATTATCTCTAGCTCCGGCGATGAATATCAACGTATCGATGAGGTAAAAGCAACGGGCGCTTCGCTGATTGTTCCGCTGAATTATCCGCAACCCTACGATGTCGAAGATCCGTGGGACGCTGACAACGTATCGCTATCTGAACTTAAACATTGGGAGATGGCGCCGATGAATGCGGGTCGTCTGGCGGCTGCCAATATTCCGTTTGCCCTGACCACTGCCGGACTCAAAAACAAAGCGGATTTCTGGGCGAATCTTCGCAAAGCCATCGAAAACGGACTCTCGGAACAGAAAGCACTGGAAGCCCTGACAACTGTACCAGCTCGGTTGATTCGCGCTGAAGATCAGGTTGGTACGTTGCAGAAAGGACGTATCGCCAATTTCATCATTACGTCCGGCAATCTGTTCAGCGCCGACAACGTGATTTTTGAAAACTGGATGCGCGGTAAGCAGTACATCGTATCGAACAAAGATGCGGCCGATCTGCGTGGAACCTGGAATCTGACCGTCGGTTCGCAGTCAAATTTGAAGCTGACTATCACCGGAAAGTCACCGGATAAGCCTGAGTATCAGATCATGGTCGATACGGTAAAAGTAACGCCAAAAGTTGTCCTGACCGGCGATCTGATTTCTATGCAGATTCAGCTTGACAAAAAGCAATCGGGTACAACGCGCTTAACGGGTTATCGGACGGGCGATACGTTCAAAGGTGATGGTCAAACGCCTGATGGTAAAATTGTTACGTGGTCGGCCATGCGCTCAGGAACAGCTCCGGCCTCCACGTCGGCCGTGTCCACATCGGCCGTATTCACGTCGGTAACCAGCGGAATTGCGTCGGTTGCTACGTCAACGACGACCGCGCCAGCTAGTACGTCTGCTACGTTGCTCTATCCATTTGTTGGCATGGGCAACGCGCAGAAGCCTAAGTCCGAGACGATTATGATTCGGAACGCTACGGTCTGGACAAACGAGAAAGATGGAATCTTGGCAAACGCAGACGTATTGGTGACGGGGGGCAAGATTTCGAAAGTTGGAAAAAACCTGCCTGTTCCTGCCGATATTAAAGTATTTGACGGGACGGGTAAACACCTCACCAACGGCATCATCGACGAACACTCTCACATTGCGCTGCTGTCGGTAAACGAAGGTTCGCAGTCGAGTACGGCTGAGGTGCGCATGAGCGACGTAGTGAATTCGGAGGATGTCAATATTTATCGGCAGCTAGCGGGTGGCGTCACTACGTCGCAACTGCTGCACGGCTCCGCCAACGCCATCGGTGGTCAGTCGGCCATTGTGAAGCTCAAGTGGGGCGAATCACCGGAAAATATGCTTCTGAAAGGGGCTGACGGATTCATCAAGTTTGCGCTGGGCGAAAACGTAAAGCAAGCTAACTGGGGCGACGCCAACCGCATTCGTTTCCCGCAAACGCGGATGGGCGTGGAGCAGGTTTATATGGATCACTTTACGCGTGCGAAAGAGTACGCCAAAGGCTGGGACGCATACAACAAACTGAGCACCAAAGCAAAAACGACCACCATTGCCCCACGTCGGGATATTGAGCTGGATGCGCTGGCTGAAATTCTGGCGTCGAAACGGTTCATTACGTGCCACTCTTACGTGCAGTCGGAGATTAATATGCTGATGAAAGTGGCTGATTCGCTGGGCTTTAAAGTCAATACGTTCACGCACATTCTGGAAGGCTATAAACTGGCCGACAAGATGGCGAAACACGGTGCGGGCGGCTCGTCGTTTGCCGACTGGTGGGCATATAAAATGGAAGTGCACGACGCGATTCCGTACAATGCGGCTCTGATGCATCGCCAGGGCGTAACGGTTTCCATCAATTCCGACGATGCCGAAATGGCCCGACGTCTGAATCAGGAAGCGGCTAAAACGGTCGAATATGGCGGTGTACCTGAAGAAGATGCCTGGAAAATGGTGACGCTCAACCCCGCGAAACTGCTGCATCTAGACAATCGGCTGGGTAGCATCAAAGTGGGTAAAGATGCCGATCTGGTCTTGTGGAATGCGCATCCCCTGTCGATTTACGCCCGTCCGGAAATCACCATGATTGAGGGCGCTATCTACTTCAATCTGAAAGAAGAGGATCGGAAACGCGAACTGATGCAGGCCGAGCGCGCCCGACTGATTCAGAAAATGATCACGGCTAAAGCGAGTGGGACTTCTACGTCGAGACCGGCTCCCAAACGGATGCGCATGTGGCATTGCGAAGACATTGAAGGGGTAATGGCAGAAGGCGAGGAGCAAGGCAAATAATCTGAAAAAATCATCATGAAAAAACTACTAATACCAATATTGACACTGGCTGCGCTTACGGGCTATGGCCAGAATCCGGCTCCGGCACGACCGCAGACGAAAACCATTGCCCTGATGGGGGGCACCGTTCACGTTGGCAATGGACAAGTCATTCCAAATGGCATCGTTTTGTTCAGCAATGGATTGATAACCAACGTAGTGGATGGTACGTTGGTAAGACTCAATTTAACGGATGTAGACGTAGTAGATGCATCGGGCAAGCACGTTTATCCGGGATTGATTTCGCCAGCTTCGACCGTGGGTTTGCAGGAAATCGGTGCCGTTCGTGCTACGGTCGATAAGCAGGAAGTTGGGATTCTGAATCCGAATGTGCGGTCGCTGATTGCGTACAATACCGATTCTGAAATTATTCCGACGATCCGTAACAATGGCGTACTGCTGACACAGGCTATGCCCCAGGGCGGCACCATTTCGGGAAGTTCGAGTGTGATGATGGCCGATGGCTGGAACTGGGAAGACGCCGTCCTGAAAAAAGACGACGGCATCTGGCTCAACTGGCCGACGTATTTCACCCGCGATTTCAATTTCGAGGATTTTACGACAACGATCAGGAAAGACGAAAAACGCGGGCAGGCCATCGATGCGCTACGTGCTACGTTTGCTGATGCCAAAGCCTACGCTGCTCTGACAAATCCAGCTCCAATGAATCTGCGGCTGGAGTCGATGAAAGAGCTGTTTTCGGGGAAGCAGAATCTCTACGTTCGGGCGGATTACGGAAAGGATATTATCGACGCCGTTACGTTCGCCAAGTCGGTTGGTGTGCAGAAAGTGGTGATTGTGGGCGGAGAAGAGTCCAACCGCGTCGTTACGTTCCTGAAAGAAAACAACGTACCGGTTATTCTGAGCGCTCTGCACCGGCTGCCGAATCGGGAAGATGAAGACGTTGATTTGCCGTATCGACTGCCGGGTATCTTGCAAAAAGCGGGTGTTTTGGTTGGGTTGAGCTACGCCGACGAATGGTGGCGGACCCGTAACCTGCCGTTTCTGGCCGGAACAGCCGCTGGATTTGGCGTAACCGATCACGAAGAAGCCTTGAAAATGGTAACGTCGAATACGGCCAAAATTCTGGGCGTCGAAAACCTGGTTGGTACGTTGGAAAAAGGCAAACAGGCTACGTTGTTCATTTCATCGGGCGATGCGCTGGACATGCGGACGAACGTCATTGAGCACGTATTTATTCAGGGACGTAAAGTCAATCTGGACGACCGGCATAAACGCTTGTACAAAACCTACAAGGATAAGTACGAGCAGAAATAAAATTCATACAAACGTTCAGTAAGCCCTTTTGTGTACAACAATCTGTACATAAAAGGGCTTGCGTGTAAATACGAAAACGGGCATTCCTCAACGTGAGATGCGCTTCGGTCAAAGCTTATTTCCCGTCAGGTCGGGTAGCACAACCAGTACGGTCATTCGTTCTGTTGAGGTGGCTGGTGCAAGGTCGACATAGAAAACAGCCGTGATTAGAGTTTCCATTACCAATTATCGATTTTATCAGCTAAAGCAAATCGAGCCGTTGACAAGTATCTGTAGTGAAGTTTGTTAGTATTTAATAGTATTTTTATGAGTTAATTAACATACAAGAGGTTATACAACAAAAACGGGTCTTGTAGGTATGGCTAAGTACTTGAGGACTATTGCGTCAGTTTTAACTTTTGTCTTATGGTTGCTTTATATCCTAGATCCATTGCATACCAAACTACGCAATAGCT
>NZ_JBMDWV010000193.1:0-28264 GCF_048594605.1 Spirosoma sp.
ATGTACAGTGATTGAGACGGGTCCCTGTGGTGTAACTCAAGTTCGTAGCGTCGAGAAAGATGGCTACACAGCTGTGCAGCTGGGTTATGGCGCTAAAAAAGAGAAGCATAGCAACAAGCCGGAGTTGGGCCACTTCAAGAAAGCGGGTACCACACCTAAGCGTAAACTGGTTGAATTCAAAGAATTTGAAAAGGAACTGAGCTTAGGCGATACACTTACGGTAGCCGATGTATTTGTTGAAGCTGACTTCGTTGACGTAGTCGGAACAGCAAAAGGTCGTGGTTTCCAGGGCGTTGTGAAACGTCACGGATTCGGTGGTGTGGGCGGTCAAACGCACGGTCAGCATAACCGGGGTCGTCACCCAGGTTCGATTGGTGCCTGTTCGTTCCCATCGCGCGTGTTCAAAGGTCTTCGTATGGCTGGTCGTATGGGCGGCAACCGTGTAACGGTGCAAAACCTTCGCGTTCTGCGTATTTTACCTGAGCAAAACCTGCTCGTTATTAGCGGTTCGATTCCCGGAGCTAAAAATTCATACGTTATTATTGAGAAGTAGGTCATGGAAGTAATCGTATATAACAGCAAGGGAGAAGACACAGGCAAAAAGGTCACCCTTTCGGAAGAGGTCTTTGGAATTGAGCCCAACCAACACGCGATTTACCTCGACGTGAAACAGTATCTGGCTAACCAACGCCAAGGAACACACAAAGCGAAAGAACGAGCAGAAGTTGCCCGTTCGACTCGTAAGTTGAAGAAGCAAAAAGGAACAGGTGGTGCTCGCGCAGGTAGCGCAAAGTCGCCTGTTTTTGTAGGTGGTGGTACAGTTTTTGGACCTCGTCCCCGCGATTATAGCTTCAAACTGAACAAAAAAGTAAAAGCATTGGCTCGCCAATCAGCTTACGCAGTAAAAGCAAAAGCCAACAACATCTCAGTTATTGACAGCATTACACTGGAAGCTCCCCGGACAAAAGATTATATTCAGTTTCTGAATAATCTGAATGTATCAGGGCGTAAAACACTGCTTATTCTGCCAGATGTAAATACAAATGTTGTTCTGTCGAGTCGGAATGTTCAAAAAGCCAAAGTAACGACGGCTTCACAGGTGAATACCTATGATTTGATGAACGCTGACCAATTGCTTATCAGTGAAGAAGCGCTGTCAACTATTCAAACATTGTTCGAAAAATAGTCATGAGCATACTGAAACGACCAATCGTCACGGAAAAAATGACGGGCCTTAACAAGCAGGGTAAGTATGCTTTTGAGGTTGATCTGCGGGCTAACAAGCTCGAAATTGGCAAAGCCATCGAAAAAATGTACGGCGTCAATGTTGAATCTGTGAATACGATCCGGTCATACGGAAAGAAACGTAGTAAGAATATCAACGGACGTGTTGTATCGGGAAATACCCCAACCACTAAGAAAGCAATTGTTACTGTTGCAGAGGGAGAAGTAATTGATATTTACGCTGATCTCTAAACAAACATTGCTCTACCAATTAATCAGTCATGGGAGTTAAAAAACTAAGACCAATAACGCCGAGTACACGCTTTCGCGTGGCACCCGACTTTGCGGAAATAACAGCCTCCAAGCCAGAGAAAAGCCTGCTGGAGCCCCTGAGAAAAACCGGTGGCCGTAACAACGAAGGTCACCGCACTATGCGCTACATTGGTGGAGGTCATAAGCGGCATTACCGTATTATTGACTTCAAGCGCGATAAAGTCGGCCAAACCGCCGAAGTTTTGACTGTCGAGTATGATCCAAACCGTTCTGCCCGTATTTCTCTAGTGCAGTACGCTGATGGTGAAAAACGCTACATTATCGCTCCACAGGGTATTGTCGTTGGTCAGACTATTCAGTCAGGCGAAGGCGCAACGCCAGATGTGGGCAACGCTTTACCACTGGCTTCTATGCCAATTGGTACTATCGTTCATAATATTGAGTTGACTCCTGGTAAAGGCGGTTCAATGGCCCGTTCGGCAGGTACATACGCACAATTAGTTGGCCGTGAAGATAAGTACGCGATCCTGCGTCTTCCATCGGGTGAAACTCGTCGTGTGTTAAGCGCTGGCATGGCAACGGTTGGTTCCGTATCTAATCCCGACCATATGAACGTAGTAGTGGGTAAGGCTGGTCGTAACCGTTGGTTAGGTCGTCGCCCACGTGTACGTGCCGTAGTTATGAACCCAGTCGATCACCCAATGGGTGGTGGTGAAGGCCGGGCCTCTGGTGGTCACCCACGTTCTCGTAACGGTCAAATGGCTAAAGGTCAGAAGACCCGCAACAAGAACAAGGCATCTGAAAGCATGATTATTAGCCGACGCAAAAAGTAAGAGATAAACATGGCACGTTCACTTAAAAAAGGCCCATATATAGATTTTCGTCTGGACAACAAAGTGCAGGCGCAGAATGACTCGGGCAAGAAATCGGTCATCAAAACCTGGTCGCGTCGTTCGATGATTTCACCAGATTTCGTAGGCCATACCTTCGCCGTTCATAACGGTAATAAATTTATACCGGTTTACGTAACGGAAAACATGGTTGGACATAAGCTTGGTGAATTTTCTCCAACGCGCAATTTTCGGGGCCACACCGCTAAAAAAGACAAGGGCAAACGATAGACTAGCACGGAGCAGGGCATTATAAATACCCTAAGTTCCTAGCCATAAAAAAACATGGAAGCAGTAGCAAAACTTAAAGATGTGCCCACGTCGCCCCGCAAGATGCGGTTAATCGCTGACCTAATTCGTGGTCAACGCGTTAGCCGGGCGTTGGGTCTATTAAAATACCAGCCACAAGCTGGTGCTGATATACTACAGAAAGTGCTGTTATCGGCAGTTGCCAACTGGCAACAAAAAAATGAAAATGAGCGGATTGAAGACGCGGATCTTTACGTGAAAACAATCTTCGTTGATGGTGGTCCAATGCTGAAGCGTTTGCGTCCTGCTCCACAAGGACGAGGACATCGTATTCGTAAGCGGTCTAACCACATTACGATTATAGTTGATAGCGCAGCGCAGAGTGTATTGCAATCTGGAGAAGTTGAAACCTCTGAAACGAACAATAATTAAGAAATGGGACAAAAAATAAATCCAGTTGGCCTGCGACTTGGTATTGTTCGGGGCTGGGAATCGAGCTGGTACGGCGGTAAAGAGTTTTCGGATAAACTTGTTGAAGATGAGAAAATCCGGAAATACGTAGCAGCCCGTATTCCAAAAGGAGCCATTGCTCGGGTCGTTATTGAGCGTACGCTCAAACGTGTTACCCTTACGATTCACACGGCTCGTCCGGGTATCGTAATCGGTAAGGGCGGTGGCGAGGTTGATAAGATTAAAGAGGAGTTGAAAAAAATTACGGGCAAAGACGTCCAGATCAACATCTTTGAAATTAAACGCCCGGAGATCGATGCCAAATTAGTTGGCGAAGCCATTGCACAGCAGTTGCAAGCTCGTATTTCCTTCCGTCGAGCCATGAAACAAGCTATTCAATCGGCTCTCCGCGTAGGTGCACAAGGGATCAAAGTAAAAGTATCTGGTCGTTTAGGTGGAGCAGAAATTGCTCGCTCGGAGCAGTACAAAGAAGGCCGCGTTCCCCTTCATACACTACGTGCTGACATAGATTACGCTATATCAGAAGCACAAACTGTATACGGTAAAATCGGGATCAAGGTTTGGATTTTTAAAGGTGAAGTTTATGGTAAGCGCGATCTCTCACCAGCAGCTATGATGAGTCAGGCACAGGCTGGAGAAAGAGCAGCTTCTTCCAACGACCGCGGTGATCGCCGTGGCCCTCGCGGTGATCGTGACGGTAACGATCGCGGTGGACGTGGTGGACGTAATCGTGGTGATCGTGAAAGTAATGACCGTGGGGGTCGCAATCGCGGAGGAGACCGCGGTGGACGCGGTGGTCAAAAACGATAATAAGTTTCACATTTTACTGATTCAAGTTTTTCTCCTTGAACTTGAAATCTGAAACTTCTAACTGATAACAGAAAAAATGTTACAGCCCAAAAGAACAAAATTCCGTAAGCAGCATAAAGGAAGGATTCCAGGTATCGCGTCCCGTGGTCATGAAATTTCTTTCGGTACGTTCGCTATCAAATCACTAGAACCAGGTCGGATTACTGCACGCCAAATTGAAGCTGCCCGTATTTCCGTAACACGCGCAATGAAGCGTGAAGGCCAAGTTTGGATCCGCATTTTCCCTGATAAACCGATTACCAAGAAACCAGCTGAAGTACGGATGGGTAAAGGTAAAGGTGCTCCCGAGTATTGGGTAGCTGTAGTAAAGCCCGGCACGATTATGTTCGAAGCGACGGGTGTTGATTTGGCAACAGGTATGGAAGCCTTACGCTTGGCCGCTCAAAAGCTGCCCGTTCGGACCAAATTCGTGGTTCGACGCGATTACCAGGAGCAAGGCGAGGAATAATACCCTAAGCGACGAACAAGATGAAAAAAGAAGATTTGAAAGGATTGTCGGCCGATCAGTTACGTACAGAGATTACTGCAGAACAGGACCGACTGCTTAAACTTAAGTTTGCGCATGCTGTATCTCCCATTGAGAACCCGATGCGCATTCGCGAGAGTCGTAAACGAATTGCTCGCTTGAATACTGAACTGACAGCTAAGCAAGCCTAATTAGAACGATAATGGAAGAGCAACAAGCACAAGCACCGCAGGAAGAAGTAAAGACTCCAGTGGCAGCAGCTACAACAGAACAGCCTAAAACAGCCAATTCTGTAACGAGCGACGCCAAATCGGGGTCGGAACGCAACGCACGGAAAGAGCGTATTGGACGGGTGACGAGCAATAAAATGCAGAAAACTATTACGGTTTCAATTGATCGTAAAGTAAAACACCCTTTGTACCATAAGTTTCAGACAAAAACGAAGAAACTAACGGTTCATGACGAAAACAATGAGTGTGGTATAGGTGACACAGTCCGTGTTATGGAAACCCGCCCATTGAGCAAAAATAAGCGTTGGAGATTAGTTGAAATCATCGAAAAGGCGAAGTAAGCCATGGTACAGCAAGAATCAAGATTAGGAGTGGCCGATAACAGTGGCGCCAAAGAAGTGCTGGTTATCCGCGTTCTGGGCGGTACAGGTAAGCGATACGCTTCAGTCGGTGACAAAATTGTCGTGACAGTAAAGCAAGCCCTGTCCTCCAGCAATATGAAAAAAGGTACGGTTTCCAAAGCCGTAGTTGTTCGTACGAAGAAAGAAGTACGTCGGAAAGATGGTTCGTATATCCGCTTTGAAGACAATGCAGCTGTATTGCTCAACAATAACGATGAACCACGCGGTACCCGGATTTTTGGTCCTGTTGCCCGCGAATTGCGCGAAAAGCAATTTATGAAGATCGTATCGTTAGCCCCAGAGGTATTGTAAGCAATGGAAAAGAAAATAACGCTACCGAAACATAAATTCCACATCAAGACGGGTGATACAGTTCTCGTAATTGGTGGTAATTCGAAAGGCCAGCGTGGCGTAGTGAAAGAAGTAATCGTTGAAAAAGATCGCGCTCGTGTTGAAGGCGTCGCTATGATTACCAAACACTTAAAGCCAACGGCTTCAAACCCACAAGGCAGTTTGGAGAAAACAGAAGGGTCAATTCACATCAGCAATCTGAAACTGGTTGATCCTGCTACTGGAGAGCCTACCCGCATAGGTCGTAAGTTGAATGATAAAGGAAAGTTACAAAGGTTTTCTAAGAAGACTGGCAACTTCATTCCTGACGTTCGTAAATAATAAAGGTCTAAGAAAATGGCAACGCCAAGACTGAAAGAGAAATATTTAAATGAGGTCGTCCCTCAATTGAAAGACAAGTTTCAGTACAAGTCGGTTATGCAAGTACCGCGTCTGAGCAAAATTGTCATCAATAAAGGTATCGGAGCCGCTGTCGCTGACAAAAAGTTAGTTGATGTGGGTGTTGAAGAGTTGACGATGATTACGGGTCAGAAAGCCGTTCCGACATTGTCGAAAAAGGCTGTATCGAACTTCAAACTACGGGAGAAAATGCCCATCGGCGCGAAGGTAACGCTACGTGGTGAGCGTATGTATGAGTTCTTGGATCGCCTGACAACAGTATCTTTGCCTCGCGTTCGCGATTTCAAAGGTATCAGTGATAAAGGGTTTGACGGTCGCGGCAATTATACATTTGGCGTGCAGGAGCAGATTATCTTTCCAGAAATCAGCATTGATAAAGTAGCGCGAATTTCGGGGATGGACATCACTTTTGTGACGACAGCCAATAGCGATAACGAAAGCTATGAACTGCTAAAGGCAATGGGAATGCCATTTGCTAAAGCTGGTAAATAATAACCGACACAAAGGCTAAAATAATGGCAAAAGAATCAATCAAAGCACGGGAACGGAAACGCGAAGCGTTGGTTGCCAAGTATGCTGCAAAACGGGCTGCTTTGAAAGCTGCTGGTGATTATATCGGTTTAGATAAGCTTCCCAAAAATGCGTCACCAGTCCGTTTACACAATCGTTGTAAATTGACAGGTCGTCCTCGGGGCTATATGCGCAAATTCGGTATTTCGCGGGTAACCTTCCGTGAGATGGCATCAGCAGGTAAAATTCCAGGTGTAACCAAAGCGAGCTGGTAATTCCAGAATCCGTTTCTATTTGTAATTCAGTTTCCGTAATTTTGCGAACTTTCTATAAAACAGAGGTTTGCAAGTAACGCAACGCTAAGAATGAATACAGATCCAATAGCAGATTATCTGACTCGTGTCAGAAACGCCATCCAGGCCAAGCACCGGATTGTGGAAGTTCCTGCTTCTAATATAAAAAAAGAAATCACTAAGGTTTTGTACGATAAAGGCTACATTCAAAACTATAAGTTTGATGATAGCACTCCCCAAGGCATTATCAAAATTGCTTTGAAGTACAATCCAACAACGAAGCAGTCTGCTATCGTTGACTTGCAACGTATCAGTCGCCCAGGACTACGCCAGTATCGTGGTGCTGATAATTTACCACGTATCCTGAATGGCTTAGGTGTCGCTATTATCTCGACTTCAAAGGGTGTAATGACTGATAAAGAAGCTAAGACATTGAACGTTGGTGGAGAAATATTGTGTTACGTATATTAATCCGAATTGAACGATGTCACGTATAGGTAAGAAACCCATTGCCCTGCCTAACAACGTAACGCTATCTGTAGATGCACAAAACGTTGTAACGGTAAAAGGCCCTAAAGGCACCCTGACCCAGTCGATTGACCCGGACATTTCGGTAGCAGTCGAAGAAGGTCAAATCCAAGTCTCCCGCCCTACTGAACAAAAACGGCATAAAGCCCTACACGGTCTTTATCGTTCTTTGGTCAACAATATGGTGACGGGTGTAAGTGAAGGATTCAAACTTGATCTCGAAGTAATTGGAGTAGGCTATAAAGCGTCTGTTTCCAATAACGTTCTTGAACTTCAACTCGGTTATTCACATAATGTGTACGTAGCTGTTCCAAGCGAAATAAAAATAACTGCTGTTACAGAAAAAGGTCAGAATCCAAAAGTTTATCTCGAAGGCTCTGACAAACAACTTCTTGGTGACGTAGCAGCAAAAATCCGTTCACTTCGTAAGGTTGAACCTTACAAAGGCAAAGGGATTCGTTTTGTCGGTGAGCAAGTTCGCCGGAAAGCTGGCAAGTCTTCGTCTAAAAAATAAATTTGTTTGTGTTCGGTATTCAGCTTAGTACCTATTGAATTCTCGAGCCTGCAAACTAAAACTATTAAAAGCCTATTTGGTCGGAATCAAATAACATGGCAACTAACAAACAGGAAAGAAGACAACGAATAAAGTTTAGCATCCGGGCAAAAGTGTCTGGTACATCTGAACGCCCTCGTTTGTCAGTATTTCGCTCTAATAAAGCGATTTACGCGCAACTTATTGATGACATAGCTGGTCATACTCTAGCGTCAGCTTCATCAGTCGAATTAAAAAGTGAAGCCGAAGGCAATACCGTCGAAACGGCGAAAAAAGTAGGCCAACGGTTGGCTGAGAAGGCAGTTGCCCAGAACATCAACTCAGTTGTGTTCGACCGCAACGGCTACTTATATCACGGTAAAGTAAAAGCACTGGCCGATGCAGCCCGCGAGGGTGGCCTTAAGTTCTAAGCGATGAACATCAATTCAGCAAGACCGACAAAATTTAACGAAGCCGACCTTAAGGAAAAGGTTGTAGCCATCAACCGCGTAGCGAAGGTGGTGAAAGGCGGTCGCCGGTTCAGTTTCTCAGCGATTGTCGTCGTCGGCGATGGTAACGGTGTCGTTGGTTACGGATTGGGTAAGGCCAATGAAGTAACTGATGCGATTGCCAAAGGAGTGGAAGATGCTAAAAAGAATTTAGTGCAAGTTCCTCTCTTAAAACGCACTGTTCCTCATGAAATGGAAGGAAAATTCAGTGGCGGCTTTGTGCTCTTAAAACCAGCCGCCCCTGGTACGGGTGTAATTGCAGGTGGTGCCATGCGGGCAGTGCTTGAATCAGCTGGTGTACATGACATTCTAGCTAAATCAAAAGGCTCGTCTAACCCCCACAACGTAGTAAAAGCGACGCTTGATGCCTTATTGAAAATGCGTTTACCGCATCAAGTAGCTTTCCAACGTCAGGTGAGTTTATCTAAAGTATTTAACGGTTAATTTAAAAGCAGCAAAGACATGGCACGAGTTCGTATTACGCAGGTCAGCAGCACTATAAAGCGGCCGTTATCCCAAAAAAATGCCATCAAGTCATTAGGCTTGGGCAAAATTAATCGTAGTGTTGAACTGGAATATAATGACTCATTAAAGGGTACAATTAATAAGGTTCAACATTTAGTAAGAATTGAAGAAATTTAAGTACCTTTGCGATTCTTTTAGCAAAAGTCATAAGTGGTCATTTACTATTGTAAGCAATCAATCTTTGTTTTTCTAACAATCGATTGTTCGCAGTAGCAAATGACCACTTACTGACAAAACCATAGGACAATGAATTTAAGCAACCTTAAACCGGCAAAAGGTTCCGTCAGAGAGCGCAAGCGAGTCGGACGTGGGCAAGGATCAGGTATGGGTGGAACATCCACACGTGGTCATAAAGGAGCGCAATCGCGTTCAGGTTATAGTCGTAAGTTACACTTCGAAGGTGGTCAAATGCCATTACAGCGTCGTGTTCCGAAATTCGGCTTTAAAAATATTAACCGCGTCGAATACAAGCCTCTCAATCTGGACAGTATCCAGGCTTTGATTGATGAAACAAAAGCAACCGTAGTTAATCTGGAGCTACTATTACAACACGGTTTAGTGAGTAAAAAAGACCTTGTAAAAATACTTAGCCGTGGTGAAATAACTTCTGCTGTTGAAATCCACGCGCACGCATTTTCTGCTAGTGCTAAAGAAGCTATTGAGAAGGCAGGCGGCAAGGCTATTGTACCTGTCGTTGAGCAGAAACAGGAAGCAGCAAAATAAGTTGTAGCACGGCCAAGACCGACCTACTTTTATGAACCGACTCATCACCACGTTTAAAAATATTTTTGCAATTGACGAGTTGCGGAGTCGAATCCTCAACACGCTGCTGTTTATTACGGCGTTTCGTCTCGGTTCAGCTATTGTGCTGCCAGGCGTTGATCCTAATAAATTAAATCTTAATCCGCAAGGATTGCTTGGTTTATTAGATACTTTTTTGGGCGGTGCTTTTAGTAAGGCTTCGATTTTTGCGTTAGGAATTATGCCGTATATCTCGGCATCAATTGCTATTCAGCTTCTTACTCTAGCTCTTCCTTACTTTCAAAAAATGCAGAAAGAAGGAGAGTCAGGACGTAAGCGTTTAAATCAAATTACGCGAGTTCTAACAATTGGTGTAACCGCTGTGCAGGCTATTACGTATGTACGGACGACAATTCCGCCGGAAGCCTTATTGATTGATCGAAGCCTTTTTACAATCTCGTCCTTATTTGTGCTGACCGCAGGTACAATTTTTTGTATGTGGTTAGGAGAGCGTATTACAGATAAAGGAATTGGCAATGGTATTTCCATGATTATTATGATTGGAATCGTATCGCGGCTTCCTGGCTCTATTATCGGCGAATTCCAATCACGTGGCTCAGGGGGCATATTGATATTTGTGTTGGAAATGGTTGCCTTGTACTTCGTTGTAATGGGAGCCGTTGTATTAACGCAAGCTGTCCGTCGAATCCCTATTCAGTATGCTAAGCAGGTTATTGGGAATAAGGTTGTAGGCGGGCAACGACAATACCTGCCGCTTAAATTAAATGCAGCAGGTGTTATGCCAATTATTTTCGCGCAGGCTCTGATGTTTATTCCCACATACTTGGCAGGGCTTTTTTCGGAGAAAAGTGATTTTGCAGCTAGTATCCAAAATGCTTTCCAGAGTTATACAACTTGGCAGTACAATGTCTTGTTTGGACTATTGATCATCATTTTTACGTTTTTCTATACGGCCATTTCTGTTAATCCAACACAGATTGCTGATGATATGAAGCGTAGTGGTGGATTTATACCAGGCGTAAAACCTGGAATTCAAACATCAGAATATATAGGTACTGTACTTGATAGAATCACTCTACCAGGTGCGATTATGTTAGCTATTGTAGCAATCTTGCCAGCTATCGCTAACCTATTGGGAATGACTAGTGGTTTTGCTCAATTTTTTGGTGGTACGTCGTTGTTAATCATGGTTGGTGTAGTACTTGATACTCTCCAGCAAGTAGAAAGTTATTTGCTGATGCGTCGATATGAAGGTCTAATGAAATCAGGTCGAGTGCAAGGCCGGACAAGTGAGACCGTAGCGGCTTAATCTTAATGACCAACTCTGACAAAAAGGACAAGATGATTTTTTACAGAAGCGATGAAGAAATCGCTCTGATAAAAAAAAGTGCCCAGGTACTTGGAAAAGCACATGCAGAAATAGCGAAGCTTATACGACCTGGAGTACCTACAAAGGAACTTGACAGGGTAGCAGAAACGTTTATTAGAGATAATGGTGGTACTCCTTCATTCTTGGGTTATAATAAGTTCCCCGCTTCGCTCTGTATCTCTGTTAATGACGTAGTTGTCCATGGATTTCCAAGTCGTTACGAACTTCGCAATGGCGATATTGTCTCAATTGATTGCGGAGTTAAGCTGAATGGTTACCACAGTGATAGTGCTTACACTTATCCTGTTGGTGATGTTAATCCTGCTGTTCGTCGTCTGTTGAGTCGGACAAAAGAATCCCTCTACATTGGTTTAGAAAAAGCGGTAGAAGGAAATCGCGTAGGTGATATAGGCTACGCAATTCAGACTTATGCCGAAAAGTTTGGGTATTCAGTTGTTCGTGAGTTAGTAGGACATGGCGTTGGACAGGACTTACATGAAGCACCGGAAGTACCAAATTACGGTAAACGTGGGCAAGGACCCAAATTGCAGGAAGGTATGATCTTAGCGATTGAGCCTATGATTAACTTCGGTAAGAAAGGTGTAGTGCAGGAACGTGATGGCTGGACAATTCGAACAGTTGATCGTAAACCTTCAGCACACTTTGAACACACAGTAGCAGTAAGGAAAGGAAAGCCCGAAATTTTGACGACCTTTGAATATATTGAAGCAGTCACCGCGAATACAAGCCTGATGGTCGAAACACAGGAACTGATGGCAGCTTAAAAGTAACATGGCAAAACAGACTTCTATTGAGCAGGATGGTGTGATTTTGGAGGCATTATCAAATGCGATGTTTCGGGTTGAACTAGCGAACAAGCATGAGGTGATTGCTCATATCTCTGGTAAGATGCGAATGAATTACATTAAAATTCTGCCTGGAGATCGCGTAAAGTTAGAAATGTCGCCTTATGATCTAAGTAAGGCAAGAATTGTGTATCGGTATAAATAATAGACTTTTCGATTTCTGTTTTATTAATCGAAAAGCGAAAACTTTTAAACCATGAAAGTTAAAGCGTCCATCAAGAAGCGCAGTGAAGACTGCAAAGTGATCCGGCGGAAAGGGAAGCTGTACGTGATCAACAAAAAGAATCCCCGTTATAAACAAAGACAAGGATAAGAATGGCACGTATTGCAGGTGTTGATATTCCAGATAAGAAGCGTGGTGAGATCGCGCTGACATACATTTACGGCATTGGCCGCAGCCGGGCTAAGAAGATTCTTACTGATGCTGGAATCAGTGTTGACAAGAAAGCAAGTGAGTGGTCAGATGACGAAGCAAGTGCTGTACGTAACGCAATTGCCAACGAGTATAAAGTTGAAGGCCAGTTGCGCTCAGAAGTTCAATTAAGCATCAAACGCTTGATGGATATCGGTTGCTATAGAGGTTTGCGTCACCGGAAAGGTTTGCCAGTTCGTGGCCAACATACAAAAAACAACTCGCGCACTCGAAAAGGCAAACGTAAGACAGTTGCTAATAAGAAAAAAGTAACGAAATAATTAATCGGTCGCTCATCGTTATACGAATCATTTGTGGTCATTTTTTTATGGCAAGTAATGAAAAACGATAACAAATTGACGATTACCTAACAACAATGGCTCAAGCAAAACGTAAAGACAAAGCTAAAAAGCGGGTAGTAGTGGTCGAACCTATTGGCCAGGTTCATATCCGGGCTACGTTCAACAATATTATTATCTCAATTACCAATATGAATGGCCAAGTTATTTCTTGGGCATCAGCTGGTAAAATGGGCTTTCGCGGCTCAAAGAAAAATACCCCTTACGCTGCTCAGACGGCCGCCCAAAACTGTGCCACAGTAGCACACGATTTGGGTATGCGTAAAGCGGAAGTGTTTGTGAAAGGTCCGGGGTCTGGCCGTGAGTCGGCAATTCGTACTATCCAAAACTCGGGTATCGAGGTTACCACAATCCGCGATATTACTCCACTGCCGCACAATGGTTGCCGGCCGCCAAAACGTCGTCGCGTATAATTACGGATGACATGAATAGGGTCAGGCGACATTTAGTTGTGTCTGACCAATGTTTCACACTTATTCATTCATTATAGAATGGCACGTTACACAGGGCCAAAAGCCAAAATCTCGCGTAAGTTCGGTGAGCCTGTTATGGGACCGAGCAAAGCGCTTCAGAAAAAAAATTACGGACCGGGAATGCACGGCCGGGGGCGCAAACGGAAACAGTCCGAATATGCACTCCAATTAACAGAGAAACAAAAGGTGAAGTATACTTACGGAATTTTGGAACGCCAATTCCGTGCCTTGTTTCACCGTGCACAAGTTCGTGAAGGTATTACGGGTGAAAATCTGCTTAGATTATGTGAAGCGCGCCTAGATAATACCATATACCGTTTAGGCATTGCTTCGTCACGCCGGGCGGCTCGCCAATTAGTATCTCACAAACATATTGTGGTTGACGGTGAAGTTGTAAATATTCCATCTTATTCATTGAAACCAGGACAACTGATAGGTGTTCGTGAGAAGTCAAAATCGTTGGAAGCTATTACGACAAGCCTAGCAGCTCGTAATACTAAGCGTTACAATTGGGTTGAGTGGGATTCACAACAGCTAACAGGTAAGTTTATCAGCTACCCTGAACGCGACCAAATTCCGGAAAACTTCAACGAGCAGGCTATTGTCGAATTGTATTCGAAATAAGCTACTGGCAGAACTCATTTTTGGGTTCTGCTGGATTTTTATAAATAAAGTTACGGTTTGGGTTATTTAGTTTTCGATTGAGAGTTGTCCAGTAGACTAAAAACTCTAATTGAATCACTGAGACCGTAAAAAATTCAGTCTTCACGCCAAGGCAGAGAACTGCTGTAAAATACGAAACGTATGTCCATATTAGCGTTCCAAATGCCCGACAAAGTCGTAGTGGAGAAAGCTGACGACTTCCACGGTGCGTTTGAATTTAAACCCCTTGAAAAAGGCTATGGTGTAACTATAGGCAATGCGCTACGTCGCATCCTGTTGTCGTCACTTGAGGGATACGCCATTACGAGCGTAAAATTTCCTGGTGTCTTACACGAGTTTTCTTCAATCGAGGGCGTTGTTGAAGACGTGACCGAAATTATTCTGAATCTAAAAATGGTTCGGTTTAAGAAAATTTCGGACATGGTTGACAATAAGATTACTGTTAATATCAAAAAGCAATCCGTCCTGAAGGCCGGGGATATATCTAAATTCTCTCCATCATTTGAAGTGCTAAACCCTGAGTTGGAAATCTGTCACATTGACGATACACGGGATTTAGAAATGGAGATTTTTGTAGAGAAAGGTCGTGGATACGTTCCAGCTGACGAACCTCGTGCTAACGATCTTCCCTTCGGTCACATTCCTATCGACGCTATTTACACGCCGATTAAAAACGTGAAATATAGTGTTGAGAACACTCGGGTTGAGCAGAAAACGGACTATGAGCGTTTGCTGTTAGATATCGAAACAGATGGCTCTATTCATCCTGAAGAAGCCTTGAAAGGCGCTGCTCATATTTTGATTCAGCACTTTATGCTGTTCTCGGATCAGACTATGACCTTCGAGACAACTAAACCTGAAGAAGAAAATGTTGTTGATGAAGAGGTATTGCATATGCGTAAACTTCTGAAGACCTCATTGGCTGACTTGGATTTGTCAGTACGAGCTTATAACTGCCTTAAGTCAGCTGACGTTCGGACATTGGGTGATCTCGTTCGGTTAGAGATTTCGGACATGATGAAGTTCCGCAATTTTGGTAAAAAGTCATTAACGGAGCTTGAGCAATTAGTTGCGGAGAAGAATCTGACGTTCGGAATGGACGTCTCTAAATACAGATTAGACGAAGATTAAGATTTTAGGGTATACGAGTATAGAACCTAGGCTAATCATTAGGCAGAAGTTTCATACTCCAAATCCTGTGCCAAAAGACAATGAGACACGGTAAAAAAGATAACCATCTGGGTCGGACACACTCGCACCGCGAAGCGTTGCTTCAGAACCTGGCAACGTCGCTTATTATGCATAAGCGTGTTGAGACAACGGTTGCGAAAGCGAAAGAACTTCGCAAATTCGTAGAGCCTATACTAACGCGGGCGAAGGATGATACGTATCAAAATCGTCGTGTTGTGTTTCAGACACTTCACAACAAAGAAACCATAAAAGAATTATTCGGCGCCGTAGCTGATAAAATAGCGAGCCGTCCGGGTGGTTATACACGTATTATCAAGTTAGGTAATCGGTTAGGCGACAATGCCGAGACCTGCTTAATTGAACTTGTTGATTTCAACGAATTATTGATTGCAGCGGTTGCTGAAAAAGCGGCAACTACAACCAAAACCCGTCGCAGCCGTCGCGGTGGTTCGCGTCAGGCCGCTACAACTGAAGCATCTGCTGCAACGGCCACTTCTACGGAGGCCACTCCAGCAGAAGAAGCACCAGCTGCTACCACTACTTCTGGTGACGATTTAACTAAGATTGAAGGTATTGGCCCGAAAATTGCTGAGTTGTTGAATAATGCAGGCATTATTACCTTTGCACAGTTGGCTGAAGCACAGGACGAAACTATCCAGCAAGTTTTGACTGATGCAGGCCCACGCTTTAACGTCCATGATGCCACAACCTGGAATGAACAGGCAGCGTTAGCTCGCGATGGTAAGTGGGATGAACTGAGCGAGTTGCAGGATCGTTTAAAAGGTGGTAAAGAAGAATAACGGAGTGATCAATAATCAATCATATTGAAATGGGTTAACCTTACTGGTTAGCCCTTTTTTTTAGTCTATCAAGCCTAAAAAGTACAGATGAAAAATATGCAGCAACCTGAGGCATTATTAGTATTACAGGATGGAACAGTATATCGAGGATTAGCACTCGGTAAAATTGGAACGGCTGGCGGTGAGATCTGCTTCAACACTGGTATGACAGGTTACCAGGAAATCTATACAGATCCTTCCTACTATGGTCAAGTCATTATCAACACTACGTCGCATATCGGAAATTACGGAGTGCTGAACAATGCCGAACAGGAGTCGAGCGGAGTAAAAATTCGTGGAATGGTCTGTAACTTTTTCTCTAATATCCACTCACGTTACACAGCCGACGGTTCTTTACAAGAATATTTTGAGCGAGCAAACATTGTTGGTATTCACGGAGTTGATACACGTCAACTGGTACGTTACATCCGCTCGAAAGGTGTAATGAATTGTATTATTTCATCTGAAATACTCGATCCTGCTGTTTTGTTGGCTGAATTGCAGAAAGTTCCTGATATGGCTGGGCTGGAGCTATCGTCAGAAGTTTGCACTCAAGTAGCCTATGAGGAAGGCGATCCGGAAGCCAAACTTCGCGTAGCCGTGTTGGACTTAGGTGTTAAACGTAGCATTATTAGCAACTTTAACGAACGTGGTGTCTTTTGTAAGGTGTTTCCAGCAAGAACATCTCACGATGAATTGGCGTCATGGAAACCCACAGGTTACTTTATTGCCAATGGTCCTGGAGACCCGGCTGCTATGCCGTACGCAGTTGAGACGGTTAAACAGGCTTTAGAAACAGAAAAACCTTTGTTTGGTATCTGTCTGGGGCATCAGATTCTTTCGTTAGCCAGTGGTATTTCAACGTATAAAATGCATAATGGGCATCGAGGCTTAAACCACCCAGTCAAAAATTTGATTACCGGCCATTGTGAAGTGACTTCACAAAACCACGGTTTTGCGGTGAAGGCGGACGAAGTTATGGATCACGCTAATGTTGAATTGACGCATATCAATCTTAACGATAAGACTATTGAAGGGATACGTCGCAAAGACAAACCAGCGTTCTCGGTACAATATCACCCAGAGTCTTCACCTGGGCCACATGATTCTCGCTACTTATTTGATCAGTTTGTAAACATGATGAACGAATAACAGAAAAGCCTGAGATTCTCAGGCTTTTCTGTTTAGTAGATAGTAAAACTTTTTTACTCGACTTTTCGCCAAAACTCCCGGCTCCAAATACGACGAAATGGCCATTTCCTGGCTTGCAAAGCGATGGGAAGATAAGCATGAGCTTGTTTAACGGTTTGTTGAAAATAAGCATCATCGTCTGTAAGAATAAGTGACTGATACTCTTCTCCATTTTTAATCGTCAAGTCAGCAAAAGGAAGTTCGGCCTGCCAATTAGTATGTTGAAGCTGTAGCTTATTTTTTAGTAATGATTCAGATGATAGTAGCTGCTGTGCCTGCGGGGATGGACGGAATTGCTCCCTGGCCACATCCAGCGCATACCCTAAATAAGCTTTTAATAGCCTCGGTCCCTGGTTTGCAGTATCGGCAACTGTTAATTGTTCAGGCCATAAACTAGTAACTACGTATATACGTTCTCTCGCCCGCGTAACAGCGACGTTTAATCGATTTTCGCCACCACGGGCGTTCAAACTTCCAAACTGCATAGAAAGCTTGCCACGCTCATCCGGGGCGTAACCCATAGAGAAAATAATTACGTCGCGTTCATCGCCCTGAACATTTTCAATATTCTTCACAAATAAGCCTATTGGAAGATTATTTTCTTTTTCGCTGGATTCATTTTCTCCTCCTGAAACAGCTTCCAGCATATCCTGAATAAGCTGTTGTTGCGGATAATTGAACGTAACAATGCCAATGGAACGTCCGGGTAATTCTACCTTAATTTGCTCAAGAAGTTGAATTACAGCTTCCGCTTCAATAGGGTTCGTATTGCGCTGCCAGACGCCTTTCACGTTAATGTATCGGATGGCAGGTTCTCGCCGATTTGCAACATCAAATTCAGGAAGCAACGAGAGCTTATTCTGGTAAAAATGTTCGTTTGAAAAAGTAATTAGATCGAGAGATCGGCTGCGGTAATGCTCTGTCAGCGCTATTTGTGGCAATTGTTGCGCAGCTAATTCAAGCAAAGACTCCACTTCGAGAGCGATGGCAGGTTCCTCATCCTGGTCACTTTCATCTAAACGAGTCCGGTAAAGATCGCTCGGGCGTAATTGCTGATTGTCGCCCGTTACAACCACCTGTCTGCTCCGAACTATCGCAGGAATACCGCTTTCAGCAAAACACTGAGATGCTTCATCAAAAATGATCAAATCAAACAAATCGCTACGTAGCGGAAACATAGCCGATACTGATTCTGGAGAAGCAAGCCAGCAAGGAACCAACTTAAATACTTCATCTGCGAATGATTCCATCAACTTTCGAATCGGCCATATATTCCGTTTCTTCGTAGTCTGATGTTGTAAATCACGATATGTTACTACGTTGTTCAAACGGTTAAGAGTCAGATTCCGATAGGTCTGTTCGCGCAATTTGACCAGCAAAATATCACGACTGAGTTCCTGCTTCCGCAAAATGCTCGCTTGTAAGGCTTGTTCCCATTGAACCATCTTAAGCGATGATACACTACGTAGCTCAGTATGCAGCGCTTCGATATGGTCAAGCCAGACACGACGCAGGCTATTTTGAAATATATTGACCCAATTGTCAGGCTCCTGACTTTTTAATCGCTGAGCAACTAATTTTTCGGTCTCAGAGAAACACTCATACAATCGATCTGCTTCGAGCATTAAATCAAAATCCTGCCGGAGTGCCTGACGAAATCTGGCCACTACAGAATCATCACTCCAACTATCGCTCAGTTGATTGGTGGTAAGATAAGCGTGAACTCGGTTCTGCTGCTGTACTACATTAGCAGAAAGAGCCAATAAAGACTCTGCTGTTTTGATAAATCGATCCAGGGTTTGCCAGCATGATTCTGGCAATTGCTGCAATGGCTTAATGTCACTTAGTTGCTCGGCGATATGCCGTGCCCGACGTAACATTCTCAGACCGTCTGGCGTTACAGGAAGCGAACAACCCGTCATTAACGTGTTAGCCTCATGGCGGATCGCTTCAAGACGAATTCGTTTCTCAACTTTATCCGTTAATTGCCGCAGATTCGATTCTGTAGAAGTGAGGTTGTTAGCTGAAATGACGGTTTGTAACTGATCTTTTCCAGCGTTTGTCAGCTGCCACCACTTCCAGCTTATCCATGAAGAACGGGCTGTCAGCGCTTCTTCTAACAACGTCCGAAAAGCGCGCAGCTCAGTGGTTGGCAGAGATAATTCAGGTCCGGGTGTTGCTAACGTAGCATCCCATGTGCTGGCAATTTGTTCAAACCGAGCTTCGTCAATCTGTAAAGCTGGATGATTGATTTCTTTACGGAACTGCTCTACGACCGCCCAAATTAACGTAGCATCCGAAGAGTCCAGCAAGTTAAGCAGCGCGGTCAGTTCCCAATCATGCGATTGCCATTCGGCCAACTCCTCCAGCGAGAGCGATTTTTTCACTAAATCGGCGGTTTGCTCGTTAGTCGAATTTCGTAACGCTGCCCACTGAGAAATAGCCTGATCAGCTTTTGCTAAATCTGTATTTGTAAATGAAGCGAAGCTGTTACGTTCTGCCCAGGGATGGGTTATACCTAAACGATGCTGATAAGCAGCGTAATCCGTAAGGCGTCGCACAAAGTTATCCACATTAGCCACGTGGAATTGTGAATAAACATCATCCAGTGAAAGTACATACTCTTCTAAATCACTGGTCAGGTACAATTCTTTGACCGAAACTCCACATTCGGTCGTATCGAAAAGGGCTTGTTTAAAAGCTTGTAGCTCCGCGAGTATTTCGTCGATACGCCGACTTTCAAGGTCGAAATCTCGCTCAAGCAGAACAGCATTCAGGCTGTTATTTTGCTGACGATACGTATCAACCTGGCTTATCTGATCAGCAATTTGCGAATACAATGCAGATCTGTCGTCCTGAAAATCGTGGACCATTGCCAAAAAGGAAGTCATACCAACTTGCTCGAGCCGCTGTTGTACAACGTCAAGTGCCGCTCGTTTCTGACAAACCAGCAGGATACGCTTTCCCGACGCGGCCGCGTCGGCCATAAGATTGGCAATAAGCTGCGATTTACCCGTCCCGGGCGGTCCCTGAACTACTAACGATTGCCCGGCCTTTACAGCTCGCAGAGCAGCCTCCTGCGAGGCATCCATTGGCAGAGGTGTATGAATGAATTTTTCGGGCAGGGGCCGAAATGAAGAGATTAGGGGGGGCAAGTCGGCAGGTGCATACTGCTCATCATCCAGTATTTCCGTATCTCCACCCTCAGCCAAAAGCTGGTCGTAGTCGGGCACTAAAAACGAACCTGCCTGTGGGAAAATACCTAATACAGCTTCAGAGAACAATTTTAGCTCACCAGTACGTTCGAGCTGAGCAAGATCTTTTGCCGTCTGTTTGTTGAAAAACTGAAGCTTATCTGTAAATAAATCCTGATTGAAATTAATTTCCAGGGGAGTTTTTTTGATCCATTCATACAATTGAGTTCGAAACACAAGCGGGTCACGATCAAACTCATCCAATGATTTTTCAACTACTTCGTCCGTAACCTTAACCTGATTGAATTGCCCATAAGCCAACGCCAGTGTTGGATTTAGAAAAGCCAGTCCATCGCCCCGACGCGTGAGTTTCCAGAACTTCCCCTGGAGTTCAATTTGTACAGGAAAAAACAAAAGTGGTCCATGAATAACCGTTTCATCAAGAAACTTGCCTTTCACAAACGGCCAGCCAACATACAAATCTTCGGTACCCCGTTCTTCTTCAATAAACCGGGTGGTACGGTTGATACGTTTAAGCTTTCGGCTAACTTCATTGCTACGTTCCTGCCGAGGGTCGAGCACTTCGCAAAGCGTAATGGATGCTTTGCGGCTGATCAGATCAGCAATAATGCTAAACGATGGCTTATTGAGTAAAAAATCCGTTTCGTGTAGATCCAGAAATTGCCCTGAAGGTAAGCTGGTTAATAACAGAGAGCGATTCCGACTGCTAAGATTGGTTAAACGTCGACGGAAAGTTTTAAGAACAGATTGGGCCGGAATTTTCACAATGTCAGAACCTGACTTCGCAGGATTTAAAAGATTAACAGGATAATAACGTTACGCAAGGTAAAAAATCCTGTACATCCAGTAAATCATTCAGCTGACCCTACTTACGGGGCGATACGTATTCTTTCTAGGAACGGACGGCCGTAAATATGATTTTTCTTTTTTCGATTTTTTCTTCCGGCGCCCCCACCAAATTAGAAACCCAGTTACGGGCAAACTAGCGCAAACTAAACTAGCGCAAAAAGCCAAAATTTTTCCGGGCAGACTCAAAATCGCGCCTGTGTGAATATCGTAGTTCATACGCCGGAGTTTGTCGCCAAAACCCGCGGTAGCATAAGGTCCTGAGTAAGGCCCTTTGTCTTTAATTAATTTCAGCGTATGCTGATCGAATGTGTAATAATCCAGCTTATGATACGTCCCCGGCTTGTAATTTATGAATGTAAAAAAGGTCTCTGATGCTTTTTCAGGGCAGGAAATATAGATTCCCGCCGTTTCGGGTTTATCCTTCGATAGCTGCTGCCAGATTACATCAATTGGCGAACTGAACCGCCGGGCAGCGGTCGTGTCGGAAAGAGATTGCTGAAATGGAGGGACCGTTTTCCCGCCTGTAGTTGCCCAATAAACCGAATCAGCAAACCATTGAATACCAAATACTAAACCCGTCAAAGCCAGAATAAGGGACAGCACTAATGCATAGAAACCCGGTACGTTATGCAGGTCATAATTAACCCGACGCCACTGCGCTTTCCATTTGATAGAAAAGCTCTTGTTGCGATTTGTCTTATTCAGGTTTTTAGGCCACCATAGCACTAACCCCGTGATTAACAGAAGGGTAAAAATCAACGTACCATATGCGACTACCGGCTGACCAATTGACTCTGGCAGCCACAAGTAATAATGACCATGCAGAATGAAGTGAAAAAAGTCGGTTTCTTCATCCTGAATTTTCAGTACCTCTCCTGAATACGGATTAAGATAGACCTGATAGTAATAATCGGGAGCGGCACCGTAGAAAGGAACAATGGCGCTACGTCCAATTCCATTGTAAATCACGGCTTTGGCCGGTTTACCCTTAATTTTATTTTCTGCGATAGCTTTCAGGCGCGATGGAGGTAGAAAGGTACCATTAGGCACAGGTTCTGTAAACTGATAGGGGCGAAGAACACCTTTAATTTCCTGCTCAAATGCCAGAATGCAACCTGTGGTAGCTACTATAAACACCAATAGCCCGGACGAAAGTCCGAGCCAAAGGTGAATTTTTCCAATTAGTTTTTTTACCGTCATCGTCGGCCTATCTAGTTGTTAAAATCTATATCCCAGGCTTAAGCGGAAATTACGCGGAGCTTCAACCTGCCAGTAATAAGCTTTACTCCATGAGTAATAAGCGCCAGAATAGAGATAAGCATCCAGAATATTGTTTACATTCAGTGCTACGTTGAAACGAGCGTTTTGCCAGGATATAGCACCATCGAGCCGGAATGTATTGGGCATGGTTGGGTTTTTATCAACTGCCTCCGAAAACCAGCCATAACGATCGAGCTGCCACTGGTAACCAAGTGAAATACCAAGCCCCTGAACCGCGCCCCGACGTGCACGATAAGACAACCAGGCGTTTGTAACATGCTTGCTGTAGCCAGGAACAGGTAGCCCTACGTTTTCAGAGCGCGTATCTTTCGTAATTTTAGAATCCGTATATGCATAGTTTGCTACCAGATTCAAACCTGGTACGACCTCGCCCCGTACGTCGAATTCAACGCCACTGGTTTGGGTTTGGCCCAACTGAATCGAGAAGTTAGGATTAGTTGGATCGCTTGTCAGTACGTTATTCTTCGTAATCTGATAAGCCGAGATGGTTGAATTCCAACGGCCATCGGCCCAGTCTTTCTTTAAACCAATTTCCGTATTGTTACCTGTAATCGGTTTAAATGCATTGCCCAACCGGTCGGTACCCGATTGCGGTACAAATGCCTGATCATATAATGCATACACAGAAGTCTGCTTGTTCAATGAAGCGCTAACGCCTACCCGTGGGGTAAATTTCGTTTCGTTTGTTCCTGCGCCGTATTGACTATCACGAGTGGACGTAATACGACCGGCTAACGTCAGTCGAATTCTATTCTGCCAGAAACGTAACTCATCCTGTACGTAAATACCGCTATAGGACTGACTCATTACGTTGGCGCCTGCGCGATTTCGTAAGCTTACCGATCGATCGAATCGGGGTAGAAGATTGGCTGGTAGATAGTAATTCGGATTGTATCCATTAAATACAAAGTTGCCATCATAGAGTGCGAACGATTGTCCCCAGTCAGCAACGTATTTTTTGCTACCCAAGTCCAGACCTGCCAGGATGCGATGTGCAACAGGACCGGTCGTTACGTCTCCATTCACGAATATCTGTGCAAATTTTCCTTCGTTAGCAGCGTCCCAGATGCTTGTATTGCGATAGATATCGCCATTAACATGGGCCGAATCCGCCCAAAGCGAACTACCAACCTGCGAATAGTTGAAGTAAGCCAATTGGCCTGTCAATTTCCAGTTTGGGCTGAGTTGGTGTTCCAGAATCAGAAAAGAGCTATGATCATGAATATTTGTCGGATCAAGGTTTGCGGAGGTTAGCGAAACGTTACGTGGGAAAACAGCTAAGCCATTTGCCGCAAAAACGTAAGCAGAGCCCATTGGCGACATTTGCGAGTATTGATAGGTATACTCTGCCGTGATGGATGTTTGTTCGCTCAGTTTGTATTTAAGCACCGGCGCAATGGTGTATCGATTATTGTACTCAAAGTCACGGAACGATCCTTTGGATTGCCCCATTACGTTCAGGCGATATAATAAGCTACCGTCCTGGTTAAGTTTCCCATCCAGATCAAGCGTAGCCCGATATGTATCAAAACTGCCTGTCGACATTGAAAACTCCCCTTTCGTAATGCCCGTCGGTTTCTTGGTTACGATGTTATAAAAGCCACTGGGCTCCCCATTGGCCATCATAAAGCCGGCTGGCCCTTTCACAAACTCGATACGTTCCACCATTGACATATCTTCGGTGAGCGGTCCCCATGTTGACGTTACGTTCATCCCGTTACGGAATGGCGAAACACGTGAACCGCGCATATTTAACCGGGAGTAATTGTCCCAGTGTTCCTGGCGAGTGACGCCACTTACATTACGTGATACGCCTTCCAGCATATCAAAAATCTGCTGATCAGCAATGAGTTGACGATTAACGACCTGAACGTTCTGCGGTAGCTCAATCAGTGGCGTTTTGATACGCAGGCTGTTCGATGGGATATCGGTTTTGTACGAGTTTTTGCCTTCTACCGTGACTTCCTGAAGAGCCTCGCTGGTTTCCAGTAAAGTAAGATCGGCTAACCGAGTTGTCTCATTGGCTGCTACAGTCACAGCCTGCCGCACACGGGCATATCCTACACGGCTAACGACAACTGTGTGCGTACCAGCCGGTACGTTGATAATCGTGAATTCACCCTGTTCGTTGGAAATCGTCCCTAAGCGCGTATTACTTAAACGTACAGTAACATTAGCCAACGGTTGTGCATTGGTCAGAACCCTTCCGGTAATCGTTCCGCCCGGTGCCTGGGCGTAGGTATTGATGTTCATCAACAATCCGAACAGTATTGCCGTAATCGCTAAGTATCTCCAGTAAGTATATCTATTTGATATCATTGTTATTTAGACTAATTATTAATATCAAAATTATAGGGATAGTAATTATGAACCCATCTTGTCTAGGAAAATTTATAGAGAAAGCTGTTATAGTTATTTAATAACCATAAATACAAAACCCCGCATAGGCAACAAACCTATGCGGGGGTCGATTCTACGTCTAAATTAATCTACTTATGCCTCTTTTTTTTCTGGTATAAGCCAGGAAGCCAACACACTAATACTTAGGATAGCGATAATGATGTAAAGTGAATAAACAGGTTTAAAGCCCTGTTCAGCCAACCAGTGCTCGGCCAGCATTTTCCCTCCGATAAACGTCAGCAAAACAGCCAGGCCAACCTTCAAGAATCGGAACTGACTCATAATACTGGAGAGGAAGAAAAACATTGAACGTAGCCCCATAATAGCAAAAACATTGGAGAAGAAAACGATATACGGGTCTTTCGTAATCGAGAAAATTGCCGGGATTGAATCTACAGCGAAGACTAAATCGGTAAACGCTACAACAATGACGATCAGAAATAAAGGAGTTACGAATAGTTTTCGATCCGATTTTCGGCGTACGAAGAAATTATCTGTTACGTTACGATGATATACATTGAGGTATTTACTGGCAAAGCGAACGACAGGATGGCTGGAGGGTTCTATTTTTTCGTCTTCATCTTTCTGGAAGAAGAGCTGAATTCCTGTGTAGACCAGAAAAGCTCCAAACAAATACATAATCCACTCGAAGCGCTGAATCAGGGCTGAACCCAGAAAAATAAAAACAAATCGAAGAATGATGGCGCCCAGAATCCCCCATACCAAAATCTTTTTATAATACCGCTCCTGAACACCAAATGAGCTAAAAATCAGGATGAAGACGAAAATATTATCAGCCGACAGTGAGTACTCAACCAAATACCCCGTTATGTATTCTAAAGCCATGTTCGCCTGAAAACGGGATAAACTACCCGAGAAATCGGCGGGATTAATATCAACATGCTCGGCGTACAGGTCGCGGACTTCTTTCAGACGGTCAAACGTAGTGATGCCGTGTACGAGATAGCCGTAATTTTGTAAAAAAAAGTAAAAAATGATAGATAAAGTAACCCAAACAGCACTCCAGATTGCCGCTTCCCGGAAATGAACAATGTGACTTTTCTTGCTGGAGAAAACGCCAAGGTCCACTGTCATTACAAGAAGAACGAAAGCAGCAAAGGCGCTAAAAAAAACAGTTTCGCTTGAAAACATAATTGCTAAATAAACAGCCTCTTAAGGCCAAGATTGGGTAAACATAGCCCATTAAAGAACAAATCTACGGCCAATATGTCTATGGAAACTGTAACGCTTGCTAAAATTATTGGTATAGTATCACCGGGCTCTTTAATTTTGCCCTCATGTTCAATAATAAAAAAGTAATTGTAGTGATGCCAGCCTACCGGGCAGCACTGACTCTGGAACGTACTTACCGTGAAATTCCGCTCGATTTAGTTGATGAAGTTATTCTTGTGGATGATGCGAGTCCGGATAATACGGTTGAAGTAGCTCGACAACTGGGCATTAGGCACGTAATTCGTCATGATAAAAATAAAGGGTATGGCGGCAATCAGAAAACGTGTTATGCGAAGGCTCTTGAACTAGGTGGAGATATTGTTGTGATGGTTCACCCCGACTACCAGTACACTCCCTTGCTTGTACCTGCTATGGTCAGTATCATTGGCAATAACCTTTATCCTGTTGTGTTTGCTTCCCGTATTCTGGGAAAAGGCGCATTGAAAGGCGGGATGCCCATGTACAAATATATAGCTAACCGGTTTTTGACGTTTACGCAGAACTTGCTGATGAATCAAAAACTCTCTGAATATCACACAGGTTACCGCGCTTTTTCGGGAGAAGTACTACGCAGTCTGGACTTCACGCACAACTCCGACGATTTCATTTTCGATAATGAAATGATTGCCCAGATTTTCTATAAGGGTTTCGAAATTGGCGAAGTAACCTGCCCGACCAAGTATTTTGACGAAGCATCTTCCATTAATTTCAAACGCAGCTCCATTTACGGCCTTGGTGTACTACGTACTTCGGTGCTCTATATGCTCACAAAGTTGGGTCTGATGCGTTGGAAAATACTGAAGTAATAACCTGATTAATAAATAACTAATGGGCGAAGTAGGACAATCTTGATACGTTATCGTCCTATTTCGCCCATTAATCATTTCTAATCACTACAAGTGAATTGCTTCTCCGTAAGCGGCTTCAGTTGCATCTTTAATAGCCTCTGACATGGTCGGGTGCGGGTGAACTGCCTTCAGAATTTCTTCGCCGGTTGTCTCCAGCTTACGAGCTGCTACCACTTCGGCGATCATCTCTGTTACGTTGTTACCGATAAAGTGCGCTCCCAGAAACTCACCATATTTAGCGTCAAAAATAACTTTAACGAATCCTTCCGGTGATCCGGCAGCTTTTGCTTTACCCGACGCTGAGAAGGGGAATTTGCCGACTTTCAGTTCATAACCAGCTTCACGAGCCGCTTTCTCTGTATAGCCAACCGACGCAATTTCAGGCGTACAGTACGTACAACCCGGAATGTTGTTATAATTCAATGGTTCTACGTGAGGTAATCCAGCGATTTTCTCCACACAAATAATTGCTTCAGCAGATGCTACGTGTGCAAGAGCCTGGCCTTTTGTGCAGTCGCCAATAGCATAATAGCCATCAACGTTGGTACGGTAATAGTCGTCCGAAACGATTTTGCCGCGATCTACAGTTATACCCGTTTCTTCCAGTCCGATGTTTTCGATATTCGCCACTACACCGGCAGCAGATAGCACTACATCAACATCGAAGGTTTTTTCGCCATCGGGTGTTTTTACAAACACCTTGCAACCCTTGCCCGACGTATCAACTTTCGTGACCTCCGACTTGGTATAAATGTCAACACCGATTTTCTTGTACTGCTTGGCTAGTTCTTTCGAGATGTCTTCATCCTCAACCGGCACTACGTTCGGCAGAAACTCTACAATCGTTACTTTAGTGCCCATGCTGGCATATACATAAGCAAACTCAACGCCGATGGCACCAGAACCAATAACCAGTAGCGAATCAGGGCGCTTTTCGAGCGACATCGCCTTGCGGTATTCAATTACTTTGTTACCATCGATGGGTACACTAGGCAATTGGCGAGCGCGGCCTCCTGTGGCAATAATGATGTGCTTGGCTTCATATTCGGTCACTTTACCATCAGCGGCCGTTACGTCGATTTTTTTACCTGGCTTCAGCTTACCGTTCCCATAAATGACATCGATTTTATTCTTCTTCATCAGAAACTGTACGCCCTTGCTCATGCTTTCGGCAACGCCCCGGCTTCGCTTGATAACAGCACTGAAGTCAGCTTTCGACTCTCCCGAAATAGTGATACCGTAGTCGGCCGAATGCTTGATATATTCAAAAACCTGTGCCGATTTTAGCAGAGCTTTGGTTGGGATACAGCCCCAGTTCAGACAAATGCCGCCGAGACTTTCGCGCTCAACTACGGCGGTTTTCAAACCTAACTGCGACGCCCGGATAGCAGCTACGTAGCCGCCCGGCCCGCTACCCACAACGATAACATCGTACTGTGAAGCCATTACCTATGAATGAATAATGTAGAATGAAAATATAAAATCCTCTAGAACGAGAACGCAAAGGTAGGTCGAAAAGTTGACACCGAAGACAAACCTACCTACCTCCTTCTTTTGTTCTATCTTTGTAAATGGAGAATGGATGAACAATA
>NZ_JBMDWV010000194.1:0-14462 GCF_048594605.1 Spirosoma sp.
CCAGATTTTTCGCATCAATTGTGTTTTTGTTCGTCTGCACATCAACGGAAACGGGCGCTACATTCCGTTTAATCTCAGCCAGTCCCGCCCGGATTCGGGTGATGCCGTAACTTTTTTTGTTAGCCGCCTTGATTTCGGTAATAACGGACTGTGCTTTCTGAATTTTAAAAAGTAACGTATCGGGAATGGTTTGCCCCGAAGACTTAAGTTGAACCGTGGTTGTATCCTGCGCTATAGCTACAACAGGCGCAACCAGTACAAAGACGATGAGCAGAATTTGCGTGAAAAAGTTTTTTCCTGACATGCAGTCGTAAAAGAGTTGGCTTATCTAAACAACCCGAATACAGGCTATCTGGTTGTAACACCTCCTTTACCTAATAACGCAAAACCGAGTGTAGTAGCCTCAACAGTCCTGAATTTCTACCCACTAAAACATTAGGACGGCTACGTCTGCCGCATTTGAAATCAATACGATTTCATACGCTTACCAATCAACATAAAAACTTAATAATTAGCTATTTAGCAGAAAACTCTAGCACTGTAACGACTAATACCAACCGCCCCCTAACGAGCGATAGACCTCAACCATGGCACCAAGTCGCTGGCGTTTGATATCGGCCAGTGTCAGTTCGGCCTGGAGCGCATTCGCCTGCGCCGTAATCACTTCCAAGTACGTAGCCATCCCGCTTTTAAACAGCAGCTTGGCGTTGTTTATAGCGCCCTGCAAGGTTTGCACACGCACCATTGCCACGCGTTCCTGCTCCTGTAATTTTTCGTTACGTGCCAGCGCATTCGCTACTTCCGTAACGGCTGTATTCAAACTTTGGCGGAACTGAATCAGAGCAGCATCCCGTTGAATTTGAGCCACCTCAAGTTGGGTTCTGAGCTGACGACGCTGAAAAATGGGCTGCGTCAGACCCGTCGCCAGATTATAAAACAGGGAATTAGGGAGCGCAAACCAGTTTCCTGCCTGAAACGAGTTCAGACCACCCGCACCCGTAATTGTCAGCGCCGGGTACAGACTCGCCTGAGCTGCTCCAGTTCGGGCATTGGCCGCTACCAGCCCCAGTTCACTAGCCCGCACGTCGGGACGATTACCGAGCAACTGGGCCGGTACACCCGCCAGCAACGTATCAGCCATTGGGTAGGTCGTCAGCCTATTCCCCCGCGCTACGGTTCCCGGCCAGTCGCCCAGTAGTTGACGAAGGCCATTCTGTTCAATGATCAGTGCTTGCTCCAGTTGCGAACGTAGCAGATCGGCCGTTTGCCGTTGCGCTTCGGCCTGCTGTACAGCCAGTTCCGTTACGTCGCCCGATTGCTTCTGAAACCGCACAAGCCGCACAATCGTATCGCCAAGTGCCAGATTACGTTTCGCTACGTCCAGTTGGGCATCCAGCAGCAGCACGTTAAAATAACCGGTTGCTACGTTAGCTACCAGATTCGTCCGAACCGCTTTGGCGGCTTCCTGGGTTTGCAGAAACGTAGCAATCGTCGCTTCGTTCTGCCGTCGGATACGTCCCCAGATATCCGCTTCCCAGGTAAAACTCACGTTTGCGGAGTAATCCTCCAGATGCCGCGTCCCAATAAAATTTTCCAGGCTTAACCCGTTCAGGCTATTGCGCGAGGGTGTCACCGTAGAGGCAGCAATCTGCGCATTCACGGCGGGGAGCAGCGCGAAACGCGTCTGACGGACATACGCCTGATTTTCCTCAATTCGTTTGAGGGCTACCTGCAAATCAAAATTGTTTGTCAGTGCGCTTCCAATAAGATTCTGCAGTTCAGCATCCCGGAAAAACTGCCGCCAGGGAATTTTGGCGACACTGAACGTATCAGCCTGTGTTTGCTGACCGTACTGTTCGGGTAGCTGCGTGGCCGGTCGCTGGTAATTCTGGCCAACTTTACAACCCGAAAAAATAAACGTAACGGCAAAAAAAGTAAGCGTAACGCGATACGATGAAAAAAACGTTCGCAGCATGATTAATTACGATTTAGTGGTGCATCGGCAAAGGCTTCTTCAGCCAGTGCCCTGCGTTCTTCGGCCGTTTTTGGCCGACTGATTTTCTCCTGAATTCCCTGAAAAATGACAAACAGGACGGGAATGATAAACAAGCCCAGCAGTACGCCGGTCAGCATTCCGCCCGCCGTACCGATACTGATGGAGTGATTTCCTTTGGCCGATGCGCCCGTGGCACTCATCAGCGGGATAAGCCCAACGATAAAGGCAAACGACGTCATCAAAATTGGGCGAAGCCGCAACCGGGACGCTTCCAGTGCCGACGCTAACAAACCCATGCCGGCCTGCCGTCGCTGAACGGCATACTCAACAATCAGAATCGCGTTTTTGGCGAGCAGACCAATCAGCATGATCAACCCGACCTGTACGTAAATATTGTTGTCGATTCCGGCGAAATTGATGAACGCAAAAACGCCCAGAATACCCGTGGGAATGGATAGCAAAACGGCCCATGGCAATACATAACTCTCATACTGAGCTGCCAGTAGAAAGTACACAAACACCAGACTCAAAATGAAAATCAGGCTCGATTGACCGCCAGCGGCAATTTCTTCACGCGTCATGCCGGTCCATTCGTAGGTGTAGCCAATGGGCAGCTTCTGTTTCGCCACCTCTTCCACCGCCCGAATCGCATCACCCGAGCTATAGCCAGGCTTGGCCATCCCGTTGATCATCACCGACGTAAAGAGGTTATTTCGCGTAACGGCTTCGGGTCCATACACCCGTTTCAACGTAACGAAGGTCGTCATAGGCACCATCTGCCCCGTCGAATTTTTAACGTAAACACTGTTCAACGACGACGGATCGGCGCGGTACGGTGCGTCGGCCTGCGCAATAACGCGGTAGAATTTGCCGAAACGGTTAAAATCTGACGCAAACGTACTACCGTAATACACCTGCATGGTTTGCAGAATATCGCTGGTCGATACGCCAAGTTGTTTAGCTTTCTTTACGTCCAGTTCCAGTTCAAACTGGGGTGTACCCGTATCGAACGTAGTAAATGCGGCTGCAATTTCAGGGCGTTTCTGCACTTCTTCAATAAACGCATTGGCCGTAGCACTCAGCTTATCAAGCGAGCCACCCGTTCGGTCCTGCAAGAGCAATTCGAAGCCATCAACGTTACTAAAACCCGGTACGGTGGGCATAGTAAACACATCAACCCGGCCCTCTTCTACACCTGCCACTTGTTTGCTCACCGTATCAACTACCTGTTGCAGATCTTTCACGGCGCCCCGCTCTTCGTAAGGACGCATCTTCACAAAACCAGCGGCATACGATGGGCTGGCGGAGTTGGCAATCATATTAAACCCGCTGATTTCGATGTGTTGTTCAACGGCCTGCGTTTTGTGCAGAATGCCTTCAATTTTATCGGCCACTTTCTTGGTCCGCTGCAACGATGCGCCCGCCGGAAGTTTCAGCGAATAGGCGATAAAACCCTGATCTTCTGAGGGGATAAAACCGCTGGGTGTTGTCCGCATCAACCAGACCGTAACAGCCGTCACGAGCGCCAGCCCGCTCAATCCTACCCATTTATGACGTATCAGAAACCGAAGACCGCCCACGTAGCGGTTTGTCAGCGAAGTAAAGCCCGCATTGAATGCATCAAAGAATCGGTTCAAAAATCCTTTTTTTGTATGCCCCTCCGCGTGCGGATTTTTCAGCAGTAAGGCACAAAGCGCCGGGCTCAGCGTCAGTGCGTTCACCGCCGAAATCAGAATCGCGATGGCAAGCGTAAACGCAAATTGCTGGTAAAACACACCCGCCGGACCGTTCATGAAACCCACCGGTACGAATACGGCCGCCATTACCAACGTAATAGAAATAATGGCACCCGAAATTTCTTGCATGGAACGTAACGTAGCGGCCCGCGCCGACTGCCTACTCTTCTCCATTTTGGTGTGAACCGCTTCGACCACCACAATCGCATCATCGACCACAATCCCGATGGCCAGCACCAGCGCGAAAAGGGTAAGCAAATTGATCGTAAAGCCAAACAACTGCATGAAAAAGAACGTACCGACAATGGCCACCGGCACCGCAATGGCCGGAATGAGCGTCGAACGAAAATCTTGCAAAAACAGGAACACGACGATAAACACCAGCACAAAGGCTTCAATCAGCGTGTGCGTCACCTGATCGATGGATTCATCGAGGAAGGTTTTGGTGCTGTAGCCAATCGTGTAGTTGATGCCTTTCGGAAACGCACCTTTGGCCTTGTCCATAATGGCCAGAATCGCCACCTGGATATCGTTGGCATTGGAACCCGCCATCTGATTGATCGCAATTCCAACGCTGGGCCGACCATTCACCCGCGTATCGCCACTGTAAGTAAACGAGCCAAATTCAATCCGCGCTACGTCTTTCAGCAGAATGGACGACCCATCGGTATTTGCTTTCAGAACGATGTTTTCGTACTGTTCGGGCTGATTCAGCTTGCCTTTGTATTTGATCACGTATTCAAACGCTTCCTGACTGTTCTCGCCAATTTTACCAGGCGCGGCTTCCAGGTTCTGTTCGCGAATGGAAGCCATCACTTCCTGGGGCGACAAACCATACGCAACCAGCCGATCGGGCTTCAGCCAGACCCGCATCGAATAATCTTTCACCCCGAACACCATCACCTGTCCCACCCCGTTTACGCGCTGAAGCTCAGGAATCAGGTTGATTTTGGCGTAGTTCTGCAAAAATGTTTCGTCGTACACATCCTCGTCGCTATTCAGGTTGAGGATCATAATCATGCTGTTTTGCTGCTTCTGCGTCGAAATCCCCGCCTGAATGACTTCGGCAGGCAACAGACTTGTCGCTTTGGCCACCCGGTTCTGGACGTTCACAGCCGCCAGGTCGGGGTTGGTGCCAAGTTTGAAATAAATGTTAATCGCTACCGACCCATCATTGCCCGACGACGAAGTCATGTAGGTCATATTTTCGACCCCGTTAATCGCTTCTTCGAGCGGAGTAGCCACGGAACGCGCAACCACTTCGGCATTGGCGCCAGGGTACGATGCCGCCACCTGCACACTGGGCGGAGCAATTTCGGGAAACTGCGTAACGGGTAACGTAACAAGCGAGATAACGCCCAGAATGACCAGCAGGATGGAAATAACTGTAGCTAGTACCGGACGTTCGATGAATAATTTAAGCATGGTTTTGCTAAAAACGTCCTGACCATATAGGCCGATCAGAACGATGGATACACCAAAAAATCACTAAAGCGCGCGATTAGTCGCCAGACTGTCGGCAGCAACGAGCCGGGGCGTAATCGCATCGCCATCACGGAGTCGGTCGATACCCTCCCGAACGATACGTTCACCTGGCTGAATACCTTTGGTAATCAGATAGAAGTTGCCACTCTTTCCCGCAATCTGAAGGGGTCTGCTAACCACTTTGTTGCTGTCGGCTACGGCAAAGACAAAGACCCGGTCCTGTCGCTCGAACGTAGCTTCCTGCGGCACAACAACAGCCGATGGATGCTGCTCCGGAATACGAACGCGCCCGGTAATTCCAGAACGTAGCAGTCCCTGCGCATTCGGAAAAACAGCCCGAAAACTAATGGCGCCCATCGTTTTGTCGAATTGTCCCGACACCATTTCGATCCGGCCTTTCTGCGCATACGCTTTCCCATCCGCCAGCACCAGATCTACAGGAGGCAACTTCCGGATTTTGTCGTCCAGACTACCACCCGATGCCTGTTGCGTGAAACGCAGAAAATCGACTTCGCCCATCGAAAAATAAGCGTAGATCTCGTGGATATCCGATACTGTTGTCAGGGGCTGCAGCTCCGTCCGTCCGACCAGGCTACCGGCTTTGTACGGCAAGCGACCGATGTAGCCGCTCGCTGGCGACGTAATAAGCGTCCGGTTCAGGTTGACATTGGCGCTACCAACCATCGACCTGGCCTGCTCAACATTCGCTTTCGCAGCCGCATAAGCCGACTGAGCCGCTTTAAGCTGAACATCAGACACTACGTTGTTTTCAACTAAGGGTGTTAATCGGGCCACTTCAAGCGCGGCTTTGTCCAGGTTGGCTTTGGCCGCCAGCAACGTAGCGTTAGCATTACCTACCTGCTCCCGATACGTGCGGGTATCGATGCGAAACAAAGGCTGCCCCTTCCGAACGGCGGCTCCTTCATCAACGTAAATTTTTTCCAGATACCCTTCTACCTGCGGGCGAATATCGACGTTTACGCGCCCTTCCAACGTAGCAGAAAATTCCTGATACGTAGTAACTGAAGCCGTTTTGACCTGCACGACAGGTAAGGTAGGAATTTGAGTCGCCGTTGATGTTTCCTGACTTGATGAGCCGCAACTGAACTGGCTTAGCGTTAAAATCAAGCCTACATAAAAAGAAGACAGTCTGTTTATAGAATGGTGAGCGTACATGAGGTTGTATAAGCAGTCGTCTAGGAGAACAGCAATCGTGGCCAATCTATTCCTGTTCATTAAAAAATAATTAAACTAGACCCACCAAAGCCCTGTTTTAGTGGAGTAAATGAGCAATAACCACAGGCAATCACAGCGACTACTTACCACAAAACTTCTCGTTCTCCCCTGACGACATAGGCACAAGCCTGGGACTCACTGCGTTTTTGTTTTAGCCTAGCCGGTTAAACGCATTCCTTATTCGATCTCCATCCTTTTGTTACTCAAAAAAATTATAATCTATAAAAACGTAACATTATTTGAAATTATTAAACTAAAATAGCAATTTTAGTAAACCTTGTTACCAATTATACATTTAAGAGTAATTAGTTCCAGACAAGGCAATTCGTTGAAGCTGTTTAGACTTTCTTCCTGAGTGACAAATACATCAATTGTTTGGCCCTTTTACCCCTAAATCCCCTAAAGGGGACTTGGCTCACTCGCAGACAAAGTCCCCTTTAGGGGATTTAGGGGTAAAAGGGCCAGAAAAATAAAAGTTTAAACAGGATCGTCATGATAAACGTAATATCCTTTGGCCTTACATTTTTTCTTTTGCTGGTCGTCAGGGTAAGTATGGCTCAGGTGGGTATTGGTACGACAAGTCCTGACCCGAGTGCTCAGCTGGAAATCAGATCGACATCGAAAGGTTTGCTGATTCCCAGAGTGACGAGTACGACCAACGTAACAGCGACCGCCGAAGGCTTACTGGTGTATCAAACGACGGCACCGGCTGGGTTTTATGTCTACAAATCGGGCAGTTGGATGCGGCTGCTTACCACCGAAGATAGTGGTGGTTCTTCGTCGGGAACCATTATTCCGTACGCGTCCGGGATGCCCGTTACCATGCTAACCGGGCCAACCCGAGCGGCTAGTCTGCCCGGCTTCGGCAACGCTGCGTCGACGGTTTATATTATCAATGGGGCAATTGACCTTTCTGGCGGTGGCGGAAACCTGCTTCATTTTGCCTTCCCTGCCCCCCGATCGGGTACGATCACGTCCATCGCTGGTTTTTTCAGTAGTACTGCTACGTTTACGGCTACAACCCCTGTCACGATTACAGCACAAGTGTATCAGGCAACCGGTTCTTCGTCGTCATTCACACCGATCTCGGGCGCCGTTCTGACGCTGACGCCTACTTTGTCGGGCACTGTGTCTGTCAATACTACAGGTGCTGGACTTATATCCGGCCTTTCCATACCGGTTACGGCCGGAACTCGTTTGCTGCTCGTATTTACGGCGTCCACCTCAGGTTCTACGGTGATAGCAGTAAATGGCTATGTCAGCGGAGGAGTAACCATTAACTGATTCCAGGATTTATCAACAAAAAAGGTATTCAGAGGAACATAGCTCTGAATACCTTTTTCGGACCCGCTGTTTCGCGAATGATTTTACCCGTATCAATGGCGATTAGTATCGTTCATTGCCTTCATCCTCTTCCTCAGCGAGTTCAATGATTTGTTCGTCGATGTCGTCGTCCGATAGATCCTCGTCATCATCTAACTCATCCGTAAACTCATCGATTTCTTCATCATTCGATATTTCATCGGTAGCATGGCGCGCCGTAACGTTATCCGTATAGAGCAACGTATCAGAAGCCTCATCGTTGCCTGGATTCATAATATCCGGATGATTGTTGACGCCCAAACCCGCATAAACGACAGAATCCTGCTCATCGTCGTTTAAAGGCATACGGTTGTGCTGGGGCGACATACCTTCCAGTGGACCACCCGAATCTTGATCGACACGCTGTTGGTCAGGGTTGTTCGTATTTTCCATAGCGATTAATGGCTGGTGGTAATGACTGAAATTGCTGCGTATTTTCCATCACCAGTCATACTCACTAACCACGAACGGCCGAAAGAGTTTTCGACTATTTCAGCACAATTAGTTTCTGTACCTGTGTTGGTCGGTTCTCCGCAATAAGCCGAATCAGATACGTGCCACTCGCTACGTTCTTCAGATCAACGACGGTTTCCACGTTAGCCCGAACAGTTTGCCCCGAAAGCACAACCTGTCCGGTGAGCGATAGTACTTCTACCGTCGCATCGTAAAATGGCCGAATAGTCAGGTACCGTTCAGTCGGATTCGGAAACGCCCAGGAACCAGTCGGCTCTTCCTCTATGCCCGTAACTACTTTCTGCGATGTATTCCTCAGATACCGTAATCCGCCCGCTACGCTACCCAGAATCAAATCAGGCAGTTCGTCGCCGTTAAGATCAGCGACCGTAGCGATCAAACCCATTCCGGGAAACCCAATCGACGGCAGCGAATCCAGTAATGTAAGCGCCTTATCGACCGGATTCGGAAACTGATATACCCGAACCGTTCCGTTATTGGCCGCCAGAATCAGTTCATTCGTTTGATCACCGTTTATATCGGCCACCACAATCGAGCGGGCGCGGGCATAGGTGAGATCGTTAATGGTAAAGCCTCCAAACGCTTGATTTTGTAGTTGAAATACAGGCGTTACGGCCGAGCCCGTATTGCGGAAATATTCAATCGTACCGTACTCTTTACCAATCAATACGTCCTGTTTCCCATCCTGGTCAATATCCGTTACGGTGAGCAGGTCGCCGGGCGTAAATCGGTCTGGAACGGGCCATAACGTAGCACCAGTCAGGTTATACTGGGGAGCAACCCCCTTTGCGGCAGCATTTAGCAGTACGCGAATTTCCATGCCACTGGCGCCCGTAGCCGTAATGACCAGATCCAGGCTACCATTGGCGTCAACATCCACAAATGAAGGCATTACGTTAGTCAGCTTCAGCGATTGATTGATGCCGAGATAGTCTGTCGTAACCAGCGAAAATGACGGTGCCTGCGTAGTGCCCTTATTCTCAAATTGCCAGATTCCACCTTTATAATTCGTACCAAAACCGACGCCATCGTACCCAACCAGCAAATCCATATCACCATCGCCATCAAGATCAGCCAGTGCGGGTGCGGCCCGTTCGCCCAGGTCAAGCATATCCCTCTGTAAAAAATCTTTCTCTGCCAGTTGAAAATTGGGTTTTGCCGACGTACCCGTATTTCGGTAAAACCAGCCCGACGCCCGAAAATCGAACAATTGGTTTTCGTTTAGACTCACGTTCGGCGATGCTAACAGATCTTTCAGCCCATCACCATCTACATCTTCCAGAAACGTAGCCGGAAAAGCCGGGAACAGAATCGGGTTGGCCGCCGGAAATAAGCTATCGTAACTAACAAAGTTGGCTTTCTCGTTATTAGGACCTGCATTACGTAGCCGGGCAATATTTTCACAGGACACAAAGCCAAACAGCAAATCTTTCAGCCCGTCGCCATCCGTATCAACCACCGTCAGCGTATTACCCGTGTGCATAGGGCGGGCACTGCCCGTACTTAACCCCACCCGGCCTGACCCATCGCACTGGATGCCAAACACAAAATCATTGCAGTATTCTTTTTGAAAATGCCCCCAGCACAGGTTTTGGTAGCGTTTAAAATCCAGCCCTCCTTTCTGGCCGGTACGTTCAACACTCATGTTCTGTTGGTAAGCAATCAGATTTCCCGTCACGTCGAACGTAATGATATCAATGTCGCCATCGTCGTCATAGTCCGTAATCGCCGGTATATCTACGCTGCTGATATAAAGCTGAATTTTTCCGCTGTACCCCTCGGTCATGAGCGGGTTCGCGACCAGTTTAAAGGCTAGCTGTCCATTCTTCGACTCGTTGTGGTACACCAGTACGTTGCCGGAGCCAGGCGTAAAAATGTCTTTCTGTCCGTCCTGATCGTAATCGACCAATAATATCCAGCCACTTATAGCCGGGAAAGCTGTTTCGTATTCAGGAGCATGTTGCCAGACAATTCCGGTTCCGGCAGGATTGTCGACCGCGATGAACGTACTGATTTTGCTCGTTGTCCGATCATACACCATCAGATCATCGCGCGCATCGTTGTTCAGGCGTATGGTTGAGTATTGCGTTGCATTTAATCCACCCGCCCATGGATTCAACAGCGACCGTCTGTTAACACTTACTGGCGGAGTTGGGTCGTACTGAAAGCTAATCTTTCCACCCGATTGGGCGTAGGTAAGAAACGGAATAAACAGCAAACAAAGCGTAAACAGCTTTTTCATCTAATTTTGGCTATTACTTGAACGCACAGAGCGCAGAACATCCTCTTTTTAATGAGGCTGTATGCCCTCTGTGTTTAGAAAACGATTAAAACGGTTGAATATGCTGATTACCACCGATCAACTCTATCATAAATTTCTGGAATGTACCGGCGTATCGACCGACACCCGCCGTATTACCCCCGATTGTTTGTTTGTAGCGCTCAAAGGTGCCAATTTCGATGGTAATCAATTTGCCGAACAAGCCCTTGCTTCAGGCGCTCGCTACGTCCTTGTCGACGACGTAGCGGTGGCGGAACGCGACCCACGTTGTTTGCTGGTAGCCGACGGTCTGACGGCGCTGCAAGACCTGGCCCGCCACCACCGGCAAACGCTCAGCATACCGGTTATTGGCCTGACAGGATCGAACGGAAAAACGACAACGAAGGAACTGATCGCCAACGTATTAGCCAAAAAATACCGCACCTACGCAACCGTCGGCAATCTGAACAACCACATTGGCGTACCGCTCACCATTCTGTCGCTCAATGAGCAGCACGAACTAGCGGTGGTCGAAATGGGGGCCAATCATCAGAAAGAAATCGAATTGCTGTGTACCATTGCTCAGCCTACGCACGGACTGATCACGAACGTAGGAAAAGCACATCTGGAAGGCTTCGGCGGTATTGAAGGCGTTCGGAAGGGCAAAGGCGAACTGTACGATTATCTGGCCCAGAACGGACGTACTGTTTTTATCAACTCCCGCGATAAAACCCTGATGGCGATGTACCGCGAACGCCTGAAAACACTACGTTCCGAATCGGTTTTTGCCGAAGTCATTTTTTATCCAGCCGTTGAATCGCCAGCCAAGTCTGTCGAACTGCTTCAGGAGTCGCCGGTTGTGGTTTACCGCGATTCGGCCGGTCAGGAAATCACTACGCATCTGCCGGGTCGTTACAATTTCGAGAATATAATCGGTGCACTGGCCATTGGCGAGTATTTTGGCGTTACGTCCGACGAGGCCAACCACGCTGTTGCCAATTATAACCCAACCAACAACCGGTCGCAGGTAATTGCGAAAGGCACAAATACCGTATTGCTCGATGCGTATAATGCGAACCCGAGTTCGATGGCCGCTGCGATTCGTCAGTTTGCGTCGATGCCCGCCAAACGGAAAGCGGTTATTCTAGGCGACATGTACGAGCTGGGCAATGAAAGCGAAGCAGAGCATACTGCTTTGGGAAAACTGATTGCTGAAAGCAAATTCGATCTGGTCATTCTGGCGGGAAAAGACATGCATTACGCGCTCGGCTATCTACCCAAGGCGTACTACTTTCCGGATAAATTTTCGCTGCATAACTGGCTGATGGACAATCCCATGACCGATACGCACATTCTCATAAAAGGTTCGCGGGGCATGAGTTTGGAAACCGTTGTGCCTTTTATCTAATGAACAACGTGCATTGTATCACTATTCATTTTCTCATGAAATACTTCTGGATTATTAGTTTATTATTTGTCAGTGTCTGGGCGAATGGGCAAACGAAACCGGCATTTGAAGACGAAATTCTGGCGTTCGAAAAACTCGACAAAGTTGCCCTGATGGCCCCCAATCCGATTGTATTTACGGGTAGTTCGTCCATTCGGCTGTGGGAAAATCTGGGCGAATCGTTTCCCAAAAAGAACGTAGTAAATCGGGGATTTGGGGGCTCACAGTTGACTGATGTGCTCCGTTACGCCGATCGGGTCATTGTACGTTACCAGCCCAAACAGGTTGTGCTCTATGCGGGCGAAAACGACGTAGCGTCGGGCGTGAGCGGTCAGCAAACCTACGAACGCTTTGTGGCGCTGTTCGAGCACGTCCGCCAGAAACTACCGAACGTAGCGTTTGCCTTTATTTCGCTGAAACCCAGCCCGTCGCGCCGGAAATATTTTGCTCAGATGGACGTAGCAAACCAGCTTATCAAAGAGTACCTGCGCAAGCAACGTAACACCGAATTCATTGATATCCGGCCCGTTATGCTCACACCCAGCGGCCAGCCTGTTCCTGAACTGTTCAAATCCGACAGCCTACATATGCTCCCCGAAGGCTACAAACGCTGGACAAGCGTAGTACGTCGTTACCTGAAATAATCTTTAGCCTATCAGCAATCGACTTATACCTATCAGTCGATTGCTATTTTTTAGCCAATTTGTGCAAACGTTTTCGCAAGTGCCGGCTGTTTTGACGGTTTGGCTTTTTCGGTAAAATACAGCCGCATTTTACTTCTTTTTGCTCGTAAAAAAGGCAAATGTATCTGCCTGGCAGGAGTCGGGGAGCGGCTGTTATTGGTATATCCGACAGCAATGGAATGTACCTTTGTTCTTCAAACGTTCTAATCCCTTCGCTCATGAAAAAACTGCTTATCTGTCTGATCGTCACGTGTCTGGTGCAAGCCAGTCTGTATGCACAGACCAGCAAATACGCCATTGTTCCAAAGCCGGTCTGGCTGGATGAACGTAGCGGTAGTTACAGCCTGCCGACCAAACTCACCATAGGCGTACAATCGGGCGATGCCGAAGTAAAGCGCATTGCGCAGATGCTGGCCGATCAACTGACCAAGTCGACGGGCGTAGCCTCAACTGTTACGTCGGGCAAAGCGGCTAAAGGCATTTCGTTTGTAACCACATCGAACCCGAAGCTCGGTACCGAAGGATATGCCCTGACCGTATCGCCCAAACAAATCGTCATTTCAGCTCAAAAACCACAGGGCTTTTTCTACGGCGTGCAGTCGCTAATGCAATTGATGCCAGCCGCCGTTTTCAGTCCGACAAAAGTTGATGGCGTTACATGGACGGTGCCCGCCTGCGAAATCGAAGATCAGCCACGCTACGGGTATCGCGGTTCAATGCTCGACGTTGGCCGGTATTTTTACCCGGTTCCGTTCATCAAAAAGTACATCGATCTGCTGGCTAAGCACAAAATGAATACGTTCCATTGGCATTTGACGGAAGACCAGGGCTGGCGGATAGAGATCAAAAAATACCCCGAACTCACGCAAAAAGCGTCGATACGTCCGGCTACGATGGTTGGGCATTACCGCGATCACAAATACGATAACAAACCATACGGTGGTTTTTACACACAGGATGAAGTTCGCGACGTAGTGAAATATGCGCAGGAACGGTTCATTACGGTGATTCCCGAAATTGAAATGCCGGGGCATTCCGTTGCTGTACTATCGGTTTATCCTGAGTTAGGCGCCAACCCCGACCGCCAGCTTACGGCTAGTACGACCTGGGGTGTTCACGATCAGGTGCTTTTCCCCCGCGAAGAAACCTTTACGTTTCTGGAGAACGTATTGACCGAAGTAATGTCGCTTTTCCCGAGTCAGTATATTCATATCGGTGGCGACGAATGCCCGAAAAAAGAGTGGAAACAGAGCAAGTTTTGTCAGGATCTGATCAAGGCAAAGGGACTGAAAGACGAGCACGAACTCCAGAGCTACTTCATTCAGCGGATCGACAAATTCGTTACGTCGAAAGGTCGGCGGATTATTGGCTGGGACGAAATTCTGGAAGGTGGCTTATCGCCGAACGCTACGGTTATGAGCTGGCGTGGCGTAAATGGTGGCATTGCAGCCGCCCGGCAGAACCACGATGTGATTATGAGTCCTACTACGTACTGCTATCTGGATTATTATCAGGCCGATCCGAAAACGCAGCCGGTCGAAATTGGCGGTTTCCTGCCACTCGAAAAAGTGTATAGCTTTAATCCGTCCGTATCCGATAGCCTAACCGCCGAGCAGTCGAAGCACATTCTGGGCGTACAGGCCAATGTCTGGTCGGAATACCTGCCCACTACGCACTACGTTGAATACATGGCCTATCCGCGTCTTGTTGCCATTGCCGAAACCGCCTGGACGCCCGGAGAGGCCAAAAATTTTGACGACTTCAAGCAACGACTGGACGCTCA
>NZ_JBMDWV010000195.1:0-2706 GCF_048594605.1 Spirosoma sp.
ATGCCCCACTACATAAACATAGCCTGAATTTCCTGCTTGACCGCTTTCAGTGCGTCGGACGTAGGTTGCCGATCTTTCTGGATGATACGTTCGAAAATTCGTTTAGACAGGTCAATGGCTGGAGCGTCGGGGCGCGTATCACCTGAAGCCTGATTGATCAGCGTCATTACGTCGTTCATAGCGGTCTGAATCTGATCCCAGGTGGCCTGACTCATGTAAACCTGCTGCGACAAATTGTGATTGTATTCGTCACGAATTTCCTGAAGAAGCCGCTGCTGCAACTCAATCACCGTGGTTGAACTGCCCCCTAAACGTAATAATAAATTATTCGGGCTGATCCGTTCAAGAAACAAAACCATTCGTTCGTACGCCTGTAAGCGAATTGGAACCACGGTTTCTGTGTATCGGTTCTTAACTTCGTATTGATGACGATCAGCTTCGCGCTCCAGTAATAGTTTGACAGTCAGGTACATGCCGTATAATACTAGGGCGGCTGGTACGATCAATTTCAGGAAGTCACTCAATAGGTCCATAGAATGGGAACGTTGTTCCGTGAAAAAAGGTAATGTTGAAAAAGGTTTAAATTACTTCATTTACGTTTTAAGGACGTCGTTAATTGTCCAGCGTAAACGAAAGTTTGTAAACCAAAAATCAGGTATGCTGACACTCGACAATCCGGTTAGGGTTCGACCCGAAGCGCGTCAACAGATTTTGGATGCGTTATATGCCAACAAAATTCCCGCTGAATACGGCCTACGCGTAGGAATTCGGGGAGGTGGTTGCGGATCGTCATGGCTGTTAGGATTTGACTTACCCGGTTCTACCGACGAAGTATATAACGTAGAAGGGGTACGTGTCATTATTGACCGCAAACATTTACTGTACGTGCTGGGAGCCGAAATAGGCTATGAACCCGGTGGCTATACAGTCGAGAAAAGTAATGATAAACCCTGAATAAAAATCGTCTTTATTCAATCGTTACGTGTTTCCAGTTTTCGCCCGACCGAATCCGATTGAGTTGTGTGTGGGTAATACCAAACTGCTTGGCAATCATTTTTAGCCGGTTCTTATCGTTCAATAGCAGCTTTTTGATGATTTTTACCTTGCTCTCCGTTAGTTTATAATTACGGGTCTGGCGGGGAAGCGTCCGGTTTTTGAGGTAGGGATTTTGCCGATTGTGCTCAATCATTTCATCTTTTGTTACCCAGCGCAAATTCTGATAATGGTTGTTCTGCTTGTCGTGATCAAGGTGAATAACGAATGTCTGTTCGGGACTATCACGATTGACAAACTGCTCGGCAACCAGCTTATGAACGTAACGATTCAGCGTTTTTCCTTCCGAACGGATATTTAAGGATCGATAGCCCTGAATGACTGAACCTTTGATCAGTTTACTGGGAGTATTGCTGGCTTCCTGACCGGTAGCCGATGATACCTGAAAACTACGTAACCGCCCGTAGTTCGAGACCTCGTAACGGGGTGGGTTTTCGATACCTTCAAAGACGATAGGCACCCATTTTTCATTCCAGAAACTTTGATTCCCTTTGGCTTCCATACCTGAAGCAAATTTTAATGCTTAGTTGTCATCGACATACCACAATCGAAGAAGATAACAGATAGTGATGAGTCCTTAACAACGTATCATTAAAATAGTTGTCAAATTTTTTAACGCGCTCTGAAAATTAGAAGAATAACTTGAACAGGACGTGAATAAGTTAATTTTACAGTTTGTTCTACAGCCTTAAATGAGCTTCCGACGTTACGTTCGAACGGATTTATTTTATTGAAAGTGGATTTACGGTCAGAACCGTCAGCCCACAGGATTCGTTAACTATGTAGCATTTACACATCTCATAGGTGTACTTGTCTGTTTATAACAAATGGAAACTTCAGCCAGGAAAACATTGGTAGTCGGCGCTACGGAAAAACCGGGTCGCTATGCCACTTTAGCGGCAGACAGCTTACTTCGGCATGGACATCAGATTGAACTGTTAGGCTTAAGGGCCGGTATGGTTAATGGGCACCCGATCCAAACCGGACAGCCAGATCTGGAGAATATTGATACCGTCACGATGTATGTGGGGGCCCGTAATCAGACCGAGCTATACGACTATATCAAAGGTCTCAAGCCGCGACGGGTAATTTTCAATCCGGGAGCCGAAAATCCAGAATTCGAGCGCCAGTTAAAAGAGGAGGGAATTGAGCCCATTGAGGCCTGTACGCTGGTGATGCTGTCGATCGGAACGTATTAAACAGACAATGATTGGGTAAAGGGTCAACACATCCAATAGTCACCCAGTCACTCATTTACCATTTAATCAGGGCTGATGCCCAGGTGAAACCGCTACCGAAAGCCGCCAGACAAACTAAATCACCAGGTTTGATTCGACCTTCTTCGAAAGCTTCAGTTAGGGCAATCGGAATCGAGGCTGCGGTGGTATTACCGTATCGGTGAATGTTGTTGAAAACTTTTTCCTCGGGCAGATTCATCTGCTGTCGAACGTATTCTGAAATACGGATATTCGCCTGATGGGGTACTAACAATGCCAAATCTTCTGATTTGTATCCGTTCGTTTCCAGGCTCTCATTGATCACCTCCATGAACCGGACCACGGCGTGTTTGAAAACCGCGTTACCGTTCATTGTTACGTTGTAGTTACTGTCAGCGAGCGTTTTTTCGCTAATCCATCGACCATCACGACTACT
>NZ_JBMDWV010000196.1:0-1542 GCF_048594605.1 Spirosoma sp.
ACAAAACAAATTTCACTAAAGCGCTGCTATCTGTTCAGCCATCGCAGCCTAATGCGCAATGGAACCGGGCATTCCTGTGGGTACTCCTAACGTATAATGACATTTACCCTACCCTACGTCGACCACTGAGCGCTTATTTCAAGCCTGAATACCTGACTGATATTCAAACCAATCGGCAGTTAGCTACAATCAATGTTCCTTTCGACCAGGCCTTAACCGATCAATTTAAGGCAGGCATTTTGAGTGGCACAGATACGAACTTTCTGGCAGCACTGGCCGATAATGACAACTATAACTGGAAGCCGATGGTGCCACTTCTACTTACGCACGGCACGCTGGATCCGCAGGTGTATTTTCTGAACTCGTTGAAAGCTTATACGACTATGCACGATGTGCTGGGTTCGCCCGTAGTGCAATTCGCGCCGGTGGCCAACAAAACGCATGTGGAGACTATTCCCTTCTGGCTGGATTATACATACGCCTTGTTTAAAACCGTTCTGTAAACCGCGAAAAATGGATTTATCCTGTCAGGAGCACATACCTGACAGGATAAAAATTGATACGTAGCTCCAATTAAATCGGTAAGGCAATGCGGAACGTAGCGCCCTCGCCCGGCCGTCCTTCTGCTGTAATATAGCCGTGATGATTCTCGACGACTTTCTGAACAATGGCCAATCCTATTCCGGTACCCTGGTACTGATTCCGGCTGTGTAACCGCTGAAACACCTGAAAAATACGCTGGGCCTGGCGTTGATCAAACCCAATACCGTTATCAATCACTTCGATCAGATGAAAGGAAGCATCCGCATGAGAAGATGGAATCAGAGTGGGGAAATCACGCCCGGTCACTCGCCGACTTTTTATTGTAATGGAAGGACGAACACCTGATTCGTCGATCCTGGTAAACTTCAGCGCGTTGCTGATCAGGTTCTGAAAAAGTTGCCGCAACTGAGCCGGATCGCCCTGTAGAACGGGCAGCGTTTCCACCGACAGCGTAGCCTGTTTCTCTTGAATAGCGGTTTCGAGATCGGATACTACGTTGTCTATCAATTCGTTCAGCTGAACAGATTTGACTGTTTCCTGTTTGGTGGCAATACGCGAGTAAGCCAGTACATCCTTGATTAGTATCTGCATCCGGGAAGCAGCCGATTGCATTCGCTGAATCATATCAGCTCCACTCTCGCCAATGCTCGGTGCATATTGCGATTGGATGATGTCGCCAAAAGCCTGAATCTTCCGTAAAGGCTCCTGCAAGTCATGGCTGGCTACGTATGCAAACTGCTCCAGATTTTTATTCGATCGCTGCAGGTCTGCAACCAAGCGCTCAAGTTGCTGCTGAAGCTGCTTCATAGGCGTGTAATCGCTAAACGTAACGAGCACTTCATCACCCATCTTGGTCGACATAATATCGAGCCAGACATTAATGCCACTGCCGTCGTAGTGAAAATCGAAACGTATCGACTCTCCCGTGCTGTACGTCCTGTAATAGGCATCGAACAGGCCGTTCGTTTTATAGTCAGGAAACCAGCGGCTACCCAGACC
>NZ_JBMDWV010000197.1:0-7848 GCF_048594605.1 Spirosoma sp.
TCGTATTACGCCCCGTCTTATCTAAACGGATGGGTGTGAGATTACCCGTTTTTTTGTTGTAAACGAAAAGGCCGGCCTCCGCTCCTACCAGCAGATACCGATCGGAGCTGGTTCCGGCCGCACCTGGCAGTGGGCTGGTGAAATAAGTAAAGGGTTGTTTCAAGACAACCTTCATCTCATTCAGGCCCGGCCTGGATTGGCCCGGTTTATAGCGAATCAGGCCCAGATCCGTACTGATCCAAAGGAAGCCTTCCGGGTCGGGCATGAGGGATTCCGTTACGGGTCGGGTCGGAATTCCACCGGCGGAGTTAGTAAATTTTGGCAGTGGAATGTTGGGGTGGCGTTCCTGACGGGGGTCGAAAAAAAGTGGATTTTTGTCGCTCGCCCTCTCCAGCCAGATTAACCCTTGCCCATCTTCGTACAGCGTTACCAGCTCCCTGAGTTGTTCCCCATTGCTAATGGCTACGGGTGTACATTGCTCCACAACGGTCCGGTTGGCTGAAATGCGGAAGATGTCGTTATCGCAGCAAAGCCAGAGCCGCCCCGCCCGATCTTCCAGAATCACTCTTGGAAACGGAATGGGTTTGCCATCGGCCGTTCGACCATCGAACCAACTGATTTGCCCGGTTTTAGGGTTAAAAACCCGCAGCCCGGTTTGGTCCGGAACCCCCATCCAGATCAGGCCCCGACGATCTTTGCAGAGGCCGCTAATCACATTGAGACCATCCGTGGCGTTGATGACGGGCACCCCGGATTTAGTTACCGTCGGAATGCACCGCCAACGGTTAGTAGTCCGGTCAAACTGCTCGAACCCAGCCGTTGTGCAAACGTAAACATAGCCGGGCCCACCGTGGCCCGCCGATTCAACCAGAATCGGCGACAGTGGGTTGCCCTGCAACTGTCCTGACTCGCCTGGTTTGGGTAAAAAACGGACAGTACGGCCTGTTTTGGGGTCGAACCGATTCATGCCATAATCGCTGCCGATCCAGAGATAACCGGATTCATCGTGTTGAAGAAACCGAAGCTTATCCGACGATAAACTGGTTTTGTTGGTGGGCAGGTGTCGAAAATGGGCCACGTTGCCCGTTCGCTGATTGTAGGCATTCAGGCCCCCGTCGCGGGTGGTTATCCAGAACGTACCGCGCTCGTCCTGAATCATATCCGCCACCCGTGCCGAGGAGAGGGAGTTCAAATTTGCCGGGTCAGAGCGTACCGTTACGATCTCATGGCCGTCGTAGCGGCTCAGGCCACTGCCGGTGACGAACCATAGAAAATCGTCGCGGTCGGTAAAGAACTGATTGATGCTTACTTGATTTCGGTTGCGGCCCAGCGTCTCTTTGGGGGGTTCGTCGAAGTAAAGCACCGTGGATTGTACCTGCCCAGCGAACGCGGGCAAGCACAATAGCAGGGGGAGCCACCTAAAAACAACGTATTTACCCATCTTGGGACAACCGGAATGCTGTAGCTCACAAGATACGAAAATAGGTTTTCGGAGCCAGTGAAAGCGATCTGTCAAGAGACGGGTGGTGCATCGGCATTCCACATACCCATGATGGAGACCCATTTCCCGTCTGTATTGCGTTTGAGCAACTCGGTGTACCGACCCTTATCGACCACCACTTTCCCATCGGGCGTTTTTACGTCCATCTGGAACTGACCCGTTTCCCACCCCAGGTTCCCGTCACTACCCGTAGCAATCGTTTTGACGGATACATGGGTGACCCCCGCGTCAATAGCCCCCTTCCAGTAGTTGAGAATGGCCTTCCAACCCGTAACGGCAGGCTCATTGGGCAGATATAACGTAGCCTCGTCCGCATAGCAGTTCGCAGCCGCCACGGCATCTTTGGCATTGATCGCAGCGGCAAAGTCCCGGTTCATCTGCGACAGTTGCTCAGCCGTAGCGGGCGTTGCCGGTGAATGACAACCGGCGGCAAAAAGGATAAGGGCCGTAAAAACGGCCAGGATACGTAGGGAGGATTTGAGCGTCATGATTAACGTAGATTTAAACGGATTGGGAAACGGGCAACCGTTTTAGGCTCATTCAGCGTAGTAGGCTAGGCATCGATCGTCTATCCGGCACATCAGTATCGGATCATTCACCGGGCTACCCGATCCCTTTAAACCCCCAGCCTCACTTGTCTTTTTGATCCTCGTTGTTGATATCACGGATGCAGATAAATTTCCCGTCGCGTTTTTCAAAAATGCCCATGTATTTGCCGGCACTCACTACGTTGCCAGCTTTGTCTTTAATCGTTGTCTTCCCCACTTCGGTCACCAGGTTGCCATCGCCGTACACGTCCATCGTCTCGTAGGAAACGGTCGTCCCGGCCTGGCGCGCTTTCATACTGTTGAGCAGCACCTGCCGGATAGCCGCCTTTCCCACGGACATGGGTTCGTCGTCGGCCATTTCTACGGCATCGTCTGCGTAGAGTGCCATTACTTTGTCGATGTCTTTAGCGGTTGTGGCACTGGCCCACTCGGTTTCGATGGCTTGTATTTCCGTTTTGATGGCGGCCATATCGGGCTTAGCAGCTACCTGCGCGGTTGCAGTTTCCTGTTTTTGGGCAGGGGCGTTGCAACCGGTAACACAGACAGATGTACTGGCAACAACGGCCAGGAGTAGAGTAAATGGGTTGGTTTTCATAGCTTTGGTTAAAAACGATTTAGGGCACTCTCACTAAGCGACGGTAAAGTTCAACAGCTTTTATTTTCTCGTATACCATACCCAATTTTTTATCGGCTTCCTGAAACGATTTGTCGTCGTGGATTTTCTGGTACGCGTTGGCATTGGGCCAATTGCCCTCGAAGTAGTAGCGGTATTTGTCGACTCCTTCTCCGGCTACTTTGTAGAGTGTGTATCCGGCATTATTGTACCCCAGACGTTTAATGACCGTGTTCAACTCGCCAATCACCGCCGACAGCTGGGCCTCTATTACACCGGCTGGCATATCGAACAGGTGGATACTTTTGAGTTGAGTCGTTGCCGTTTGCTGAGCCTGTGCAGAGGCCGACATGCCGAGGGAAACCAGCAGCCAAAGAGAAGATAGAGTAATCAGAAGTTGTTTCATGAATTTGATTGGTTAGTTTGACTGGTTTAAGATCGATTCACCAGCACCATAGGCTGGGTTTATTTGTGCTTATCCGTTCGGATTCAGGTAGTATCGTCGGTTATATCCAATTCCATAAACAACAAATAGTCTTTAAATTCGGCGGGGATTTCTATTTCTGGATACGCGTCAATGTCACGAAATCCAACACTTCGGTATAAGGCATGAGCGGCTTCCATAAACTTGGGACTGTCAAGCCGAAGTTTTTTATAACCGACTTTTTTCGCTTCAAGTTGAAGTTCTTTGAGGATCGCTCGTCCAGCCCCAATTCGTCTGCTAGCTGGATGGACAAACATCCGTTTTAGTTCACCGATATCGGAGTTGATACGTTTTAGGCTTCCAAGGCCACATAATTTACCGTTATAACTAGCCAGGATCAGCTGTCCGTAAGGCGGTTGAAACTTGCCAATCTGTTGGATGTCCTGTTCAACAGCTTCCTGAGGATTATGAGGATGGACGCCGTAGAGTTCCTGCATGTTGTCGTTCCCCCAAACTAAATAGTCGAACCATAATTTTTTTACTGCTTCCAGGTCGTCAGGAATGACAACCGTTCTTGTTATTACTTTTTCACGTTTGCTCATTTCCTGACCAGGTTTTGGTTGTTCACTTTCTACAAATAGCTCAGCCACCACTGCTCTTTGTGCGTTGTCTTGTAGGCATCATACCAGCGGCACAGCGGATACAACGACGCGACAACGGCTATCCAGATCAGGTAAACCACCCCAAGATTGTAGCCTCCATTGCCAGGTAGCACAAGCCGCATCGGTATGGTTTGCAGCGATTTATCGGCCTCCATCATGGTATGACCAGCAGCAAAAAAGACTAGCATGCGCAGGGTATGCAGGACATACCAATGGATCGTGTAATAAAAAAAGGCCGTTCGTCCGTAGATGCGCAGCACGCCCGTAACGCGGTTGTGTACATTCTCCAGCAACGCCAGTGCCAGCAGTCCCGGACCTACCGTAATGCACATGTACAGCAGGGATGGAGGGTATTTATGTACCTTCAGAAACGAGAACAACGTAGTGAGGCCGTCTTTCTGGACGCTCCAAGGGAAGGGATCGCCGTATTTATTCAGCAAACGCAGCCCTACAAATAACCCAATAGCGCCGGCACCGAGATAAAACAGTCCCTGTTGACGCTTCCAGGCTGCAACCGATGGCTCAAACAACCGGCCCAGGCAGTAGCCCAGCATCATTAGCCCCAGCCAGGGAAGAAATGGGTACAGGACCACAATGACCCGACCGGGAGCGTATTCAAACACACGGTGACTGCCACCATGAAACAGCGCCCACCAAAAACCTGACGTAAATCCCGGTGCCTGTTCCACCGCATCCAGCAGATTATGGCCTAAAACAATCGCAAGACCAAGGCTCAGTATGGCCCGGAACGGCAGCCACGTCAGTCCGGCCATAAACACCATGCTGATGCCCAGCGACCAGAAAACGACCAGCGTAATGGGATTAAACAGGGTAAACGTATCTGCTGGCGCAATCAGCAATACCTCGGCTACAATGAGCCACAGGCCCCGTTTCAGCAGGAACAGACTCAACTCGCTGCGCGATTTTCGTAAACCCTGCAGGTAGATGGACGTACCGGATAGCAAAGCAAACGTAGGAGCGCAGAAATGGGTAATCCAGCGGGTGACGAACAGGATCGGCGTGGTGGTATCCAGATTGAGCGGGTCGTCGGTATAGGCCTGAGCGTGGAAGAAGTCGCGCGTATGGTCCAGCGCCATAATGATCATAATCAGACCCCGCAGTACGTCGATGGACTCGATGCGGCTTTTGATGAATGAAGGCGCTGGATTGAGGGAGCCTGCGGTTGACGATGTATTGAGGAGCGGAAAGACCATTTTGCTATAGTGGCTAACACTCGTTTATGGGTTCTGTATGGTTTGGATAACCTCAGGCAGGAATCTGTCAAAAACGATGAGGCTCATCATCGAATCCGCTCACCTGAATTAGTGCACTTTATAGGCTTCTAACTCAATCTCAATCAACTGGCCGGGCAAGGCTAATTCTTTTACGCCAAACCACGACCCGGTCGGGAATTGCTTTTTGTAGATCGTATTTCGGTAAGCCGACTGGTTCACAAATTCGGGCATGTTTGTGGTCAGAATATTCTCCACCACAATGTCGTCCCAGGTGTAGCCATAGTGCTTCAGGATTTTGTCCAGATCGGCGTAGCAATTTTTCATTTGTTGTCCCAAATCACCTTTCGCCGTCAGGTTTCCTTTCTCGTCCATACTGACCGCACCCGATATTTTCAGTTCATTGCCAATCCGAACGGCATGGGAATAGCCATACGCTTTCTCGACTTCGGGCCGTAACAGAAAATACTCCGGTGCATCGGATTGAGCCGCTGGTTTCTCCTCTGCTTTTTGGTGAGCGGTATGGCAGCCAACGGCAACCAGGAGCAGGGCGGCAAAAGCAGACATAAATGGGTTGATTTTCATGGGTCTATCGAATAGAGAAAAACTGCGAGACTACAGGTTTTATAGGCGCTTCATAGTTGCTATTTGACTGGTACCGGTGCAACTGCCGACTCCTGGTAAAACGTCGCTTTCCACGCGCCGTTGATTTTAGTGAACAGCATCGTTCCCGCTACGTGCTCAAACTTCATTTTCTGGCCGTTTTTGAGCGTAGCGTCCTGTTCCATCGAGAACGTATACAGCACCAGCGAGTCAGTCAAAACCCGAATCACTTCCTTCGTTGGCACGACACTCAACGTCTTCATCTGGTTAAACCCGTCTGCGTTCAGTTTCTTGAGGGCGTTGTAATCGCCCAGGGTGCCATCGGGATTGACGGCCTGAAAATCAGGCGTATTTTCAAAGTAGGTCATGCACGTTTCAATGTCCAGTTTTTCGACTTGTTGGAAGAATTCCTTCACAAGGCCAGAAATTTCCTGTTCAATCGCCTGCTTTTGTTCAGGTGTCATGGCCGACACGGTGGTCGTTTGGGTATCCCTATCCTTTGCGCGTGTATTGCAACCGGCGGCAAACAGGAACAGGGCCATAACAACGGCCAGCATCTTTGGTACCTGATTAGTTTTCATTGGTATAGTTTGATTGGTTTTGGGTATTTGAATTGGCTGAAAAAACGGGTTTTGGCGAACCTAGGAACCTGTATCAGGATCAAGCGTCGGCCCACTCGTAGAGCGGCACATGGACGGGTTAGAACTGAATTCCCAGCTCCTGAGAAGCCAACGCATACCTATACACGTTTCGGGTAGCGTTAACCGGGGCTTTGCCGTTCAGCATGAGCGTCATGTCCGGCACCAGCCACAGGAAGCAACAAATCGCTGGCGAACGAATAGTGGTAACCAGGAACGGCATGGTTGAAATAGTTTGAATGTGGTCTGCAACGGAGCGGCCATCAGCCCTGCTGAGCGATTTAGCCGACAATGGATCTAAACTATCGCCAGCGTATTCCCCAACCAAGTTCGCCCGGACGAACGCATCCGTTTACTGTCCGAAGGTCGGGAATTACTTACCGAAGTATGGAATGAGCAGCGTTCCGATTGGCCAAGTAGCTGATCTTGAGACTCAAATGGTCTGGATTCGTTTCAGCAGTGCCTCGCGCAGGAGGTGGCTGAGCGGAATCGTTTTCCCCTTGATCCCGATATGCCCGTCTCCCACCTCATCGACCTGCGTCAGATTCACCAGATAGGATCGATGCACGCGTACAAAATAGGCCGCCGGGAGTTTGTCTTCCATCACCTTCAGGGTCGTTGTCAGCAGGTATTCTTTGTCTACGGTACAGAGGTGACAGTAGTTGCGGTCGGCTTCCACGTAGAGAATATCGGCGATGAAAATCTTGACGATCTTTTCGCGGTGCCGCACAAAAATCCGGTCACTGAGCACAAAGGGCGCGTCGGGAGCAGGGTGGGCAGAGGTGGGCGGCTCGTCGGCCAGGCGACTCATAACCAGCTCGATAGCTCGTTGTAATTCAATGGCCCGGATCGGCTTGGATATGAAGGCGTAGGGACGAGTTTTTTTTGCTCGGTTAAAGGTAGCTTCGTCGGTATTGGCCGTGACGTAAATAATCGGGATGTTCCACCGCTGGTGAATAGCGTGGGCTGTGTCGATACCGTCGATTGCGCCTTTGAGACTGATATCGAGCAGAATCAAGTCAGGCCGGTTGGTTTCAGCATGTTGAATGGCTTCTTCGCCCCTAGGCACAATCCCGCTCACCTCGTAGCCGAGCTTGCTGAGTTGCAGGGCGATGGTGGCAGCAATGATCATGTCGTCCTCCACGACGAGCAACCTCAACGGGGTGTCCATTCTATTTGTTGATCATTCGTCAAATAATCATTCCGCACGAAGCGGAGGTTGGACTCGGTACCGCGTATCCTCGGTAGCGTTGGCTGTGTAATCAACACTGTAAATCCGCTACGAAGTAAACTCAAATTTTATAGTTATGAAAACCAATGACTTGATTAAGCGAAGTCATTCGCATAAGCAGGATTTATGGCATTCAGTAAATCTATCAAAAATACCCTGTATGCTACAGATGGCGTTGGACAGATATTAAAAAAAATTTATGTCTCACAATTCGCTCCCTGCTGAGACGAGGAAAGATTTTCGTATCTCTAATTCGGCGTTCAATGAGACGGGCATTAGGGTGACGAACGGCTTAATTCGTAGCAAGTACCTATCAAGCAAACTTGAGGCATCATACCCCAAATTGCCTCAGGTGGTGGGAGAGGTGAATCCAACTAAAATAGCCGCATTCACTGG
>NZ_JBMDWV010000198.1:0-5612 GCF_048594605.1 Spirosoma sp.
ATAACATCACTACGTTGTAATGTGCAGACGATTTCAGCTCTTTCTGACCGGCGCATCAAAGAGAATATCAAATCTAACGTACCAGGCCTGCGTTTTATCACCAAGCTAACGCCAGTTACTTATCACATTAACAAAGTCAAAGAAGCAAAACTGGTAGGGTATTCACTTGCAAATGTTAAAGAGGACCCGACCTTGCATAGTGGTTTTATAGCGCAGGAAGTTGAACAGGCAGCCAAGGCAGCGGGCTACGATTTTGAAGGGGTACGTCGGGAGGAAGACGGGAAATATTATACACTAGGGTACACATTATTTGTCGTTCCGCTCGTCCAGTCGGTGAAAGAGCTTAATGCAGAGGTTGAAGAACTCAAAGCCAAACTACAGGAAAGCACAACTGCTTATAATCAATTGTCGGACCAGGTGAAACGTTTACAGGATCTGTTAGGGGTACCAAAAGCAGAGATGAGTGCGAAGAAATAATAAGCCTTGCTACATCAAGCTTTTCATGAGATAACAGAAACAACTGTTACCTCATGAAAAGTCTGCTGAAATTGAGCCATTTTTTTAAAGATGTCACTAGTTTGCTTATGTTATTCCCGTTCCCGATCCAGCAACAACATTACTGCCTTTGTAAGATCATCATTAGCTAAGGAATAATACATCTCCTTACCCTGGCGCACACTCTGCAAAAGTTTATGATCTTTCATTTTGGTTAAATAATGCGACAACAACGACGTATCAACCTGCAGATGTTGCTGTAACGCCGTTACGTTCATTGTCGATTGCCCCGCCAGGGCAAGTATTATTCGAATACGAATGGGATGAGCGATTAATTTCAAGATTTCCGCTGCCTGGTCTACTTTCTGTTCACTCATCTTGGTTGAAGAAGTAAATAATTTTGCAATCTAAATAAACAAATACGGTCGCACAAGTCTACTCTACCGATTTACTATATCGATTTTGATCAGACAAACGACTACCTGCGTTGTCTATGTATTGAAAGTTCGGCTTATGAGAACGGAACGATTTGTTAGTACAGCTACAACCAGCTTTCACCCGATAAGCTTCAAGTGTAAGTATTTATCTAATCAATAGTGAGGAAACGCGCCTTTTTAGGGTACTCACGCTGTTCAGGGACGAAGCCGGAAATAGACAGTAAATAGCGCCTGCTGCACTTCTACTTCCCGACAAACCCCCTCTGCGTAATAGTAGCGGTTTTTACGCCCGTCGGGTAAGGTCATCTCATAAACGTGCGAAGATATAGGCTTAAGTGAACAGAACTGGCCGAAGCGCTCTGAAAATAGTTCGCGAATACCATGGGGCTCCTGCGTGTATAAACTAGCCGTACTGTAGGTTACCCGACGGTTATTTAGTTTTGATTGATTTCCATTAACCTGGATATGATACGTAGCGCCGTCCCAGCGGACCATTGCGTCGTGACGGGTTTTGCCATTAAGCTGATCATAAAACCGGGCTTCCGTTAACTGCTTATCCTGATAGGTACTTGTAAACCGGGTAACCATCCGTCGCTCGCCTAACAGTTGCAGACGTACATCAGCATCAACCCGGTATTGCAGGCCAGTGGAAGTTGGCAACGTAGTGACCTGCATCTTTCCAACGGTGCGATCATTAACGATCACGTCGTAGAGTAGTTCTGATTGAGGGGAAAGTCTGCACAGCACTAGTTGGAGCAGTGTAATCCCAAGCCATTGTACGAGTAACATATTCTTAAAAACGTTTTTCTGTTCATTAGAACGTCCAGAAAAAGACTATCCGTGAATATTCTTCTCCTATGCAGCTATTTCCATAAACACTGCGTGGAATTATTCCACTAGTACGAAAATAACCTCCAATCAGCAATTAGAGTTATACGTGCGCAACTGAATGCTTGCGGAGAGCCCCGTAGCCTTGTTCAACTACGCTGATTTAAGTAACTGAACAACAAGCAAGTCTAATACGCCCAGAAACACTTCCCGAGATTACATACTTTTTCAAATATACGTTTATGCAATGACAAACGCTCAGAAAAAGCAGGGTATTTATGAAGAACAACTACTCGCAGGCAAGGGTGCTCAGCAGCGGTGCTAGTCGGATGATCGTAAACATAAGCGTCAAAGATCGGTTTGATTTGAGGTAGTAACCATTATTTCTTACAACAAGTACATTGTTCTTAACGATATAGTTACCCAATCTACCATTTTGCTAAAATAAGCTGCCAAGCTGATGATTTGTAATAAATTTGCTACGTAATAACTCATACCAATTGTGACGTCCAGCGCCCCCTTGAATGACGAGAACGCAGCCCTTGCCGAACGATTAAGTTTCACCCTACAGGCAGCTGAAATTGGTACGTGGGATTACAATCTGGAAACGGGCGTAGCGGAGTGGTCGTCCATTTGTAAAGAACTATTCGGCATTCCGCCTGACGCCCATGTGACAGCCTCTCTTTTATTAGAGCGAGTGCATCCTGATGATCGTGAATGGGTCAATCAGGCGAATATAAAGGCGGTAAGTCCCAACACAGACGGTATTCATAATATCACCTTTCGTACCCTAACCGGTCAGGGTGGCTATCGCTGGGTACAGGCCAAGGGGCGAACCTATAGAAATAAACAGGGTGGTATACAGCGTTTTGCAGGTATCGTTCAGGATGTAACCTCGAGTATTGAGGCCCGCCAGCAACTTCTGGCCAGCCAGGAACGTTTTCGCAACCTTATCGAAGAAGCCCCCATAGCAACCTGTTTGTTTTTGGGCCGCGATATGGTCGTTGACGTAGCGAATAGCATCATGCTCAGCTACTGGGGAAAAGATTCGTCTGTATTAGGAAAGCCACTTGCGGAAGCCGTCCCCGAATTAGTAGGTCAACCATTTCTTCAGATTCTGAACGAAGTATTTACGTCTGGACAAACGTATGAATCGAAAAATGCCCCAGCCTATTTGGTCATGAATGGCGTTCCGGGTATTTATTATTTCGATTTTACCTTTAAACCCCTACGTAACGCCCAGGGCGAAGTGTATGCCGTTCTGGACATGGCTGTCGACGTAACGCAACAATACCAGGCTCAGCAACGGGTCGAAGCGGCTCAGCGACAGGTGCTTATTTCCTTCGAACAGTCGCCGGTCGCCATTGCGATCATCAGCCGGGAGAACCTTACCTTCCAGATGGCGAACCCCTTCTATGGTCAACTGGTTGGGCGTACGCCCGAGCAACTGGTCGGTAAACCTCTGCTGGAAGTAATGACCGAACTTCGGGGTCAAGGATTTGACCAATTGTTGCGGGATGTTATGGATACCGGCATTCCTTACAACGCTAAAGAAGTTCCTGTTACGGTAGATCGTCATAATCAGTTAGAAACCATTTACGTTGACCTGACGTACCAGCCCTGGCAGGACACCGATGGACAAAGTGGCCCAGCATCCATTAACGGCGTACTGGTTGTTGCTACCGACGTAACGGAGCAGGTGCTTTCCCGCAAAGCCATTGAAGCGAGTGAGGCCAAGTTGCGCTCCGTTATTGCCACCGCTCCGGCAGCCATGGGACTATTTATTGGCCGGGATCTGATCGTGGAAATGCCGAATCAGGCTTTTATTGATATTGTAGGCAAAGGACCCAATATTTCGGGCAAACCTTTGCGGGAGGTAATGCCCGAACTGGTCACGGAAAATCAACCGTTTCTGCATATTCTGGACGATGTCTATACGTCAGGAAAAACCTTCCAGACCTACGGGTCGCTGGTTAAGATTGTTCGCAACGGAGTGATGACGCACAATTATTATAATTTTACCTATTCGCCTTTACTCGATGCAGACGACCGTGTGTATGCCATCCTCGACATTGCCATTGACGTAACGGAAGGAATAAAGGCCCGACAGGAAACCGAAGAGAGCGAAGCCCGTTACCGCGCGTTATCGGAAGAGCTGGAAAGCCGGGTGCAACAACGAACCCAGGAAGTTGTTCAGGCTAACCAGGACCTTAAACGTTCGAACGAAAATTTGCAGCAGTTTGCTTACATTGCCTCGCACGACTTACAGGAACCGCTCCGGAAGATTCAGTCGTTCAGTACGTTATTAAAAGAGCAATTTGGTGATGAGCTGGGTGAAGGCGGACAGGATCTGCTCCAGCGCATGTCGTCGGCAGGAGCCCGCATGTCGACCTTAATTAAAGACCTCCTGGCGTATTCCCGAATTTCTACCCGCCAACAAATCTTTGGACTGGTTTCATTAAACGCAATCCTTGCCAACGTATTGAACACGCTGGAGTGGGATATTCAGCAGCGCGAAGCCCGTATTGAGGTGGATGATTTACCGACTATCAAAGGCGACGAATCTCAGTTAGGGCAGTTGTTTCAGAATCTACTATCCAACGCTCTGAAGTTTACTCCGGCTGGTAAAGCTCCTCAAATCCAGGTCCGGTGCTGCCGACTGAATGCGAACGAACTCCCGACGGATGCAAAACTCACAAGCCAGGCCTCCCTCCTTTACCAGATTAGTGTAAGCGATCAGGGTATCGGTTTTGATACGAAGTATTTAGACCGGATATTCCAGGTATTTCAGCGGCTACACGGCAGGAACGAATTTCCAGGAACCGGCGTCGGCTTAGCCATCTGTCAACGGGTAGTGGAAAACCACGGCGGGGCTATCACGGCCACAAGCAGACCCAACGAGGGCGCTACGTTTTGTGTCTATTTACCGTCCTGATCCAGTACGTTGCATTTCCGCGACCCCTTGCCCTCCTTTACCGGCAGCTATTATTCCCCACAGCCCTACCAGTCGGTTTCACTGAGGCTTCAATCCAGTATTATTCCCGAGTGTGATTTTGCGTAGGATTAGAAAAGAAAGCCAATCCAGGGGAGCCTAAAAACGTAATAATCTTCTGTGGTTCGTGATTTACCTGAAAAAGTAATTTCAGGCAGAATGGAATCCGTGCAATGTCTTTAATGGTGACAGCCAAGCATCAAACCAAGCTGGTACAGTTTTGTCATATAGTTGTTGTTGGGCTAGCCATCAACTAAATCGAGTCTCTAGCTTCGAAATAAGTCTAGCTGCGGCTCATTCAATAACAATTTAAAGCCGGCCTTTAGATTAGGCTATTAGTTGATTTATAGAATTACTCAAAATTTTCCTAAACTAATTGCAACTGGTAATTTATATTTACACTTGTATCTAAATCGGCGTTGCATCATGGAACCCAATCTACTACTAACTCGCCTGGGACCACGTATCAAGTTGTTCAGGCGTCATATACGTGAGTGGACTGACTTATTAATTCATCAGAGGCAGCTTCGACAGTTAACCCGGGCCGAATTAAATAATAAATTGTCAAGTCTTAGTGATTCCCAGCGTATTATCGAAAGGACACGACAGGCGAACCGACTCGCCCAATTAGACATTCGCCAAGCCCAGGAACGACAACGTCTCCAATTTCGTCAGCAGCAGGAAGAACGGAATCTGGAAGAAGTACTAAAGCCAGGGCAAGCTTAGTTCTTTAGTGAATCTATCATAGACGGAGAGAGGTCTAAGCCCGTATGTTCACCGTTGGTTGGTTGGTTAAGAAGGCCCGGAGTATCTCATCGTTACGGTCTCAGCTCTGTCTCAGGATAAAGAAACTAAAGAGA
>NZ_JBMDWV010000199.1:0-7059 GCF_048594605.1 Spirosoma sp.
GTTTGATAAGCGGTTCGGATAATCGGTCGTCTTTGAGGATGATCGTGTGCCTGCCTACAGGCAACAAATAACTCATGCGCTCAGAATTAAACGAATTCGTTCGTGGCTTAGCCATTACGTTTGGCTCGCTACGTAGCATACGTTTATTCTCAGGCGCTGGGGCGGTATGCTACCTTGATCAATTGGGCAGGCTGCCGCGTTCGTTCATTTTCTCAACTTACATCGTATTGATTGGCGCGGACAATTTCTGTCTACGCAAATCGACGCTGGACGCTGATGCATGTCAACTTATTTATACGTGCACTTCGTTCGGACGTGCTTTATAATCCATTTCATGAAAACTATTTATACACATATACTTTTTGTGGTGTTCCTGTTGGCTGGATTTACCTCGACTGGCTGGGCACAAAAAACACAACTCACCGGAACTATAACAGAATTCGAAACGGGCAAACCACTGGCCGGTGCTACGGTGCTGCTTAAAGGAAGCAAACAGGGAACCGTTACGGATAGCCAAGGCCAGTTTAATCTGTCAGTGACGGATGCATTGCCCAAAATACTCGTTGTATCGATGATCGGCTACGAGCGGCAGGAAATAAAACTGTCTGGTAATCAGGGGTTGACGATTAGGTTACGGCCGTCATCGGAACAGCTTGATCAGGTAGTTGTAGCGGCTTCGCGGGTCGAGGAAAGCATCCTTCGGTCGCCGGTGAGCGTTGAAAAACTCGATGCACGCGCTGTACGACAGACGCCTTCGGCAAACTATTTCGAAGCGCTGAACAATCTGAAGGGCGTCGATATGGTGACCAGCGGATTAACGTATCGCCAGATCAATACGCGCGGCTTTAACTCGACGGGCAACAGCCGGTTTCTGCAACTGGTCGATGGTGTCGATAATCAGTCGCCGGGCCTGGGTTTTTCGGTTGGTAATTTGTTAGGCGTATCGGATTTAGACGTTGAATCTGCCGAGTTAATTCCCGGTGCGGCTTCGGCGCTTTATGGTCCGGTTGCCTTTAACGGACTGCTTTACACGAAAACGAAAAATCCGTTTGATTATCAGGGGTTAAGCGTTCAGCAGCGAACCGGCGTTAATCACGTTGCCGACCCAACGGGCGATGGTGCCAAGCTTTTCTCCGAGACATCGGTACGTTACGCCAAAGCGTTTAACAACCGACTGGCTTTCAAGCTGAACGCGTCGTACCTGAAAGGGCGCGACTGGTATGCGGCTGATTACACTGACATCGACCCGAATACGAATCCGGAGCAACGTGGCGCCAATAATCCAGGCCGGAACGCGCTAAACATTTACGGAGATGAGGTTGCGCAAACGATTACGGGAATCGGGCGGGTGTCGCGGACGGGTTATGCGGAAAAGGATTTGACCAATTATGACGTCTATAGCCTAAAGTTAAACGGGGCCGTTCATTACCGGATCACCAATTCTGTCGAAGCCATTTACGCGATAAATGTCAGTCAGGGAACGGCGAATTATACGGGCAGCAGCCGATTTATGCTGAATGACTTCCGACTGACGCAGCACCGGCTTGAACTACGGGGTAAAAACTTTTTCGTTCGGGCGTATTCTACCGCCGAGAACTCGAATAATTCGTATAACACCCGATCGCTTGGACAACTCATCAACCGGACCTGGGTACGCGATCTGAATGGCAATGTTGTTACGCCAGACAAAGCCGACGCTACGTGGTTTGAACGGTATGGCACTGCTTTTAGCGGACTTGTTCAGGGCGTAGCGGGGCAGAGCAACGATGCCGCCCGGGCCTTTGCCGATCAGGGACGCTACGTACCGGGTTCTGCCGAATTTGAGCGGGAGAAAGATCGCTACGTTCATATTGCCGGTTTGCAGGGCGCGGGTGTGTTGAGTCAGAGTAAATTTTATCACGTAGAGGGTCTATATGATTTTTCGTCTCATCTCCCGTTCCTAAGCCTTCAGGCAGGCGGAAACGTGCGCTACTACGCCATGGAAACGAACGGTACGTTATTTGAAGACAAAGTGAACAAAGTACGGGTGTCGGAATTTGGTGCGTTTGTTCAGGCGTCGAAAACGCTGCTGTCGGATAAATTAAAAATCACATTGTCAGGTCGTTATGATAAGAATCAGAACTTCGCTGGGAATTTCACTCCCCGTGCCTCTGCCGTATTCTCCCCGAACGATGCACATCATTTTCGGGCAAGCTATCAAACGGGTTTTCGTAATCCAACTGTACCCGACCAGTTCATTAAGCTAAATGTAGGCCCGATTATCATTCTGGGGGGGGCACCTGCTAATTCGGCGGGGTTGAATGCCTATGAGAATTCGTTTACGTCGGCTTCGGTTGGCGCTTTCGGTGCGGCCTTTGGGCAGGATCTGGCAACAGGGATGCCCTTTCCACAGGCTGTCGCGAAAAATAAAGATAAACTCGTCAAATCGAACGTACCCTATATTCGTCCGGAGCAATTACAGTCATTCGAGATTGGCTATAAAGGGTTGTTAACCCCGCGGTTGCTGCTCGATCTGAGTTATTATCATGGTCAGTACCGCAACTTCCTGATTAATCAGGTGGTCATCCGGCCAAACAGTGCTGTTTTGCTTGGCGATGGAAGCATTAACCCCGCTGCTGCGGCCGACGTGCTGACGGCTACCAATCGGCAGGCTTTTCAACTCTATACCAATGCCGCCGACCGCGTGTCGACGGATGGGGCGAGTGTTGGGCTGACGGCTACCCTGAATCGCGGCTATTTGCTGAATGCCAATGCAACATGGGCGCAATTCAATATTCTGGATGCTAACCCAAATAACATTCCGGCGTTTAACACCCCCCGTTTCAAAACGAACGTAGTGCTCAGTAACGACCGGATAACCGATCGGGTTGGCTTCAGCGTAGCCTGGCACTGGCAGGAAGCCTTCGACTGGTACGGTACGTTCACCGAAAATCGGCCCGGCCGTATTCCATCGTATTCGTTGCTCGACGCGCAGGTTAGTTATCGGGTTCCTGCTCTGAAAACGACGCTTAAACTGGGCGCAAGTAATCTGGCGAACAACTACGTAGTGCAGGCGTATGGCTCGTCGGCCGTTGGTGGCCTGTATTACCTGACGCTGACGTTTGATGAACTGATGCGGTAGTTTTTAAGCGAAGAATTGCTGTTGATCAATCCAAAGAACTATGAATCAGGTACTCATTTCTCCTCCTCAGGTAGCGGCCGATCGGGCAGATTGGCGGGCATTTGGGCTTTGTTTTGCGTGTTACGTGCTCGGTGGCACCGTATCAACGTTGCTGTCGGTTTTTTTGCCGGTTATTTTGCCCGATCTGGGTGCTGATGGCTCGTCGGGTGCCATACTGAATGCCGCTTTTCTGTACGGTTGGGTTGGGGGAGGGCTGGGTTTTGGCCTGATTGCCGACCGGGTTGGCCGAGTGCGGGCGCTGACGCTGGCTACAACGCTGGTTGGTTTCTTTACGTTGCTCGGTGTCTGGGCTACGAGTTGGCCCATCCTGGCGGGGTTCCGTTTCATGGCTGGGATGGGTGTTGGTGGCGTACTGGTCGTTACAACCATTTATTTGTCAGAGATCTGGCCCGAACGGGGTCGTCCTGTTGTGCTGGGTTTGCTGGCGATGTCGTTTCCGGTTGGTATTGTCTTGGCGGGTAGCCTGAATTTGCTATTCGCACAATGGCGGCAGGCGTTCTGGTTAGGGGCTATTCCGCTGGTGTTGGCGCTCCTGGTGATCAACTGGTTGCCCGAATCGGCTCGCTGGCAAAGCGCCAGACAAACGACGTCATCCGAAACGCCATCCCTCTGGCAACCGCAGTATCGGCTCAATATCATTCAAGGGTCAATCATTTTCAGTGCTGTTCTGATTGGTTTATGGGCTGTTTTTTCGTGGACACCTTCCTGGGTTCAAACACTTTTTGCCAGCGATACTGACGCTCGTCAGGCCAGAGGACTTACCATGATGCTATTTGGTATGGGTGGCATTCTGGGCGGAGCGCTGTCGGGTTTTCTGGTAAATCGGTTTGGGATGCGAACAACGTTGCTGGGTACGTTTGCGTCGTGTTTGCTGGCGTGCTGGCTTTTGTTTGGTACGAACCAGGTGTTTTCGCCCGTGATTTATGCGGAAACGGCATTATTATCCCTTTGTTTTGGGATCAGTCAGGGAACATTATCCAGCTTTATTCCGCTGCTGTTTCCGATTTCGATCCGGGCTACAGCCACGGGGTTCTGCTTTAATATTGGCCGCATTCTGACGGCAACCGGCGTATTTTTTGTCGGCTCGCTGGTTACGGTGTTTGGCGGTTTGGGGAATGCGTTGCTTTTCTTCTCGCTGACGTTTGCGCTGGCTTTCGTTGCTACGTGGTTTAGTCGTCAGGCAACGTCATCAACTTAGTTTTAATCTATAAAATTTATCAAAAATGCCTCATATTCAATTAGCTGACGGCGTGCCGGGAATTCGGAGCCTGGCTATGTACCGCCCAGAAACAGGAAAGCCGCTTTATGAACTGGCTCAGGTTCTGCTACGTGGCGAATCGCCCTTGAGTCAGGCTGAACGCGAATTGATTGCTACGTATGTATCGGCTCAAAATAATTGTAATTTCTGTACGCAGAGCCACGCGGCTGCGGCCCGGGCACTGTTTGGCCCCGATCGTAACGTAGTGGATTTTGTGCTGAGCGAATACGAAACCGCGCCGATTTCAGAGAAGCTAAAAGACTTGCTTACCATTGCTGGTCGTGTTCAGATGGATGCCCGTACGGTCAGCGATGAAGACGTGGCCCGCGCTCGTGAGCATGGCGCTTCGGATCGCGACATTCACGATACGGTGTTGATTGCTGCTACGTTCTGCATGTTCAATCGCTACGTCGATGGGCTGTCTACGTTGTCGCCCACTGATCCGGCTATTTATGAACCGATGGGCGAGCGATTGGCGCAACATGGTTATGCGGTCCCAGCTAATAGCCCGGCTTGATAACTTCCAAAATGACACCGGACGATTCATAAATGAATCGTCCGGTAAAAAACTTTCATAATAGGTTGGTTATATTCCCCACCTGTTTTACGGGTGGGGATATATTGAACGCTAAATAAATTCAACAATGGCACATATTCAATTACCCGAAGGATTACCCGGCATCCGGGGACCAATGGCTTTTAGCCCAGAAACCACAAAACCGCTCAATCTGCTCGTTGATCAGCTTCTTTGGGCGCCAGATAATACACTCAGCCAGGGCGAACGCGAACTGATTGCGACCTACGTATCGTCGGAAAATGACTGTCAATACTGCCAGACGATTCATGGGGCTATTGCCAGTCAATGGCTTGGCGACACTGACTGGAGTCTGGTGAACCAGGTAAAGCAAAATCCGGAAACAGCTCCCATTTCAGAGAAGATGAAGGCCTTGTTAGCCATTGCCGGGAGCGTTCAGAAAGGCGGTAAGCACGTAACGCCGGAACAGATTGACCGGGCGAAAGGCTTAGGCGCAACGGACAAAGAAATTCACGATACGGTGTTGATTGCTGCGGCTTTCTGTATGTTCAATCGCTACGTTGATGGACTGGCTACGTGGATGCCGGATGATACGTCGTTTTTCAGAAGCCGGGCCGTAACGATTTGCGAAAAAGGATATGCTGATTCCGCAACAACTGCACCGATTAAAACGGCGAAGACGGTTTGACAGATTAATTATTAGTATGCTATACGACCCCTTTGGGGTCAAATGTTTATAGAAAATACTAGCTGCTATAAACATTTGACCCCGAAGGGGTCGCACAACAATAGGTTAGCCTAAATCTGCTGCTTAATCGTTAAGACTGGGTTTTCAAATGGTCGTATCCCTGCTTGAGCCGGTTATAACCATGACTGGTGATACGTTCGCCGAGATAGGCGTAAAAAGCTGGGTCAGTTGGCGTTACACTCGCCAGCCCATCCACATATTTATTGTAGAGGCAGAACAGGGCCGCAATCAAAACCGTATCATGAATCTCACGGTCAGTAGCTCCGGCTGTTTTAGCCCGGTCAACGGCTTCGGGCGTTACGGCTCGCCCGTTTTTCTGTACCAAGGCTGCTACGTTCAGCAGCGCTTTCATCTTATCGGAAACAGGAGCCGATTCAAAATCCTGCTTAACCAGTTCGCAGGTTTCAGATTCGCCCAGCAAAATATCCGCTGCAGCCGTGTGGGCTGTCGCACAGAATCGACATTCGTTTCGATGCGACACCAACGTAGCAATTAATTCACGCTCTCCTTCCGTCAGCGTGGATTCGCCCCGAAGCAGAATCTGAGTTAATTCACGAATAGGCTGCGCCGAATCCTGCCGATATTCCAGCAGTCCGGTTATACCCGGCAAGTGGGCTTCAAGTGGAATATGAGGCATCTTCAAAAGGGTTTACGGAGAAAATGCTACGCGTTACAAAGAGGCAATCTCGGTCGGCTCGGCGAGGTACGACGACTTTGCTAGATAATCCGTATTCGGCGAATAAACGAACAGGCAAGAGCCACCTTTTACCGCCTGAATAATACCTTTTGAATCAGCATACGGAACAGCTGGACAACCCTGACTACGTCCTAACCGACCGGTCTTGCGGATGAAATCTTCGCAAACGTAATCGGCACCGTGCAGCACAATGTTTCGGTTATAAACATTGTCGTTGAAGCCTTTTTCCATGCCCTTCAGTTGCAGTGACAGACCGTGCTTCCCCATGTACGTACTAAGTGTCTGGTAAAAACCCAGACTGCTTTGAAATGAGGATTGTTTATTGGAGAAATGCTCGGCCATCAGATCGCCGGAGTTCTGACCATGAGCCACATACGTATTGAAAAGCAGTTTTTTGTTGACCAGATCAACTACGTACATACGTTTGTGCGTAGAAGGCTGGCTAAGGTCAACAATGGTCAGCGTAGGCTTATCGGGGCTTACCTTTTGCCAGCCCCGCAAGGCATACTCAAAAACAGACTTCTGCAAGCCGGTCTGACTTAGCTGAAGCGAGTCGTATACGTCAAGAAAGGGAACAAATTTCTCGTGTTTGGGAGCTGAAACTGGCTTGGCGACAGCGACGTTACGGTTGGATTTGGCT
>NZ_JBMDWV010000002.1:0-4004 GCF_048594605.1 Spirosoma sp.
TATTCAATCATTAATTCATTCAAGCATTCAAGCATTAATTAAATGGGTTCTACTAAGAATAGCGGTTGATCATACTCAACTGGCGTAGCGTTTTCGACCAGCACTTTCACTATGCGGCCCGATACTTCCGACTCAATTTCGTTGAACAGTTTCATGGCCTCAATAATGCATACCACTTTGCCTTCGCTGATGGTATCGCCCACCTCAATAAATGCAGGCGTTTCTGGGTTTGATGACCGATAAAACGTACCAATCATTGGAGACTTGATGGTAACGTAGTTGGACGTATCGGCTTTAGGCGCGGCTACAGGGGTCGGTGCAGATACCGCCGTTGGCGCTACCGGCTGAGTCTGAGCTGCTGGCACAGCCGCTGAAGCCACTGGCGCGGGTACACTGGCGGTGGCAGCAGGAGCGCCGGAGCCGTATCGCTTGACGCTGATTTTCAGGTCATTTGTCTCAATATTTACCTCATCCAGACCTGATTGTGAAATGAAGTCAATGAGTTGCTGTATGTCTTGTGTTGTCATATGTTTAGTCACACAGTTAATAAAGAAAGGTTAGTAATATTATTTCTAACTAATCTATTCCCAACTGTTTAACGATGTTTATTTTACCCGTTCTACGTATTCTCGTGTACGGGTGTCAACCCGAATTTTTTGACCTGAATCAATAAATAGCGGCACCATAATTTTTGCACCCGATTCTACCTCAATGCGCTTTTTAGGGCTATTGGCCGTATCACCTTTAATACCTGGCTCTGCATACGTCACCTCCAATTCAACAAAGGGGGGCAGTTCACATGACAGAGGAGTTTCGTTTTCGGCATTAATCAACATTTCTACTTCCTGTCCTTCTTTCATAAGATCAGCATTTTCAACGATTTTCTCATCGAGATTGATCTGATCGAATGATTCTTGGTCCATAAAATTGTAGCCCGCTTCGTCTTTATAAAGGTATTGGAATTTTCGGCGCTCAACACGTACCGGATAAATTGTTACTCCTGAGTTGAACGTATTGTCGATCACTCGACCGGTAGTCAGGCTTTTTAATTTAGTACGGACAAATGCAGCTCCTTTACCGGGCTTTACGTGCTGGAATTCAGTTATTTGGAAAAGGTCGTTATTAAAGTTCAGAACTAGTCCGTTACGGATATCTGCGGTTGTTGCCATGTTAAAATGTATGATGTAAGAAGCATGATGTATACTATAGTATGTAATAAAAGTTTATAAATTCTATATCATACATCACATATAAAGTTAATACGCCCACTTTACGTAAGCAGCCCCCCATGTAAAACCTCCCCCGAAAGCGGCCAAAATTAAATTATCACCTTTTTTCAGTTGAGATTCATAATCAAATAAGCAGAGGGGAATAGTTGCGGCTGTGGTGTTGCCATACTTGTGGATATTCACCATAACCTTATCAGAATCGATTCCCATTCGATGGGCAGTCGCATCAATAATACGTCTGTTGGCCTGATGCGGGACTAACCAGGCAACATCTTCACCCTTAAGATGATTACGTTCCATGATTTCCGCCGACACGTCAGCCATATTTTTAACAGCGAATTTAAACACCGACGGCCCGTCCTGATAAACGTAGTGCCACCGTTTTTCAACCGTTTCATGCGTAGGCGGATAGCGGCTTCCTCCGGCTTTTTGAAACAGATGATTTTGGCCAACCCCATCCGACTTAATGATCGAATCAATTACGCCAAAACCTTCATCATTGGGCTCAAGCATGACAGCACCGGCACCATCGCCAAACAGCACACAAGTTGTACGATCGGTGTAATCAATTATAGCTGACATCTTATCAGCCCCGACAACAATAATTTTTTTGTATTTACCGGTTTCGATAAACTGCGACCCGACTGTCAGAGCATATAAAAACCCTGAACAGGCAGCCTGAATATCAAAGCTCCCAACATTACGTATGCCAATCATATCGCAGATGAGGTTAGCTGTACCGGGGAATACATAATCGGGGGTAGTAGTAGCACAGATCAATAAATCGACCTCTTCAGGTTTTGTATTCAATTTCTCCAGCAATCCCTGTACTGCCTTTACCCCCATATGTGCGGACCCCAGCCCCTCACCTTTCAGAATATGCCGTTCTTTGATACCTGTCCGGCTCGTGATCCACTCGTCATTAGTATCCACCATGCGCTCCAATTCTGCATTGGTAAGTACATAGTCGGGAACATAGCCGTGGATTCCAGTTATGGCAGCTTTACTCATAGGTGGCGTAAAAAAATCTACGGCTTTTCGTTCTCATTATTTGAAAACCATAAATCGTAAGCTGAAAAACTAACTCAGTGCTTGTGCAATTTTAGAGTATGCGTCGGACTCAACTTGCCGGATGGCCAGATTGATCATGTTTTTGATAGCTAACGGAGAGGAGATACCATGTGCAATAATGACATTACCATTAACACCCAGGATCGGACTACCTCCGACAGACTCATAGTTGGTTTTATCTATAAACTCATCGCGAATACCGCGTTGTTTGGCAATTGTATAGAATGATTCTCCTAATTTGAACATTGCGTTACCAGTAAAGCCTTCTGTAACAATTACGTCGGCTTTGCCCTCAAAAAAATCACCTCCTTCGATATTACCAACAAAATTTATTCGCCGGTTTTCCTTCAGGAGCTGATGCGCGGCCTGAGCTACCAGCGATCCCTTTTGTTCTTCGGAGCCAATATTCATCAACGCAACACGAGGCCGCTGAATACCAAATATATATTGAGCATAAATGGAACCCACTTCACCAAATTGAGCCAGCATTTCGGGTTTGCAATCTGCGTTGGCTCCGATGTCGAGCATTACAGCGTGCCCGCCTGTTAGCTGAGGAACGAAACCAGCAATGCACGGTCTTAAAATACCTTCTATTGCTTTGATGCTGAACAACGCACCTACATGCATAGCTCCTGTGTTGCCGGCGCTACAAAAGGCACTAACCTGGCCATCTTTCAAAAGCTTAAACCCAACTCCGATGCTGGAATTGGGTTTCTGTGAAAGTGCTTTGGTTGGGTGCTCGCTCATGTCAATAACATCGTCGGCATTCACCAACTCAATATTGATAGCTGCATTAGCCCCATGTTTCTGAAGTAATTCCTGTACAAGAGCCTGCTTACCAACCAATACAATAGATACATGTTCCGACAATTCGGCAGCGGCCATTACAACTCCTTCTACAATAGCTTCGGGAGCAAAATCGCCACCCATTGCGTCCACTGCAATTTTCATTGACTCCGTTTGTTCAATACCTCCCAGCTTATACTGGCTAGCAAAAAATACGCGTAAAAATAGGGAGGTGGCGGGCAATAAAAAAGTATTTCGCGTTCATCTTCAGGAAGACGTCAACGAAATACTCTTTATAATAGAATGACAATTAAGCTGTTTTAGCGTAATTCTCAATGATCATCTGGCCTTTGTAAAACAAGTTGCCCTCGAAAACGTGAGCGTGGTGGCGCTCATGAACTTCACCTGTTTGGGCGTCTGTCGAGAGCGTTACGGCCGTAGCCTTGTAATGAGTTCTGCGCTTATCGCGCCGGGTGCTAGAGTGGCGTCGTTTGGGGTGTGCCATAAAACAGTTTGTAGTTTATAGTTTTTAGGTTCATCGTTCGAAGGCCATCACACACAAGCCCGTGAACAACAAACAGATTAATTATCACTCAATTTACGCAAGGCCGCCCAGCGCGGATCGATCTCCGGCTGCTCGTCTTCGCTTGTCGTTTCGGGGTCAGAGCGGTAAATTACTTTACCGTTTTGCTCATCGTCAGCATCATCCTCATCGCGAAAACGGGGATGCAATCGCTTCATGGGCAGCGACAGGCTAATAAACTCAAAAATGTAGTGAGCTACATTGATGGTTGCCGTACTGCGCTCAATCAGTTCAATCTCGTCGCTCAGCTCCTCGTTGTGGTCGCCAAACTTAAGCAGCATCGTCTGCTGCGTATCAACAGGTTCATCATAGTCATCAAGGCTCCGGTCGCTCTC
>NZ_JBMDWV010000020.1:0-3241 GCF_048594605.1 Spirosoma sp.
GCTCAAAGATGCGTCGAAAAAATGGAGTATGCCGATCCAGAACTGGCGGCTGGCGATGAGCCGTTTTATTATCGAGTTCGGTGACCGCCTGAGCGATCACCTTTAATACAGTGGCAGTTACACAGAATTACTGACAGGCTCCAGCCAGATTAACGCTGACAACTTCCCGCATTAATGTTTTGTACCATCTAACCCGAACCGTTATTCCAGGCACGGCTCTCGAACTTTCAAAACTTCTGAACGTCCCGCTTTCAACTACACACCGCAATTTGTCTGTACTGTCTAAGGCTGGTTTGGCTGACTACGTCATCGACCGCTCAGGCGTATCCCGCTGGTTCTTGGTCTCAGCTAACCACCCTAATTTTTGCCCCTGCTGCAATCAGGAATATACTAGCTCCAGCCAGGCCCTTGCGAAACATAAAATCCAGTGGTAATCTAGTAGAATTTTCTGTTGCAAAGCAGAAACTTTTCTGAGTAAAAATTTTATAATGCCTGTATTCCAACATCAGAAATGGTGCGGGTCTACTGGGCTTTTTGCGTTTCTTTTTCCTACTGCTTTTTATTAATACCTATATAAGGATCTACATCTATTTGACACTCTAGAAGGAGGCGTATGCAGCAATCTGGCTTATCTACACAACAACCAACTAATTTACTGAGATCTCACCGTGACAATGGTCATTACACCCTGATCCATTCCTCAACCTATCTCCACGATGGTTTGACCTATAGGCTTAACCATAATCCGTTAAGTAAGCGTAGCAGTCCAATACGAAAAGAAATTATCGACAGGTTTATTGACCAACTTCGCGCTATGTTGTCGCACTATAACGAACTGTATGGATTCCGCTTTGATTTGTCTGTCCCTGAAGGGATGTCTGTTGATGAAAGCAACAAATTGGTAAGTGAGTTGTTTAGTCGTCTGCGAGGTGAGTTCACCGCAAAAGCCTGGAACAATCAGCCAATCAAAAAATTCGCTTATGGCTGGGTTAGGGAGAAAGAAAGGGCTAAACAAGATCATTACCATTGCTGGATTGCTTTACCATATTTTCAGGTAAACACCGCTGGGTTTGAAGAAAAAGGAATGATTGGTCGGATAAGCCGTATCTGGTCAGAACTCACGAATGGAGTTTCCCGTGTCCATCTTCCAGAGGATGGATATAGAATCAAAAGAGGTGATCACGATTCACTTGCTAAGATGGTCAAACGGATTTCATATCTTGCCAAGAATCGCGGGAAGTATTCTAATGGGAAAGGGCAGTAAACATTTTCGGCTTCAAGGGTGAAATTTAAGGCGTCTAGTACATTGCATTAAAATCCTTAACAGGAGGTGCTGTATTCAATTCCGCGCCCTAGATAGTACCAGTGCATTGCTCATATAATAAAAACCTCTTGTAGCGCATCACAGGACGCTTAACAGAGTTCTTTATCCATTGTCTCAACGTACACTTAAATTATTGAACATCATTCCCAATCTTGCTCACTAAATGGCTTCAGGGCTACCGATTTCATCGTCGTAGCCCTTTTTGTTTTCTCGGATCTATTTAAGAAAAAATAGTCAATATTATACAGTATGTATAACAAAGCATTAACCAACAAGGTGGCTATGGGGTACTGGACAGCCATCATTTTTACTGTGTAGTATCTTTGAAGTTTTTAACAAGAGGCTCAAGATATTATGGAAATTCCTGATTCTTTAAAGCTAGACCGAAGTGGTTTTGGTCAAGACCCATTCGGGTATAGTGCGTTGGCTAACCTGAAATTTGGGATGGCAAGTACATATTCAGGTTCTCATGTTGATATAACAAAACCTGCAACAGGCTCTGATCTAAAAAATCCAGTGCTTTGGCTGACTCAAACGCAGGCTCTAACTGAAGCAGCCATTGCTGTTTTCCGTAATGAGCCCTCTTTTGAAAACATGCCTGTTTTAATGCGTGGTGTTTGTGACAGCCAATACTGTGCTGTAGGTCTTATGCTTGTTGGCTACAGTCTTGAGGTTTCACTCAAAGCAATGCTAATAATCAAGTATGGAATTAAAGGCTATCAAGAAATAGAACGTAAGAATAAGCACCACAGATTACATGACTTAGCTAAATTCATCCCAGAACTCACAAAAAAAGATATCGCTATTCTTCGTGGACTAACCCATTATGTTTATTGGGCTGGAAGATATCCAGATCCCGGTACTGGAGAAGAAGATAAAGTAGAAGATATATTCAACATTTCAGAGAGATATCGAATCTCAGCTAAGGAACTTTTCGAGTTATCCGCTAAAGTTTCCGGGCATGCGAGAAAAGTCATAGAAGAAGTGTGACTACTACATAAGAAATTAGGATATCTAAATGAACACTGATCTTTTACTGCTAATGTAAGGGAACTCTTGCAACGATTGTCGTGGCAAAATGTGATGTGGGTACCGTTAGGAATTAATTACTGTTTTTTGTTGACGCATTCTAGTAAAATGTTATTGATTTAGTTGCGACTACAGCTTAGTAGTCACTACAACTTAAGGTAAATTATAGGTGGGGAATATGGCGGTTGATGAAGAAAAAATCAAAAATGCGTTTGGAAATAAAAAATATACTTGGCGTACCGTCCGCGGAGTTGCAAAGGAGACGGGATTAGACCCAATGATTGTAACTAAATACATTATGACACACGAAGATGAAATTGTTAAGTCAAGTATGCCAAATGAAAAGGGTGAAACGTTATTCACTTCGAGACTAAATCGACGAAGCCAAAGCCCTTGGGTAAGAATTATTTCTGCTGTCAAAAATAGAGGTGGATGAATAATATGATTCCTCAAGCCGTCTGGTTTGCAATTGCAGGTGCTTTCTTTATCAAACTACTTGAGTTGGCAGAACTTCATAAGCTACCAAAGATTGAAAGACCTGACCTGAAAGATTGGTTGTATTGGATACCTTATTTGATTTTACCTATTCTTGGGGGAGGGCTTGCGTATGTTTATATTGCATCCAACACTTCTCTTACGCCATTACTCTCTGTTAATATTGGAATATCCGCGCCTCTTGTATTAAGAGCAATGGCTCAAATAGTGCCAGCAACTAAAACCCCCCCAGGTGCATAACATGGATAAGCACTATTTGTTTTATGTATCGCTTGGTAGATTGAACCTCCTTATTTAATACAATAGGTTGCTACGAAGATGAATGCTATTTTCGCAGCAATTAATTTCTTCACAAGGAAGTATAGCCTTGATGTTATAATCAACCGATTATGA
>NZ_JBMDWV010000200.1:0-6045 GCF_048594605.1 Spirosoma sp.
CATTTCGGTCTGTTTGTCCGGTGGGAACGCTTATCCGTTCTTCCCGGTGTCAATGCACGACGTAGCGAATCAGGTTATTAACCTCCGAGATGTATGGGGACCGCGCGCCGATGAACTACAGGATCGTGTTGACACAGCCGAAACAACACGTCAACGTATTCATCTTATTCAGCAATTCCTGATTGCCCAGCTTCATCAATTTGGGAAACCTGATTTCGGGGTAAGGTTCGGCATCGAAAAAATCAGGCAGTCTAATGGAAAATTGTCGCTGGAAGAATTAGCCGCCGACATTGGCATCAGCAATCGGCAACTGGTCAGACGCTTTAATCAGTACGTTGGCCTGTCGCCCAAAGAGTTTGCCCGCATGACCACTTTTTTACACGCCCTGAAGCACCTGAAAAATTATCCGGCTCTAAGTCTGACCGAGATTGCCTACAAAAGCGATTACTATGATCAGGCTCATTTCATTCGCGCCTGCCGCGATTTTTCCGGCCTGACTCCTGGCGAATTGACCGGAACGGACAACGTACTGTATTGAATAAGGGCAAGGACTGATTAGGTAGTTTTGATGTCCGATTCGTACAATTATCATCAAATATTCGGCCGTAATTTTGTGTCAGCATCTTAAGAAACGGGCAGTCAACACGAAAAATAGTAGCCGGTTTGTCTGGAGCAGGTAAACGGTTTATAGGTTAGCAGGGGAACCGGCTGCCGCTTACTTTTTCAGCGTCAAAGCAATGCCCGAGTGGTAGGTTACAATTGTTTTATCAAATTAATTATCAGGATCATGCGTAAAGTAATTTTAGGATTAGCCGTTAGTCTGGACAGCTACATCGAAGGGCCCAACGGCGAATATGACTGGTGTTTCACGGATCAGGATTATGGGATGGCTGCTTTTATGGAACGTATTGACGCAATTTTTATCGGTCGAAAAAGTTACGACCTGCTCAATAATATGGATGAAGCAGCTAGTGACTACGCATTTCCCGACTATAAAAAATATGTGTTCTCGAACACACTCACGGAGGTTAGCGAAGGTATGGAACTGATTCGTGGCGACTGGAAAACTAAAGTTATTGAATTGAAAAAACAGCCAGGTAATGACTTCTGGCTATATGGCGGAGCGGATCTTACTACGTCGTTCATCAGCGAAGGATTGGTCGACGAGCTTTTTCTGGCAGTTCACCCGATTATTCTGGGCGCGGGAAAGCCTCTATTTCAGAATATAAAAGACCGTGTCAGTCTGACGCTGATCGACTCAAAAACGTATTCAACAGGACTGGTGTCTCTAACGTATCGGGTAGGATAAAGGGGTTGGGGCATGGGGCAAAAGCGCATCGATGAACTTATCCTGTGCCCTTAGCCCGATGCCCCGCTCTTTATTCACTACGTAGTGATTTGACCGGATTCCTCAGAGCGGCTTTGATGCTCTGGAAACTCACGGTCAGTAAAGCAATGCCTATAGCCGATACACCTACCAGAGCGAATACCCACCAGGCAATGTCAGTTCGGTAGATAAAATCCTGCAGCCAGATATGAGAAGCCCACCAGCCAAGAGGAGTCGCAATCAGAATTGATATGATGACCAGTTTGATGAAATCTTTAGAAAGCAGCGTAGCAATACTGGCCACCGAAGCGCCCAGCACTTTCCGGATGCCAATTTCTTTAACCCGCTGTTCAGTCGTGAAGGTGCTGAGACCAAACAAACCCAGACAGGAAACCAGAATGGCTATTATGGAAAAGTACAGCACAATTTGGCCCGTACGTTGCTCAGCCCGGTATTGTCTGTCCAGGTCCAGATCAACAAAGCCGTAACTGATCGGATAGCTGGTTTCATGCGTTTTGTAAACCGTTGCGATGTCAGTTAAGGTACGTTGAACAGCGTCGGGCCGGGTTTTTATAAGCAGGTTGAAGTAAAAATCTTTAGGGCGGAATCGAAAAATGAACGGCTCGATAGCTACCTGTAAGGGGCGAAAATGAAAATCTTTGAGTACACCAATAACTTTTCCGTTCATACCCCAGAATTTAATGGTTTTGCCGAGAGCGGTTGCTGGAGTCCAGCCCATTCGTTTGGCTGCTGTTTCGTTGATCAGTTAACTTCCCTGACTCGAAGAAGTATCGGACGTGATCTGAGCCGAGAAATTTCGCCCAGACGCCAGGGCCATGCCAGTGGTCTTTACGAAATCGTCGTCCACATTCATATTGGTTATCAAAAACTCATCTTTGGGCTGTTGACCTTCCCACTCTATAGTGCTGGAATTCATTATATCAACCAACGTACTGGTGGTGGCCGACACCTGCGCAACCCCGGGTAACTGTTGAACATCCCGCTTAAATAAGGACGATTTGGCCCGTAAATCGCCTTTCAGCCGGACGTAGAGCAAGTGAGATTTGTCGAAGCCCAGCTTCTTATTCTGAATGAAGTTGAGCTGCTGATAAATGACCAGCGTAGCAATGCCCAGCAGTATAGACAGGACAAACTGCCCAACTACCAGCGATTGCCGAAATGCCTGATTGGACTTTACCGTAAAGACTCCTTTTAACACCCGTGCGGGTCGGAAGGAAGACAGAAAAAACGCAGGATACATCCCGGTTAGTAGACTTACAACTCCCGTCAGGCCTAGGAGAGCAAGCCAGAAACTCCTCTCCTGATACGGTAAAGTCAGGTTTTTGTCGGATAAGCTGTTAAACAGGGGTAGTAATCCCTGCACTAAGAGGATGGCGCCTACAATGGCTATGGTCGTCAAAAGTAAAGACTCGCTCAGAAACTGCACCACCAAACTCAACCGCTGCGCACCAACCGTCTTTCTGACTCCTACTTCCCGCGCCCGTTTTGAGGCCCGGGCTGTGGTTAGATTAATGAAGTTGACTACGGCGATCAACAGAACGATGAACCCGACCGCCAGAAAAATTCGGACGTAAAGAATATCGCTACGTTTGCCCCAATCGGTCTGGAAGTCAAATTTCGATTTTAAGTAAATGTCCTAGAGTGGTTGCAGTTCCAGCATCGTTTCCTTGTCGTTGGCGTATCGCTTGAGTTGTAGCTGAATTTTCTCAGCGAAGGAAACCAGGTTTGTTTCGGGACGTAGCCGAACGTAGGTATGATAATTATTGCTGTTCCATTTATTACTCCAGGGATCGTAGCGCTCCTGGTACTTGAGGGGCAAAAGTACATCGAACTGGATATGGGAATGGTTGGGCGCATTTTTAACTACGCCAGCCAGGGTCAGCGTATGTTCGCGGTTCAGTAAAAACGGTTTGCCTAAAATAGCGATTTTAGCCCAATCAGGGCCGAAAAAACGCTCAGCCATCGACTCGCTTATGATAACTTCGTTAGCACTTAAAAAAACGTTACGGACATTGCCGCGCACCAGTGGAAACGAGAATAAGGTGAAAAAAGAAGGATCGACGATCAGCATGTCGGTAGCTTCTGCTGATTGCCGCCCCTGCGTTAGCAGACCGCTCCAGCGTCCGATGCGGGTAGTTTGACGTACTTCCGGGAAATCGTTGGTCAGCGTGGGGGCTAGTGGGGCAGGGGTCACTGCTACGTTATAGAGTCCGTCCGCCTGTTTCTGCTTTTCCACGACGCGGTAAATACTGTCGTAATGCGTATTGAATCGATCGTACGAAAGTTCGTCAGTAATATACAGGCCGATAGCCAGGCAACAGGCCAGCCCAACCGAAAGTCCAGCTACGTTTATGCCCGAATACACCTTGTTTTTCCAAAGGCTCCGTAAACTGATTTTTAAATAACTGCGTAGCATGTCAGGGTACAGGAAAAAGGGTGACAAAGTAGATTCTGGTTTACGCTTTATCGCAAAGGGTTTTATAAATCCCAGCACATCCCGCCAGTAGCGCCAGCGGGCCCGACGCTCCCCCATCCGTTGGACCTGATAAGCAAATTCCTCATGCAAGTCGCCCTGCACTTCCTCCAGCCGGTGGGGGGCGCAGAAGAGACCTAGCAGTCGGTCAGCGAGTTTGGGTGGGGCAGTGGGCATGGGGTGTTGGGGTTAGGGCATAGGGTAGAAGCGTATCAATGAGTGTTTTCTAGCCCAATGCGATTTATTCACTACGTAGTGATTTGACCGGATTCATCAAAGCGGCTTTGATGCTCTGGAAACTCACCGTTAGCAACGTAATGAGTAAAGCGCCTGCGCCTGCGGCTACAAAAATCCACCACGACAGTTCAGTGTGATAATCGTAATACTCCAGCCAGCGACTCAGGTAGTACCAGGCTATGGGCGAAGCGATCAGGCAGGAGAGAACAACCAGTATGACGAAATCTTTCGACAGCAAACTCCACAGATTCAGCACCGACGCACCCAACACCTTTCGTACGCCGATTTCTTTGGTACGTTGTTCGGCCGTGAACGAAGCCAGACCGAATAAACCCAGGCAGCAGATGAAGACTGCCAGAATGGCAAATCCACCCGCCAGCTTACCAATACGTTCTTCCGACGCGAACTTTTTGCCAAATTCCTCGTCCGCAAACTTATAGGTGAACGGCGCCGACGGTACGTGTTTTTTGAACGTAGATTCAACAACAGCGATCGACTCGCTGGTACTCCGGCGCGGATTGAGTTTGAGCATAATCCAGTTGACGTTTTCATAATCCATGAAGTAAATCGCCTGCCTGACGGGTTCGTAGGGCGATTCGGCCAGCACGTCCTTTATGACGCCGATAATCGTAAAATACTCAGGTTTGTTGGTCGGATTATTGTCGTCGCCCCATTTAACTACCTTGCCAATTGGGTGCTCAATACCCATGAATTTGACAGCCGCTTCGTTGATCACAATAGCCGACGAATCCGTGGCAAACTTCCTTGAAAAATCACGCCCTTCACTGAATTGCCAGCCAACCGTTTTGCCGAAATCGTGCGTGACCCAAATGGTGGAGAAATCGGTATCCAGAGAAGGATCTTTGCCCGGCCAGCTAAACCCACCATTGTTCGACCAGACGCCCGTTAGTGGGCTGGACGATTCGGCCATTTCCTGAATAACACCCGCATTTTTAAGGTCGGTTTTCAATACGTCATACTTACCGTAAAAAGCGGGCGATAACATCTGAATCATGACGACGCCATTGTTATCATAGCCCAGCGGTCGATTTTTGGTATGCTGAATTTGCCGATAAACGATAATGGTGCCGATAATCAACGTAATGGAAACCGTAAACTGAATCACAACCAGCACCTTGCGTGGAGTAGCCGCCCAACCGCCCAGTTTAAAGGTGCCTTTCAATACCTTGATCGGCTGGAACGACGAGAGATAAAGGGCTGGATAGCTACCCGCCAGCAACCCGGTAATCAGAATAAAGACGAGGCTACTCAACCAGAATGAGACGTTGGTCCAGGGGAAGGTGATCTGTTTGTCAGATACTTCATTGAACCAGGGTAAAAGACCCAGAATGAGTAGTATAGCCCCGCCAAACGCAAAGAAAACGACCAGAAATGATTCGCTGAGAAACTGGTTGATGAGCTGACCACGTACTGACCCAATGGCCTTGCGAATGCCCACTTCCCTGGCCCGTTTTTCACTACGTGCCGTGCTCAGATTCATGAAGTTGATGCAGGCCAGCAGCAGCACAAAAATGCCTATGATACTGAACAGCCGAACGTACGAAATATAACCGCCCGTTTTAACGCCTTCTTCCCAGTGGCCGCGCAAACGCCAGTCGCTCATGGGGTGGAGAAACATCTCCGGTTTGTATTTCTTCTCGTCGGGCGGTACGTTATTTAATTTGGCGTTTTTAATGCGGCTACTCACCGCTTCCATATCCGTATTATCGGCAATCTGGACAAACAACTGAAACGAGTTATTTCCCCACTCCTGCTTATCGCGGGCTCGTTTCACCCAGGGCTGTGTGGCTACAAACAAGTCCCAGGGGGCAATATAGTTAAGGTCGTGAAACGACGTATTGAGCGGCAAATCTTCATAAATACCCGTTACGCGAACATCCGCTTTTCCATCAATATTAATGGATTTGCCCATCGGATCAGTTCCGTCAAAAAGTACCTGCGCCGTTGAGGCCGACAGCAGAATTGT
>NZ_JBMDWV010000201.1:0-38494 GCF_048594605.1 Spirosoma sp.
TCTGATTAAACAAAAACTAAAAAAACTACGAACTTGATATACCTCCCTCCGTTCTTAATAAAAAAACACGACTCTACTTTTAGCAAATAAGAAAAGTTTAAACAGATTCAAAATATAGGGATTGACAATATCTGCTTTCTGACGACTAAATTCTGAAAATCTTTCAAATCTTGTACTAACACCGTAAGGCCGACTGTGCGGTTCCGGCGTCGATAGATAAACAAAAAAGCAGCAAACACCCCTGTCTGCTGCTCCTGTTATTGGCTTTGTTTCGTAAATCGTTGACTGCGCATTCAACAACTTAAGACCAATATGTGCCCTACACTGGCTCCTATTGCTCAGTGTGGTTGCCGTACATTCTTTCTTTGTAGGCAGCCTTGATAACCTCAGTGCGACGCTTTACCGACGGTTTCTGGAAAGCCGTCCGCGAACGCAACTGACGCAAAACACCCGTCTTCTCGAATTTCTTCTTGAAGCGCTTCAGTGCCTTATCGATCGATTCGTTGTCTTTTACGTTAATGATTAACATGTTAAAAATTTTATTTTAGCTAAAACCGGACGGCAAAGGTAATAGTTTTGCGGCTATGAAGCAAGCTATTATTGATTTAGGTACCAATACATTTCACCTGTTTATCGCTGAGAAAAAGGCGGATACCTACCAAACACTGTTCCGCGAAAGTCGTCCGGCCAAAATCGGTCAGGCAGGCATCAATCAGGGCATTATTACGGAAGAGGGCATTGGTCGTGCTCTGAACGTACTAACCTACTTCCGGCAGGTACTGGATCAATTTGACGTAGCGCCCGATCAGGTGGTAGCTATCGGTACCAGCGCCATTCGCGTAGCACGCAATCAGCAGGAATTTATCGACCGCGTTCGGGCGTCGACGGGTATTACCGTTCAGGTTATTTCGGGCGATCAGGAAGCTGAATACATTTATCACGGCATTCGGACGGCTGGTGCGCTGGATGAAGAAACAGCGTTAATCGTTGACATTGGCGGAGGTAGCGTAGAGTTTATTCTGGGCAATCAGTCGCGGATTTTCTGGAAACAGAGTTTTGAGATTGGCGGGCAACGACTTCGCGAACGATTCATGACCACAGATCCCATAAGCTCTGGCAGTATTCGTCGTTTACACGACTATTTTCAGGAACAACTGTTACCCCTGGCCAACGCCATTCACCAATACCAACCCGCTACGTTGGTTGGCTCGTCGGGCTCGTTCGATACGTTGGTCGATATGTGGTTTATGCATGAACAAGGCCAGTGGCCCGACCCGGCACAAGCAACATTTACGCTACCCATTGCCGAATTTTACCGCGCTTACGAATTGCTGATTACGAAAAATCATGCCGAACGGATGGAAATTCCGGGCATGATTGAATTGCGTGTCGATATGATCGTAGTAGCGGTTTGCCTGATCGACTACGTACTGAAAACGTATGGAATCAAACAGATTCGCACGTCGACGTATTCACTGAAAGAAGGCGTTTTAGCGTCGATGGATAAATAGAGAAACCCCTAAATCCCCTGAGGGGAGCTTTGCGTACTCATCGGCAAAGTTCCCTTCAGGGGATTTAGGGGTTTTAGGAACTATCTAATCTACGGTTTATCCCACCAAAGCGGAGTTGATAATGCTACGTCGGCTGGTACGTTATTACCGTTTTTCGTGGTCTCGCCGTTCGGATAAGCCGCCCGCCGGATAAACGCAGTACCGAGCGCAGCGTTGAGCGGTAACGTAAAGCCTTTGTATTTGTAATCGTACCGACGCGCATCGTTCCAGGCTTCCGGATTCAGGTACGTTGCTACGTATTTTTCCTTGAAAATCAGATCGAGTGTTAAATTATCCGCACCCACGCTAACTGACTTATCATTGATATACGTATCACGAGCAGCAGCCGCTACGCCGAATTTATCCATATTGGCCCGAATACCCGCCAGATAAGCCGCATATGCTTTCGCTTTGTCGCCAGCGCGGAAAGCAGCTTCGGCTTCCACAAATTTCATTTCGGCGTATGTAACAATAAACAACGGCGACGCATCCCCCGTCCAGGGTGAGTTGAGTGATATGTAGACTTCATCTTTCACAGTGTTATTGCCACCAACGTTGCCCTGCCCGTTACGCGTACCGACATACGTACCGTTCACGGTTTTATCTGTAATCTTCTCAACGCGCGGGTCAATAATGCCATAGGTAGTGCCGTTCAACTGATTGACCAGTTGATTGGACAGCCAGCCATCGAGCACAAGCGCGGCATTGTTACGTGCTACGGTAGCCCAGGGATTACGTAGCAGGAACGACGCCATCTGTGCATCATCCGTATTGGCTGTGTACGATTTGGAAACCGCATCCAGCACATCGGCCGGTTTATACGTACTCTTTTTAGATAGTTTATTCAGCATGCGGGCTTTCATCGCATAAGCCGTTTTGGTCCAGGCCGCCGTACTACCCTTATGAATCAGATCGTTAGCAGCTGCCAGTTTGACTTTCGAGTCGGTTTTGGCCAGCTCCGTTATCCCTTCGTTAAGCAGCGTCAAAGCCGTTGTGTACAAGGTTTCGCCCGTATCGTATTTCGGAATTAACGTAGTGCCCGTAAACGCATCTGAAAAAGGTGCATCGCCAAACATGTCAGCAATCAGGTTCAGCTGGTACGATAGCATCACATTGGCCACACCTACATATTCTGAAGCACCCTGCTCCTGCGCCCTTTTCTTCATGTCGTACAGGTCGGCCATGGTGAAATAGGCATAATCCCAGGTGGATGTATAATCCGTAATCTGATACGTATCGGTTGAGCCGCCAGCGCCCGGATTGGCCAGATACTGCACGAAATAAGACGTAGTGTTTCCAAACCGCTGTGAACTCAAGGCTGTTTTCTGTGTCGTGGTCGACAGGAACGAAGCCAGTGGCGGGTTCGAAATCAGGTTCGGGTTTTCTTTTAGTTCGAAATAATCTTTACAACTGCTCAGCAACGTAACAACCAGCAGGGTAAGAACAGGACGTATATAATGACGATTGAATTTCATGATTTATAAAAGAAAAGATCGTTAGAAACCAACATTGAGCGAAAACAGGAAGCTCCGTACAGCTGGGTATGTAAACCCGGTAAACCCATCGACGTTACTGCCGCTATTGGTCGAGCTGGTTTCAGGGTCATAACCCGTGTATTTCGTCCACAGTGCCAGATTGTTGCCTGTAATGCTCACGCGTGCGTTTTTCACAAACGACGATTTGTTAAACAACGTAGTAGGTAAGCCATACGACAAACCAACCGAACGGAGCCGCACCCAAGAAGCATCTTCGATAAAGTTTTCCGATACGCCCCGGTGAACGTTCCGGTAGAATCCGTTGGTATAATCGACGCCATCGGGTCCTTTACCCTGCCCCAGCCATACAGCTTTGGTGTTTGGGGTTCCATCAGCCAGTACGCCTTCAAATACTTTGGTAGTGTTTCGATCTTCGGTGTATTTCGCTATACCGAATGCCGAGAAGAAGTTACTCATCTGATTGTATCGATCCTGCCCAACGCGCGCATCGACCAGAGCCGTCAACGTGAAATTACCGTAAGTCAGCGTATTGTTCAGTCCACCGATCCACTTCGGCTGCGAATTGCCCAGAATTTTCTGAGCCGTGTTGATCACCGGGAAGCCGTTGGCACCAATCACAATCGGGCGGCTCCGGTCGAGTTCAGGCGATGCGTTGGCTTCGGCCGCATTCGGATAATATCGCTGATACGATCGGCCGTACAGATTTCCGTAGGCGTAACCCGGTACCAGACGCATTGTTACGGTCGAACTTGAATAGCCAAACTGCGAGGCATAGTTGATTTCGGTCAGTCCTTCGCGAATGCTCAGGATTTTGTTACGGTTGGCCGAGAAGTTCAGATTTACATCCCAGTTGAACTTACCCGTACGCACAGGTGTAGCGCGCAGAACCAGTTCAACACCCCGGTTGCGCATCGAACCTGAGTTAATAGCTGCATTCACATAACCCGTTGTCGACGTTACGTCAACCCGAATAATCTGGTCTTTGCTAAGCGAGTTATAATATGTAAAATCCAGTCCAAATCGGTTGTTGAGGAAGCTCATTTCCAGACCTGCTTCGAAGGTATCGGTAAACTCAGGACGAAGGTTAGGATCGCCCAGCAGCGCACCCCGCGTAAAGCCGGTTGTGCCTGACGGCAACTGCGTATACGGCGAATAGCCCGTAATGGTTGAATACGGCGCTGCATCTTTACCAATCTGCGCGTACGACGCCCGAAGCTTACCCAGGCTAATAAACTGGGGTAATTGCATCTGCCGCGAGAACAAATAGCTCAAACTGGCCGATGGGTAGAAAAACGAATTATTGGGCGCCTGTAATGACGACGTTACGTCGTTACGTCCGGTCAGGGTCAGGAACAGGAAGTCCTTATAATCCACTGTTAACTCACCAAAAATTCCCATCAGTCGGTAATCTTCTCCACTTTGGGTTGGCACAACGGTTTTAGCATTCCGTAAGTCAAAGTAATTATACACGCTCAACTCGGTTCCTTCGGCACCAAATCCTCGAATTCGCCGATCATACAGATCATGGCCGATACGTAGCGTCGTATTGAAGTTCTCACCAAATTTATGGTTTGCGCTGGCCGTAAACGTAGACGTAATAGCCCGGAAATTCGTGTTGTACTGGTAAACAAAACCTAGTGCGTTGTCTTCGTAAACACGTTCTCCGGCGGTTCCGGCCGGGCCTGGTGCCCAGCGTCTGCGGTCGTCGGAATACGTATCCAGACCCGCTCGGTAGTTCAGCGATAACCAAGAGAACGGCGTGTAATTGAAGTTCAGGCCGCCAACCAGACGATTTACATTGTCGCGAAGTTTGTTAGTCATGGCGCCATAAATCGGGTTACCATTGCCGTAAGTTTTATAACTCCCGTCGGCATTAAGGTAATCACGCACATCGTATCGGGGCGACCAGTAGCTCAGGCTTTCGTTGTACCGGTCGGCATTGTACCGATCTCCGCCCGAATTAATAAAATTCAGATTGGCACCGGTGGTAAACTTGTCACTAAACTTTACGTTAGTGTTCAGCCGAACAGACAATTTATTGAAATCCGTAAACGGAATTACCCCCTCCTGCCTCAGATGCCCGATTGACGACAGGAAATTAATCTTATCCGTCCCTCCTGTAAATGACAGGTTGTTCTGGAATTGCTTACCGGTGTAATACGCATCCTTATAAATGTTGTACAATTTTTCAGGATGGGTTGGGTCAATTTTGCGGGCTTCCTCGACGGTGGGTCCCCACGATGGGAAAAAGTCCTGCGGATTATACACGCCCGAGTAGCCGATGGTGTATTTATCCTGCACTTCAGGCAGTTTGTTTACATTCTCGAAACCATACGTGCCGCTGTAATTGGCCCGAAACGCACCCGCTTTTCCTGATTTGGTTGTGATAACGACTACGCCATTGGCGCCCCGCAGTCCATACAATGCCGTAGCGGCTCCACCTTTCAGAATATTAATCGTCTCTACGTCGTCTGGGTTGATATCAGCAGCCCGGTTCGACATTCCCCGGAGTTCAGCACCAGAGTTGGTCGTTCCTGTTGATGTACTGTTGTCGAACAATACCCCATCGACTACAAACAGCGGCTGATTGTCGCGGCTTACGTCGAGTGAGTTAATTCCCCGAATCAGGATGCGGGCGCCCTGCCCCGGCGCACCGCCCGTGCTGGAAATGGTTACACCCGCCACTTTTCCCTGCAACGCATTGACAAGGTTTGGCTGACGGTTCTGCACAATCTGTTCTGAGTTAACGCTCTGAGCAGCATAACCCAACGCTTTCTTTTCGCGACTGATGCCCAGCGCCGTAACTACCACTTCGTTCAGGGTTTTGTTATCGGAACGTAGCGTTACGTCAATACGGGTGCGGTTGCCAACTGTAACCTCTTGGCTTTCGTAGCCAATGTAACTGAATACCAGCACTGAATTACCGGTATTCACCCGAAGCGAGTAGCGGCCGTTTTCGTTGGTTTGTGTGCCGGTTGTGGTGCCTTTGATTGATACGTTTACGCCAGGCAGGGGCCCCTCCTCCGACGAAACGGTTCCGTTAAGATCAATCTGCTGCGCCCTTGCAAGCGATGAGCAGAAAAGAAAAGCCAGAACGATCCAGATTCGTAATAGTTTGTTCATGTTTGAGTATGTAGATTAAGAAAACGTTAAAGGACTGCCGGCAAAGTTAGCCTTTACATAAAGTTTTGCAAGACTAGTGAGTAGCCAAAGTATATTCGCCAGATGATCAATCTGCTCTAACTTGCTTAGCCATAAACGGATTCTGAGAAAATAATGAAACCTAATTTTTTAGAAACTCAACGGAAAGAATCGTTTCAATCCTGGCGATTCCGAACCCTTCTGAACTGGTACCCGATGTTTTTCGGAACAGGTGGCCATATTCTGTTCTGGTCGGGCGACTGGCGTGAAGTACACGTCCGGCTCCGACGTAGCATCTGGACGTACAACTACGTGGGTACCATTTTTGGTGGAAGCATGTTCTCGGCCACCGATCCGTTCTATATGGTGATGCTGCTGAAGGTTCTGGGAAACCGCTACGTTGTCTGGGATAAATCGGCCAGTATTCGCTGTCGCAAACCGGGTCGGCAAACGCTCTACGCCCGCTTCGAACTTACGGACGAGCAACTCGAAACGATCCGTCAGGACGTAGCGACGAATGGACAGACAGAACGTACGTTTACCGTTCAATGGATTGACAAAGAGGGAATTGTATATGCCGAAATTGAACGACTTTGCTACGTTGCCGACAAACAGCACTACGAAGCCCGAAAGACCGACAGACAGCGGTCGCGGTTTCAACGGTGACGTAATTAGATGGATAGTATAATATGAACAAACTGACCAGTAATCTCGCCGTATTACTCGCATTAATTACGCTTGGTGGGTGGATTAGTTCTGATTCTGTAATACCGCCAACGCTGCGGTCGCGTCATACGCCTGGTGTTGGTTTGTACGCGGGATTCAGACAGCCGCGCGATAGTGCAATAGTCATAACGGTGAAGTTTAAACTAACCGAAACTGGTTTTCTGGATACGTTGGCGATAACCGGCAATGCTCCTGCAGGCTATTTTGAAAAGATACAAAATCAGCTTGTCGAGCTGAATGGCAAATGGATTCCGCAGATGCGAAACGGAAAAGCAGAAAAGAGTAAATGGCTAATTTACAGGTGCTACGTAGTTGGCCCTAATAGCCGAAATAATCGCGCTTGGGAGGAAGTTGAAAAGGCCTATCAACGAGATTATGGACTTTTCGGATGTTACCGAGATAAAGAGCGTGGGATGCAATGTGTAATAGAGTACCTCGAAGGCGCCGATTGTTTTGTCTTTCCACCAAGGTGGTACTCCACAGTTCATTAGCTACCCCAATCCTGATTGTCAATTATACAATCTTTGCCTTTCAATTATTCGTTAGAACGTCATGCCATCGTCTGACATGGCATTTCCCTTGGTTCAAAACGCTTATGACCAGAGATAATCTCATACTGCTCTCGTAAATATTCTTCGCATTTACGCTGAATGGCTGTTTCAAAGAAAGATGTTACGTTGGTGATTCCAGAATGGGTGAAAACGTAGAATCTGTCTGATTCAATGTTTTTTGACTACCCAAACCCTTACGTTATAAAAAATGTATATTGCACGTATTAACTAAAAACACCGGCCTCATTACCGGACCGGTGTTTTTGCATTCTTTCTTAACTTAAACGCTGTTTAGGCGCCTTCCCAAGGACGCCTTTATTTGATTCAGAGTTGCATTCTTATCCCGTCGTTTTGATGAACGGTCAAATAAGTAAGCAAACGGTTAATGCAACAACGCCGGATCTATTTGTTCCGGCGTTGTTGCATACAAAACATTAGCCTGATTTGTCCATTACAATAAAATAGAACAATTGCCGTAATTTTGTTGTACACATCAATGATTCCACTGTAGGCGTATTGAAGCAGTCAATTATGGATAGGATTAACGCTTAACTTTCGATTACCTGGTTTTTGTTAGCCGACTGTTAGAATCAGTGTAGTAGCTTCTGTTTGCCCAAACCTAAAATCTCAATATGAAGACGCAATCAGCTATAACGTATCCTTGGCGACGTTTTTACCCGAAAGAAGTCCCGGAAGAAATAAATCCGGATGCCTACCCTTCGCTGGCAGCTTTGCTGGAAGAGGGCTGTCGACGTTTCAAGGATCGTCCTGCCTATGCCTGCATGGGAAAGCAACTGACTTATGGGGAGTTGGACACGTTGTCAGAGCAGTTTGCGTCGTTTCTACAAAACGGCTTAAAGCTGCAGAAAGGTGACCGACTGGCTATTCAAATGCCCAATACACTGCAATATCCGGTGGCCATGTTTGGGGCATTACGGGCAGGGTTAACCGTTGTTAATACAAATCCATTGTATACCCCCCGCGAAATGCAGCACCAGTTCAAAGACTCGGGTGCGAAGGCGATTGTCATTCTGTCCAATTTTGCCAGTCATTTGGAAAAAATTATTGGCCGAACCGATATCCAGCATGTCATTATTACACAATTGGGTGATTTGCTGGGCTTTCCCAAAAAGCAAATCGTTAACGCTGTAGTTAAGTACGTCAAAAAACTAGTTCCCCCGTATAGTCTGCCCGACGCAATTGCGTTTAACGATGCCTTAAGCCGAGGACGTACGCAACCCTTTCGGCCGGTAGCCATAAAAGATACAGATCTGGCCTTTATTCAGTACACAGGTGGTACAACCGGTGTCTCAAAAGGGGCTATGTTAACGCATCGAAACATAATTTCTAATGTAGAATGTCAGCACCAATGGCTAAAACCTCTCCACCTTCCTGAAGGAGAAGGAGTTTTTGTAGCAGCGTTACCACTTTATCACGTTTATGCGCTAACGACCAACGCTCTTGCTGGGCTCAAAAGTGGTTTCATGAATCTGCTCATTACCAACCCGAGGGATATGAATGCCTTTATTGATGACCTGAAGAAGTATAAAATTACTGGTTTTACTGGCGTCAATACGTTGTACAACGGCTTACTCAATCACCCACGGATTACAGAAGTCGATTTTAGCGATCTGAAAGTCACTTCAGCGGGCGGCATGGCCCTGCAAACATCCGTAGCCGAACGCTGGACTAAGTTAACGGGTAATACGCCCTGCGAAGGCTACGGCTTAACTGAAACATCGCCGGTGCTTAGTTCAAATCCTGTGGATGGTTCGGTACGGGTGGGAACGATCGGTATTCCGTGGCCAAGCACTGAGATGAAAATTATTCGTGATGATGGTAGCGACGCACCCATTGGCGAACCTGGTGAGATTGCAGCGCGGGGGCCTCAGGTGTTCAAAGGCTATTACAATCGTCCCGACGAAACGGCCAAGGCCATGCTGGGCGATTGGTTCAAAACTGGCGACGTGGGGGTAATGAATGAAGATGGCTTCTTCAAGATCGTTGATCGAAAAAAAGACATGATTCTAGTGTCTGGCTTTAATGTATATCCTAATGAAATAGAGGATGTAGTTGCTCAATGTCCAGGTGTGGCAGAAGTAGCCTGTATTGGTATTCCTGATGAAAAGTCGACTGAAGTTGTGAAGATTTTTGTGGTAAAAAAAGACCCCGAGCTCACAGCAGAAACGGTTAAAGCCTTCTGCCGTGAAAATCTTACCCCTTACAAAGTGCCACGCGTTATTGAATTTCGCGATGAGTTACCAAAATCCAACGTTGGTAAAATTTTGCGTCGCCCGCTACGCGACGAAGAGCTGGCCAAATTGACGAAATAAATCGGATTCAATGATTTCAGTTTCAGGCAGTACGTTTCGCGTAGACCTGAAGCTGGAATCACTGAACGCCTATCGTTCAGGCTACCACCACAACAGGAGCAGTTGGTTTCGCGTCAAGAACCATGAGTTCCTGCTGGAATCCTTTCACTTGCTTTATAAACCGGCTCGCTTTCCTGCGCGAAACTTCAATCCGGTCCCCATTGACAAGACTTACACTCATTTGCTGACGGTCCGGATTAACGCTCTCCAGGTACAGAAGATTGATAATATTTTTCTTGTGCGGGCGCACAAATACTTTCGGAGATAGTCGGCTTTCCATCTTTTTTAGTGTCAAAGACACCATTAGTTGGCTGCCATCCACGAAGTGAAAAACTGTATAGTTGCCCTCCCCTTCTAAACGCACAATGCGATGCATCGGCATTTTTTTGCGGCTCCCCCAAAATGGAAGAGTTAAATCGGACATATCAAACTGATCGGCGATCTGTTCCAGGTTAACCGAAGTAAGCGGTTTAGCAAATAAAATTGCTTTCATATGTATCAATATATTAAAAGGTGTGAATATATAGAACTTAAAGGATATAAATATTTAGTTTTAAGTTTCTACAACAGCAAGTTTACACAAATTTCATTATCAAGCAATTAGCTTAATTAAAATTTTACCCTAGAAATAGTGTCAATATATACAATAAGAATAATACAATTATCCCTTTGGTAAAAACTAATAAACTTTAGTCAATTATAGAGCGGACGAACTTATTGGCAAGCTTTATCCTTGATTATTGAACATCACAAGTTTTATAAAATCAGCATGGCAACCTTGCTTGATTTAGTCGGCAACACACCCTTAGTTGAATTGAACCGCCTAAATCCTAATCCTAACGTACGTGTATACGGTAAACTTGAAGGTAATAATCCAGGGGGTAGCGTAAAAGATCGAGCCGCCATAAGTATGATTCAGGGCGCTCTAAGCCGGGGAGAACTGAAGCCAGGAACGACGCTTATTGAAGCAACCAGTGGAAATACAGGTATTGCCCTGGCCATGATTGCTCGCTTATATGACATTCCTATTGAACTGGTCATGCCAGAAAACTCTACCCACGAGCGTGTTCTGACGATGGAAGCTTTTGGCGCTAAAGTGATTCTGACAGAAACTATAGAAAGTGCACGCGATTATGCTGATGAACAGGTGCGAAAAGGTGGTTATCTGATGCTCAATCAGTTCGCAAATCCGGATAATTACCTGGCTCATTATCGGACAACAGGCCCCGAAATTTGGCGGGATACATCCGGAGAGATTACTCATTTTGTTTCTTCAATGGGTACAACAGGTACTATAATGGGCACCTCGCGCTATTTGAAAGAACAGAACCCGGCTATACAAATTGTGGGTTGCCAACCAACAGACGGTTCGTCAATTCCAGGGATTAGAAAATGGCCCATTGAGTACCTGCCTAAAATTTTTGATCCAAAGCGTGTTGATCGTGTTATTGAAGTTTCGGCTGACGACGCAACAATCATGACGCGTAAATTAGCAAATGTAGAGGGTGTGTTTGCCGGCATGAGTAGTGGCGGAGCAGTTCATGCTGCCATCAAACTCGCTCAGGAACTGGATTCAGGAGTAATCGTCTGCATTATCTGCGATCGAGGAGATCGCTATCTATCGTCCGACTTATTTGGCTAAACGTAGCGCCCTTCGTCTCAGGCAGCACTTGAAGAAAGATTATATAGGTTGACTGAGACGAAGGACGCTACGTTATCTTTGCGCTTATGTACAAGCGCATTATCTTACCCATTCTCTTCCGTTTCGACGCCGAGACGATTCACCACACCGTATCAACCTTTCTTAAAATAGCGCTGTCCATTCCGGGGGTTTCGGCAATCTGCCGAAGACTTTTCGTACTGGAAGACGAGCGATTAAATCGCACGGTATTCGGCCTGTCTTTTCCTAATCCGGTGGGGATGGCGGCTGGCTTCGATAAGAACGGCGAACTGGTGAGTGAACTAAGCGATTTAGGTTTCGGGTTCGTTGAAATTGGAACCGTAACTCCCCGCCCACAACCCGGCAATCCCCGTCCTCGCCTGTTTCGCCTAAAAATCGATCTAGGGTTAATTAATCGGATGGGTTTCAACAATAAAGGGGTAAGCCCGGCTGCTGAGCGGCTTCGTCACTTTAATCGAAATCGGGGAAATCGACGAGTAATTGTTGGAGGAAATATTGGTAAAAATAAAGATACTCCTAACGAAAATGCCCTAAACGATTATCTGATTAGTTTTCGGGAGCTTTTCGACACCGTTGATTACTTTGTCGTCAATGTCAGCTCTCCTAACACGCCGGGGCTTCGTGATCTACAGGAACGGGAGCCTCTGACAAAGTTGCTCACCGCTTTGGAGCAGGAAAATCGCCAACGACCCAAAGCCAAACCAATTTTGCTCAAAATTGCCCCCGACCTGACGAATGGTCAGCTGGATGACATTATTGCTATTGTTACTGAAACGGGTATTGCGGGCGTAATCGCAACGAATACGACAATCAACCGCGGTAATCTAACAACCGATCCGGCCATTATCAATCAGATTGGAGCAGGTGGAGTAAGCGGACAGCCATTACGTACGCGGGCTACGGAAGTTATTCGGTATCTACACCAACAATCAGCCGGAGCTTTTCCAATTATTGGAGTTGGTGGCATTTTTTCGGCGCAAGACGCTCAAGAAAAACTTAACGCTGGAGCCAGTTTAGTACAGGTATATACCAGTTTTATTTATGAAGGGCCTGGATTAGTAAAAAAAATTAATCAAGGGTTGCTGAAAAGCATATAAAGTCAGGAAAGGGGTAGTTTAAGATTCGATAACTTTAATTTACATTTGTAAAATGCAAAATCAATTTTTCGTGGTTTTTCGTTAGAAAAGAAATAAACCTGCCGCTTAGCCCCACCCCAACGCATGGCACAACCGACGACATCTCCACGCCAGAATACTCTCCGACGCCCTGTCGAACGTACTGAACCCCGCCCCCGCCTGAATAATGGCTCATCAGGTAGTGGCCCTCGTCGGCCTGCGTTCAATTGGGGAGCGGCTATCGACCGATGGTTCACGGATCAGCGATCAACCTTGACCCTGGGTGTTTTGTTGATGGGTCTGGCAATTGGTTTGCTGGTTGCTTTTATATCATACCTATTGAATGGCGCTGCCGATCAGAGCGTAGTAGGCGCTGCTTTTACGCAACCACTGGCAGAAGCAGCCACCGAAACCCGCAATTGGGTCGGGCTGGTTGGTGCCTACGTGGCGCATGTTTTTGTTTTTCGATGGTTTGGCGTAGGGGCTCTGGCTTTACCATTTATTATTTTTCTGGCAGGCTTTAAATTAACCTTTGGTTATGAGCTTTTACCCCTGAGCCGCACCACAACGGCATTACTATTTGCTGCAGTCTGGTGTAGTTTAATATTAGGCTATATTGTACTCGTAACCAACTCTGCCGAAACGGCAAGCATATGGTGTGGCGGTATCGGATACGAAATCAACGTAGCACTATATGGTCTGTTTGGCTGGGGAAATCTAGCCTTTATTGCTTTTCTGCTTTTCTTTTTTGTCGTCTATTTTTTCGATGTACGAAATATTAAACTGCCAGATTTATCTACGTTAAATCAAGCCAACTCCCAGAAACGCAACGACAGCCCTCTCCAAACGTACGAGGAAAGTGAGATCGCTTTAGACGACGAAGAGTATGAGCAGAACGATTACCCAGAAGCAAAACCCGAACCTGTCTCCTTCGCAGATACGCCTACCAACGAAGTAGTGCCCCAAGAAACTGTTCATGAGAAAGTAGCTGTAACAGATTCTATTATTCCAACAACGGGAGTTACCTTAACCATTAAAAATCGGGATGCGTTAACTACAGGCACAGACAATTCTGTTAATGATGAACCTTCTCCCCCTCCGGTATCGGCCTTCGAACCAGATCCGTTTGAAGACGACGATCTGGTAGCGGTTCATGGGTTGTACGACCCAACGCTTGATCTGCCGCAATATCAGTATCCTACCAACGATTTGCTGGTGGACTACCAGAACAACCGAAAGGCCAATGTGTCTGACGACGAACTAACGGCCAACAAGGAACGTATCGAAACTACGCTACGCAACTTTGGTATCGAAATTGATTCCATTCAGGCGTCAATTGGCCCTACTGTTACGTTATACGAGATTGTTCCTGCCAAAGGCGTCCGAATTTCAAAGATCAAAAGCCTGGAAGATGACATTGCCTTGAGCCTGTCGGCGCTTGGAATACGTATCATCGCGCCTATGCCCGGCATGGGAACCATCGGTATTGAAGTGCCTAACAAGAATCGGGAAATGGTTTCGATGCGGTCGGTTATTACCAGCGATGTATTCAACAGCAGCAAATACGATCTGCCTGTAGTGCTTGGCAAGACTATATCGAATGACATTTACGTAGCAGACCTGGCTAAAATGCCGCACTTGCTGATGGCCGGAGCTACCGGACAAGGGAAATCCGTCGGCTTGAACGTACTGCTCACATCGCTGATTTATAAGAAGCACCCTTCGCAACTGAAGCTCGTTTTAGTCGATCCTAAAAAAGTAGAGCTTACGTTGTTCAACAAACTGGAGCGGCATTTTCTGGCGAAACTACCTGATTCTGAAGAGCCTATTATTACTGATACGAAGAAGGTGGTTAATACCTTGAACTCGCTCTGTATTGAGATGGATAATCGATATAATCTGCTCAAAGACGCAGGCAGTCGGAATCTAAAGGAGTACAATGCGAAGTTTGTAAAACGGCGTCTTAACCCTGAAAAGGGCCACCGATTTCTGCCCTATATCGTTCTGATTATTGACGAGTTAGCAGATCTGATGATGACAGCCGGGAAAGAAGTTGAGCAGCCTATTGCACGCTTGGCGCAGTTAGCCAGAGCCATTGGTATTCATTTGGTTGTTGCTACGCAACGTCCTTCTGTAAACGTAATAACGGGCCTGATTAAGGCCAATTTCCCGGCGCGGCTTTCTTTTAAAGTTACGTCCAAGATCGACTCCCGAACCATTTTAGATACGGGCGGAGCTGAACAGTTGGTTGGTCAGGGGGACATGCTGCTATCGTCAAATTCGGACATAATACGCCTTCAGTGCCCCTTTGTCGATACAAATGAAATCGAAGAGCTTTGCGAATTCGTGGGTAATCAGCGAGGATACGACGATGCGTATGCTTTACCGGAGTTTGTCGGAGATGAAGGTGGACAGAATGACGACAAAGACGTCGATCTTGGTAATCGGGACCCAATGTTTGATGAAGCAGCCCGGCTCATTGTTATCCATCAGCAAGGTAGTACGTCGTTGATTCAGCGTAAGTTGAAACTTGGCTATAACCGCGCCGGTCGGTTGGTCGATCAATTGGAAGCAGCGAAGATTGTTGGCCCTTTTGAAGGTAGTAAAGCCCGTGACGTATTAGTATCGGATCTGCAAATGCTTGAAGAAATGCTCAAGCGGTTGAAAGGAGAATAGCCTGCCAGCTTCTCTACTTTTCTCCCTGGAGAAGACAGACTCAGTTACCTTGTCGAATTAAACTTTTACAGCGTTTTCTAGTCTCTATTATTAAAACAAAGACTCTCAGAAGGCGACTTTAAATCTTGCATTTACGAGTAACACATATAAAAATGAAGAAAATAGCATGGATGCTAGCTTTGGCGTTATGTATAACGCTACCTGCTGCTGCCCAGAAAGACAAACGGGCGCAGCAGATTCTGGACGCGATGAGTAAAAAGTATCAATCGCTGAAATCGTATCAGGCAGCGTTTACGTATACGAGCGCTGGCGCTGGCGCCAAGGAATCGCTGAAAGGTGACCTGACGGTTAAGAATGAGAAATTTCGTTTGGTATTAGGTGGTCAGGAGGTTTTCACGGATGGTAAAACAATGTCTACCTACATTAAGGAATCTAACGAAGTCAACGTTCAGGATTATGAAGGCGGGGCTACCAGCGAATTAAATCCAACCCAGATTTATACGATCTACAAGCGTGGCTTTGACTATCGCTTTTTGAAGGAGCAAAAACAGGGCGGCCGCACCGTTGAAGTCATTGAGCTAACCCCAAATCGCCCGAAGAGTCCAGTGTCAACCATACAGATTTCGGTTGACAAGGCAGATAAATCTGTGCGTAGCTGGCTGATCGTTAATAAAGATGGCAAACGCACTTCGTATACCATTACCAAGTTTACTCCTAACGTAAACGTACCAGATTCACTCTTTGTATTTGACAAGGCAAAGTACCCAGGCGTTGAGGTAGTCGACTTACGATAGCACTCGTTAGTCGTTAGTCGTTAGTCGTTAGTCAGTTATCGCCAACATCAGTTACTGGCGACTCCTGACTAACGACTAATACTTTTTATACCTTCGCTCCGAAGGCCAGATCACCGGAATCGCCCAGTCCGGGAACAATGTAAAAATGTTCGTTGAGATGATCGTCAATGGCACCCAACCAGAGGTGGCACTGAGGCAACCGCTGTTGAACGTAGCGAACCCCCTCTGGACTGGCTATAATGGCTGCAATATGCGTTTGAGCCGGAATTCCGTAACGTAGTAAGGCATGATACACTTTTTCCAGCGAGCGTCCAGTGGCTAGCATTGGATCGCAAAGAATCAGAACCTTACCGCTTAGATCGGGGCTAACAATGTAGTCCATTGCTATTTCAAATTCATCATGTCCGTCGGGCGCATAACCTCGGTAAGCACCCGCAAATGCATTCTCAGCACGATCAAAATAATTGGCAAATCCCTGATGAAAAGGTAGCCCTGCCCGCAAAATAGTAGCCAGAACGGGTTGCTGACGGAGTACCTGTGTATTCGCAGTACCAAGCGGAGTCTCTACAGCTACGTTCTGATACGATAGTTTCTTAGAAATTTCGTAAGCCATCAATTCGCCAAGACGTTCCAGATTGCGCCTGAATCGTAATCGATCCTGCTGAATAGAAACGCTACGTAATTCGGCCATAAACTGATTAGCCAAGGAAGACTGCTGGGCAAAGACAAACATAGAGTGAGGAGTTCGTTCGCTCTAAATTAGCCGCAAGGTTAGCGTATATCCAAACCAATTGCCTAATTTAACCGATTCAATTGGTCCACTACGTTTTTAAATAAGACACAACGGGCTCGACAGTCGGTAATTTACATGCGCTGCTACGTTTACGTTTTCTGTTTCTTCCTACTTTCGCTAGTTGCTCGGGCCCAAAGCCCTTTTATCCCTCTTAACGCCGATTACTATCATATCATTGATCGGCTCGAAATCCGCCAGAACCGATGGGCTGATGGCTTTCATAGTACGGTCAAGCCATATAACCGGCAAAGCGTGATTCAGTTGACGGATAGCTTACTGTCACATCCAGGGCGGGGATTTTCGGATTCGGATTACTTTAATTTTGATTATTTGCGGAATGACAGTTGGGAATGGGTCGACCCGAAGGATTCATTGAGCCTGGACCCATTCGCCAAAAATGTGCGTCAACCAGCGGCTCCAGGCGACAGCCGCGCGCCTTTTTTAACGCATTTTTTTCAAAAAAAGGCAGACTTCTATAACCTGCAAACGCCTGACGTCGATTTACACATTAATCCGGCTGTTTATGTTGGGCTTGGGTTTGAGGGCAATTCCGGCGATTCGCAAGCGCTCACCAGTGGTCAACGTATGCTATTTGTGAACACGCGAGGTCTTGAAATTCGGGGATCGATCGGTCGCAAATTAGGTTTTTATACGTTTTTCTCTGATACGCAAGCGGCTTATCCGGAATACGTTCGGCAATATGGCCAGATTTACTCCGGAGATTCTACAAATTCAGCACCGGGTGAAGGTTTTGTTAAACCTTTTGGGTCTACTGGCGCCGTCGATTATTTATCAGCACGAGGCTACATCACACTCAATGCCCTCAAAGTCATTAACATTCAATTTGGCCATGATCGTAATTTCTTCGGTAATGGCTTTCGTTCACTGCTGTTGTCTGATAATACCCCTCCAGCTCTGTTTTTAAAGCTATCGACTCGTTTGGGTAAACGCATTCAATACACAAATCTTTTTTCAACCCTTCAAAATAAGCAGGTTCCTCTGCCTCAGGGCGAACGTTTCATTCCGCAAAAGTTCACGGCGATTCACCATTTAAGCATCAATCTAAACGACCGAATGAACTTGGGAATATTTGAAGCAGAAGTATTCAGCCGGGATCGGTTCGATATAAGTTATTTAAACCCAATTATCCTGTATCGCTACGTTGAGTCGAGTCAGGGTAGTTCTGATAACGCGATGATTGGTCTTGACTTCAAAGCCAACTTTCTCTCGCAGTTTATGGTCTACAGTCAATTAATGATTGACGAGTTCCGGATAAGTGCGCTCAGAGAAGGCAGAGGAGATTGGACGAATAAGTTTGCCATACAGGTTGGCGGTAAATACATTGACGCCTTTAACGTACCTAATCTTGATTTACAGGCTGAGTTAAATCTGGCTCGTCCGTTTACTTATTCCCATGAATCTTCACGTATTGCCAATTCGGGGCAGACGAATTACGCAAATTATAACCAACCGCTGGCTCATCCATTAGGTGCCAATTTCCTGGAAGGGCTGGGCATTGTTCGTTATCAGCGTAACCGCCTATCGGTTAATGGAATTTTTGGTGTGATGATGTACGGAGCGGATACGTCTCCTGATATTAATTACGGTGGCAATATCCTGAAAGACTACAATAGCCGCTACCGCAGCGAAGGAAACTTTATTGGACAAGGTCGTAAAACGGTCATTACGTATCTGGATGTGCGGGGATCATACATGATTCGGCACAACGTTTTTCTGGAAGGTCGTTACCTATACCGGTTCCAGGATAGTCAGTATCGCCCGGAAAGCTACACGGACCAGGTTGCCAGTTTTGGAATACGCTGGAATATTCCGTACCGAAACTGGGTATTCTAACCACACTTGTATCGTAACAGAGCTGTGATACGGTAGAGACAAACTCTGTAACTTTGCAACCTTATTAAGACTTTATAATTCTATTAATGCTTGACATCATACGTAACGAACTGACCGAAGCACAGTCCGTATTAGATACATTCTTAAGTAACCCGGCTCATCTTTCGGCTATTGAACAGGCAGCTATTCTTATGGCCGACGCGCTTAAAGGTGGGCATAAAATTATCTCCTGCGGTAATGGCGGCTCACACTGCGATGCTATGCACTTTGCAGAAGAGCTTTCCGGACGTTATCGTGACGATCGTCGTTCATTAGCCGCTATTGCGATTTCGGATGTTAGCCATCTTTCCTGCGTTAGCAATGACTACGGCTATGAATTTGTGTTTTCGCGCTTTGTAGAAGGGCTGGGTAATGCAGGAGATGTGTTGCTCGGATTAAGCACAAGTGGCAATTCGGCTAACGTAATTCGTGCAGTAGAGGCAGCCCGACAGAAAGGGATGAAAGTTGTGCTGCTAACGGGTAAAGACGGTGGAAAACTCGCAGGTAAGGCTGACGTCGAAATTCGGGTACCACACTTCGGATACGCTGATCGTATCCAGGAAATTCATATTAAAGTGATTCACTTATTCATCCTGCTTATCGAAAAACAGGTTGTTTAAGGCGGAATTATTAATAGGGTTGAACTGCTTAAAGAATACCCACAGCCGTATCCTGTATTTAACCGCTTCAACCCTGTTAATCTTGACTTACTTCGATATATCCGTAAAAAGTTGGTGTAATTCCGTTTAATAATCTCCTCCAGCACCGCCCCCGCCGAAACTACCACCACCAAAACCACCAAATCCACCGCCACTACTTCCTCCACCGCTCCAGCCACCTCCAGAACTACCCCAGCCAGAGTAAGTTGATGTTGGAAAAAAGACAGGAGGTATCCAGCCACCACCCCGGTTACGATTACCACCGCCACCACCCCGGTTTCTGCGAGCGATAATGAAAATGATGATTAGAAAGATAATTAATACAATAAAAAAGGTACCAGCTCCTTCTTCTTCACCATTATCCTCGCTGGGATCGGCTTTGTACTCGCCACTCGCCCGTCGAATAATCTCATTGGTACCTTCATCCAGCCCCTGGTAATATTGCTGCTGTTTGAAAGCAGGAGCAATTGTATTGCTAATGATTCGTTTCGCAATGGCATCTGGAATCGCTCCTTCTAAACCATAGCCAGTCGCAATAAATATCTTACGTGTTTGGGTAGCCCAAGTCAGCACTAGACCATTGTTTTTCCCTTGTTGCCCAACACCCCATTTCCGACCCACCTGAAATGCAAAATCGCCAATAGGGTAAGGCTCTGTGGTTCTAACAATAACAACAACAATCTGTGTTGACGTTGAGTCATTATAAGCGCGCAGTTTTTGCTCCAGTTGCGATCGCTCCGAACTGCTCAGAATACCCACAAAGTCGTTGACCAGACGAGGTGGATTTGGTTTGTCTGGAATAGCCGTATCAGTCGTTGTACCGTTGTCTGTAGCTACGTCCTGCGCCTGCAAACCAGCTGGTAGAACAAACCATAGCATAAGCAAACCGATACGTAGTGTTCGGATGATATGACTAGTAAAATGGAGTACGTTCACGTCAGTATTATTCAAACGAAATATCATCGGCGAGTTCGTTGCTATCATTGCTGGCGTACGGGAAATACAGTTTCAGTTGTTCACCAGCCCGCTGAATACCCAGACTTAAACCCTTAGAATACTGCCCGGCAGCAAAGTGACGACGTAATAAGTCTTTCGTTGTTTCCCAAAAATCAGCAGGGACTTTTGCATCAATCCCTTTATCACCCACGATAGCGAATTTTCGGTCAGTATGCGCCAGATAAAATAAAACGGCATTACGCTCTTTTGTCTGATGCATACCTAACCGAGCAAATACTTCTATCGCTCGTTCAACTGGATCAGAATTTGGGCAGTTAGGTTCAATGTGTACCCTAACCTCCCCCGACGTAGCTTTTTCGGCCTGTCGTATAGAATCCACAATCTGTTGTTGCTCGTCAGGAGTAAAAATGTTGGTTGGCATGAGAAAAGGCCACAGGGATGGCAAGGGCGACCGAGTAGCTTATCAGAACCACTCTTTACTCCTTACCATCCCTGCTTTTAGAATTGTACCGTTGGAGCGCTCTGAGCAGCTTGCGAGGCTTCAAAGAAACCTTTCACAGGAAATCCAAAAATCCCAGCGAAGATATTATTGGGGAACGAACGTACCGATTGATTGTACGTTTTCACAGCCCCATTAAAATCATTCCGGGATACAGCAATGCGATTTTCCGTTCCTTCTAACTGCGCCTGCAATTCCGAAAAATTCTGATTTGCTTTCAGATTCGGGTAGCTTTCGGCAACGGCCAGCAGCCTCGACAAAGAACCACTCAGCTGATCCTGCGCAGCCTGGAACTTCTGGATATTTTCTGGTGTCAGCTGATCCGCATTTAGTTTGATTCCTGTCGCATTCGCGCGAGCCTGAATAACAGCAGTTAGGGTACTTTTTTCGAAATTAGCGGCCCCTTGCACTGTCCGTACCAGGTTAGGAATCAGGTCGGCACGTCGTTGGTACTGCGTCTGAACCTGTGCCCATTTTTCCTGTACGCTGGTATCACTCTGAACCAAGCCATTATAGGAACTACAGCCGTACATGCCCAGAATGAGGGCAACAACGATCACAATAATTAATGTCTTTGACATAGCTTGTGGGAATGCAAATGGTTAGTGTTACTTTCAAAGTTGGCCAAAACTACAAATTAGTTTACGTAAAACTACGTCAACGGTACTTTTGTCATTTTTGTTTGGGCATTTGTATTGATGACTGGTATACGCTACTTTTCCTACCAGTCTTTCCACTATATACTTTCAACCAACGTCAACGTAATGAATCTTGATTTAACCGGGAAAACGGCCCTTGTTTGTGGAAGTACGCAAGGTATTGGGCGTGCTACGGCAGTCGAATTGGCTCTGTTAGGCGCTAACGTAGTGCTTATGGCTCGAAATGAAGAAGCCTTAAAAAGGGCTTTGGCAGATCTAACCACCAAGAGCGATCAAACCCATCGTTACATCGTAGCTGATTTCAGCCAACCGAATGCTGTGAAAAAAGGGATTACTGATTATTTATACAGATTTCCTGACCTGGAAATTCTTATAAATAATACGGGTGGTCCGGCCGGGGGGCCAATCGTAGAAGCTAAGCCGGAGGAATTCATACAGGCTTTTCATAATCACCTTGTTAACAACCAAACTTTGGTTCAGGCAGCTTTTCCAGCAATGAAACGAGCTGGCTACGGACGTATCGTCAATATTATCTCTACCTCAGTTAAGCAGCCAATTGTTGGGTTAGGCGTTTCAAATACAATTCGTGGGGCAGTAGCACAGTGGGCCAAAACACTGTCGCTGGAAATTGCTTCCTTCGGCATTACGATCAATAACGTACTACCCGGTTACACTGAAACGGCTCGACTGGAATCGATGCTAAGTATGCGTGCCAAATCATCAGGTAAAACAGAGAATGAAATTGCGGCTCAAATGAAAAGTGAAATTCCTACCGGACGTTTTGTAACGCCGGAGGAGGTAGCCTCAGCGGTGGCGTTTCTTTGCACACCTGCAGCGGCCTCAATTAACGGTATTAATGTACCAGTTGATGGTGGCAGAACAGGAAGCCTCTAGATAAGTTATCAGCGCAGAATGAGCGAAAGTGACATTAAATGGTAGACTTACAAGTTATACCAAACTGTTTTTAAACGCATAGGCTACCATACCCGCTGTATTTTTGGTACCAGTTTTTTCAAGAATACGTAGTCGGTGCCCCTCAACAGTACGGGGACTCAGGAATATTTTTTCGCTGATTTCATTGGTCGACAGCCCTTCACAGATTAGCGAAAGCACTTCTTTTTCACGTTCAGATAAAAGAATTTTACTATTGTAGAACGCATTCACAGGCTTCATCACTTCCCGCTTATTTGTCATTCTACGTAGCATTGCCTTCGAAACGAACTCGTTCAGATAGACGCCCTCATCCATTACTTTTCGAACTGCTTTCTCTACTTCTCCAGCTTCTGCATCTTTGAGTAAATAACCACTAACGCCTTTTTCCAACAAATGCAGCACCATACGATCTTCATCATGCATAGTCAGCACAACGATTTTTATCAGTGGATAATGCTCGCGCATGTAGTCGGCAGTAGCGGTGCCGTCCATAACCGGCATCTGCAAATCAAGTAGAACAACATCAGGCGTTTTACGGGCTATTTTGTCAATCAGTTCCTGCCCATTTCCTGCTTCCAGAATTAGTTCAAAATCCTGGATTTGCCCAAGAATGGTGGCCATGCCGACGCGAAACAACGTATGGTCGTCGCAGAGAGCCAGTTTAATTTTTCGCATAGAGTAGCAAGAGTTAAAGGTCGATGCATAATTAGTCGCAGTCAGCGGCTATACAGCAAACAAATTAACTCAATAAATCGACAGGCTGCGCATCGCGAAGCCCTACTTGTACATGAATCTGCGAGCCACGGCCGGGCGCTACGTCGAACGTTACGTGCCCATTTACTACGTTAAGACGGCTCTCTATGGTTCGCAATCCGAGCCCCCCCTGTCGATTCTCCATAATCGCGTCGAAATCAAAGCCAATTCCATCGTCAACAACCGACAAGCGCACCTCATTATCGAAACAGATAAGCTGAATCGTAATGTGTTCAGCCCGTGCATGTCGAATCGCATTATTCACCAGTTCCTGCGTAATTCGGTAAAGCATTAACTCAAGAGGAGCAGGTAATTGTACAGGCGTCTCGGGGTAATTTAACTGCACTTCCAGATCGCCATCAGTGGCCCGATCGGCTAGTTCTTCCAGCGCAGCCAGCAACCCGAACCGTTCAAGTGTTGTAGGAACCAGATTCCGACTGATACGTCGAACATTAGTCATCGTTTCATCGATCATTGATCTGGTTTTCTGAAACTCAAAACCTACCTGCAGTTCCCCTCCCAGTTTCTGTTCTAACTGATTCAAACTCATTTTAGTAATCGATAACATCGTTCCGATACCGTCATGCATGTCTTCGGCCAGACGTTTTCGCTCTTCTTCCTGCCCCCGGAACGTAGCAGCCATAAGTTCGCGTCGGTGTTGTGCCTGTAGTTCTTTAAGAGCCAGCTGTTGTTTTGCCTGTTTTTGCTGATAATACGCCACGAAGATGATGATGAATACAGCCATCATCAGCAACACAGCCGTACCAACGGCAATCATAAAACTGGAATCAATTGACATTAGAATTATTTATAGTTCGAGTTGAGTGCGATTAAAGTAAAATTGACTAAATATAGCCTGAATACCAATCCTTTGCCTTTACAATTGAGTAAATGGCAACATATGCCAGCAATAAAAGCCACGGGAAAGATACTACCACGCTATGCGATACAGAGCGCCGTATTTCTTAAAATAATGGATTAATCCCTATCATAACCGATCTCATGTCTGGCCCCTTCGGCCTTTTAATCTTTCACAAAGAAAAATGTCCGAGGCAACTCCTTTGGTGTAGCATAGGGGATTTATCAAAAACAGGTAATCGTCAGTCATTGCTGACCAGATTTGAATGATCGCCTGCTTCGCTAAAATGTAACCCAATGGTAGCCAGAACGCAGAAAATAATGAATATGATCTCCTGAAAATTCCAGTAAAAATCGAACGTTTCGTAAGCCGATGCAGCTCCAAAATTGAACAGGTCTTTTCCAAATAGAAAGATAAAGAAGGTACCAGCTGCATAAAGCAACAAACCGGCACTCACCCAGAATAGGTCATGCCGTAGAATGTTACGTATTAATGCTTCATTAAGTAGATTGTTGAGATATATAAGTACCGTGATAATTATAAACAGACGAGTCAGGGTCAGATTACCCACTGATATAGTTTGACCAGAATAAAAAAGTAGATTTATGACCAGGCAACCCACCGCAAACCAAAGGAATTTCTTCGCGTATTTTGGCATGCCAAACCCGTAGATAATAGCAACAATTCCAATTTCAAAGAATGACAGTAAGTTGAATAAATATAGATTGTTCTCTCGTTTCAGACTGTGCACTAAGGCAATACTATCTTTCAAAAAATAAGATAAAAAGAAAATTACTACCCATTTCATCGATGCCGTTAGATGGTTTCCACGGAGCAAACCGACGAATACAGGTAGTAAGGCAAAGAGCGGGGAAATAAAATCTAATGGGTAACTAATTATTAGATCTGTTAGGGTTTCCCACATAATACGTCTTAATTCTTGCAGTGAGGTGGACACACAGGGCCGTCGCCCAGAGCCCTCATACTTCCGGCACCTGCCGGCATGTCTTTCAGCCCAGATTTATCGTCAAGGATAGGTATATCCTTTCCTTTAGCATCAACCCCCGTAAGTAGTACGCGGGGTATGAGCTGCCCTTCACCTGCCTCTGATGGTCTGCCATTGGCATCCTCCCAACGTTTAGCCTGATGAATCCGTAAACCCACACAACCAGGTAAATTTAGCAGGCGTTGAACCTGCTCTATACCAAAAAATTCAGATTGAACGTATTCATCGGCCTTAAGGCCGACCTCTACTTTACGTTTACGATAAGCGCCCTTCATAGCCTCCGTTTCTTGTATATCAAGAATACGGCCAGCATCTTTTGTGAAAATACTCATACAAACAAAATTTAGAACAACGTACTAAAGGGTGGATAAAAGTCAGAAAGCGGCTCTAACCTACAACACATGCTTGTTTAACACAACATAAGGGAAAGCATATCACATGAAGCTAACATTGTCATTTACAGATTTTTAATCCATAAAATACATTTTCTAACACGTATTTCTACGTACCAAAGTGCGGACTTTTGCCTATTCTGCCATTAACACCTAAAATCCGGGTTTCTGCGCTCAAAGACTCTGGATTGATCTGTTACTTTTGTAACGTAACGGGCTGAGCCAATTCAAAACGATTTTTCTCATCTCATAGGTTAGGTCAACAAAAAGGCCGAAGCAAATTGCTTCGGCCTTTTTCTATTTGTACTAATCAATTATACCGATTTCTATTTCAGCAGATTCAACAAATAAGCTCCGTATCCACTTTTGACTAAAGGTTTTGCAATGTCGGCAAGTTGGTTAGCATCAATAAATTTCATGCGGTAGGCGATTTCCTCGATACAACCAATTTTTAAGCCCTGCCGCTCCTCAATTACATGGACAAACTGACCTGCCTGTATTAGTGATTCAAACGTACCCGTATCAAGCCAGGCCGTGCCTCTATCCAATACGCCAACTTTCAATTTGCCGCGTTCCAGATAAACCCGGTTCACGTCCGTAATTTCCAACTCTCCTCGTGGAGATGGCTTGATGTTTTTCGCAATCTCCACTACGTCATTGTCGTAGAAATACAATCCCGGCACTGCATAGTTCGATTTAGGCGTTGTCGGCTTCTCTTCAATGGACAGTACGTTAAACTGATCATCAAACTCAACGACGCCATAACGCTCCGGATCATGTACCTGATAGGCGTAAACAACCCCCCCCTCAGGATCATTGTTAGCCTGAAGCAGCTTTGATAAGCCTGATCCGTAAAAAATATTGTCTCCTAATACCAGTGCGACTTTATCATCGCCAATAAATTCTTCACCTATAATAAAGGCCTGAGCCAGGCCATCGGGACTGGGCTGTACGGCATAACTGAATTTACAGCCAATACGTGTTCCATCACCCAGTAATTTTTCAAAGTGGGGTAAATCGTGTGGCGTCGAAATAATCAGAATTTCGCGAATACCCGCCAGCATCAGAATAGACAGGGGGTAATAAATCATGGGCTTATCATAAACAGGCATAAGCTGTTTTGAAACGGCCAGTGTAAGTGGATGAAGACGTGTACCAGAGCCTCCGGCAAGTATGATTCCTTTCATAGTATGGTATGGGGCAGAGGGCATGGGGCTAAGAATACTTGGTGCTATGTACCCTCAGCCCCATGCTCTTTACCTTTTATCGATTCGCGTACATTCCCTGATAATAACTCTGATAGGCCCCCGACGTTACGTTGTCCAGCCATGCCTGATTGGCCAGAAACCAGTCAACGGTTTTTTCAAGGCCTTCTTCAAACTGAAGCGAAGGCTCCCAACCTAGCTCATTCATAATTTTGTGGGCATCGATTGCGTAACGAAGATCATGACCAGCGCGGTCAGTTACGTATGTAATAAGCTTAGCCGAAGTTCCTTCAGGGCGTTCCAATTTACGGTCCATTATCTGACACAGCAGATTAACAAGATCAATGTTTTTCCACTCATTGAAACCACCAATGTTGTAGGTTTCGCCTAATTTTCCTTTGTGAAAAACGGCGTCGATAGCCCGGGCATGATCAACGACAAACAACCAGTCCCGGACGTTTTCACCTTTTCCATAAACTGGCAATGGCTTGTTGTTTCGAATGTTGTGAATCATCAACGGTATCAGCTTTTCAGGAAAATGATTCGGTCCGTAATTATTCGAACAGTTCGATAAGACAACCGGTAGCTTGTAGGTATTACCATAAGCCCGCACAAAGTGATCCGATGCCGCTTTGGACGCCGAATAAGGAGACTGCGGGTCATATGACGTTTCTTCCGTAAAGAAGTCCTCCGGATTATGCAGCGATCCATATACTTCATCCGTCGATACATGGTAGAATCGCTTTCCTTCATAGGCGGACGCCCCTTCGGTGCCAGCCCAGCTATTTTTAGCGGCATTAAGCAGATTTACCGTTCCTACAACATTCGTCATCACGAACGACATGGGGTCGGTGATCGATCGATCTACGTGCGACTCAGCCGCCAGGTGAATAACGCCATCCAGAGATAACTCAGCGAACATATCTTCCAGAAATTTCGCATCCGTAATATCCCCCTTAATAAATGTATAATTTGGAGCATTTTCGATATCTGACAGGTTAGCCAGATTACCGGCATAAGTCAGTGCATCAAGATTGTAAATCTGGTACTCTGGATATTTCGTAACAAACAAGCGTACTACGTGAGATCCAATAAAACCGGCTCCCCCAGTGATAAGTATTTTTTTCATGACTCAATGTTTCAAATTTCAGGTGCAGTTAATGAGCTTTTTCCTGAAACTAGTTTAACCTAATCTTTTTTGCCACGCCCACGCATCACGTAATGATTCGGATAACGACCGTTGGGCTGTCCAGTTTAATACGCTATTGGCTTTCGTTACGTCTGCGTATACCTTTTCTACATCACCTGGTCGGCGGGGCCCTACCGAATAATTCACTTTAACGCCCGTAGTTTCTTCAAACGTTTTAATAACATTCAATACGGTTTCGCCACGGCCTGTGCCAATATTGATTACATCATAAGAACAGGCTGTGTCTTCGTTCATAAGTTTCTTCAATGCCTGCACGTGCGCATCAGCCAAGTCCATTACGTCGATATAATCGCGAATGCACGTACCATCAGGCGTATTGTAGTCGTCACCGTACACTGTCAGGCCGGGACGAATACCCGCAGCAGTCTGCGTAATAAATGGTATTAAGTTGGCCGGAACGCCCAAGGGTAATTCACCGATTTGAGCCGACGGATGGGCCCCGATTGGATTAAAGTAACGTAACGCCAACGCTTTGACAGGAACCTTTGCCCGAACGGCATCACGAATGATATCTTCTCCTATAGCCTTTGTATTGCCATATGGCGACTGGGCCGGTAGTCGGGGGGTTTCTTCGGTTACTGGTAAATGCTCTGGCTGACCATATACGGTGCAGGAGGATGAGAAGACCAGATTGGGCACTTTGAAAGCCGACATCAGTTCCAGTAATAGCAGCAACGAGTCGAGATTGTTACGGTAGTATTTCAAAGGCTCAGCGACTGATTCGCCAACCGCTTTATAGGCAGCAAAGTGAATCACACCGATGGGCTTTTCTCTCTGAAAAATGCGTTCCATCTCGCCTTCGTCATTGCAATCAACGGGGTAGCATGCTACGTCGCGATCCAAGATTGTGCGTAAGCCTGTTAAAACTGAACGTTCAGAATTCGAAAAATCATCGATTATAACCGGTTCAAAACCAGCGTTAACTAATGAAACGACCGTATGCGAGCCAATAAATCCGGCTCCACCCGTAACAAGAATTTTGGAGGAAATGCCTGAAGAAGTCAAACCGTTTTTTATAAAAATTTTGTTGCTACTTTGTTTCCGTTACTCGTAAAACCAGACAAAAGTAGTATATTCAGGAGGTTTCCGAAACAGTTTTTATTTTGGGGTTACCTAATAAAGTTAATTGTAACGCATGAACGACAATGAATTGAAAGCGCTGATTTCGCTTTTAGACGATGAAGACCAGGAGGTAGTCGAGCATGTCGAACAACAAATTCGGCAGATGGGTGGGCAGATGATTCCCTTTCTGGAATCTGAGTGGGAAGGTAGTTTTAATCCTGAATTGCAAAAACGTATTGAAGAAATTATTCATGATCTTCAGTACGAATCGGTTCTGGAGCGCATGCGCGACTGGAAAAACGGTGGCGCTATGGACTTACTTGAAGGACTTTGGATCATTGCTACGTATCAGTATCCTGACTTATCCCTTAATAAATTAAAACAAGACGTAGAGCAACTGTTCTATGACGTATGGGTAGACTTTAAACCCGATATGCATCCTGATGAGCAGATCAGGGCCATGAACAGCGCTTTTTTCTCAAAATTGAAATTCGCTCCTAATACAAAGCATTTTCATTCCCCAGCCAATTCAATGATTAATCAGGTACTCGAATCGCGTCGTGGTAATCCTATTACGCTATGTGTACTGTATATGCTCATTGCCAAGCGCTTAAACTTACCGGTTTATGGCGTCAATTTACCTAACCTGTTCGTACTTACGTATAAAAATAACAACGGCGTTCAGTTTTATATAAACGTATTCAACCGGGGGTTAATTTTCACAACGAAAGACATCGACCAGTATATTGACCAACTGAATATCAACCGGTTAGACACATTTTATCAACCTTGTACCAATGCGGACATCGTTCGGCGAGTGCTACGTAATTTGACGCTGGCGTTTGAGAAAAATGGTGATGTTGAGCGGGTTCAGGAAGTTGAAAGAATCCTCCAAACTGTTCAGGATGACGGCGATGGGCTACCCCTGTCGGATTATACGCAACGGTAAAAAGTCGTAGAGCCATAAAGTTATAGAGTCGGATAGTTCTTTGCCAACTCTATAACTTTTTAACTCAATACGCCACCGCCAGAAGACCCGGTCCGGTTCGAAAACAACGAATCATTAACTGCTCCTCATGGTCGGGCAAACGCACATGACCAACCAATTGATCTTCATGATCAGCAAAGGGTTCTATATGTAAATGGTCCCGAAAGGTAAGCTGACGTTTTCCATATAGTTTGTACAGAGCTTCTTTGGCACACCAGTAAACCGCCAATCGATTAAGATCGCTGGCTGCGTGCGTAATTTCCTTATCAGATAGAACTCTTGGCACGACCCGCCTGAATTGGTCTCGAATTGGCTCGATATCAATGCCAACCGGCCGGGACCGATGGAGCACAGCAGCCGCCCATCCAGTTGTATGTGACAAAGAGATATGCCAGGGGGAATCAATTAGATGCGGCTTACCGAACTCGTCTTTTTGCAGACCAGCATAAGGTACGCCTTGGGCTTCGACTAATCGCCGGACGGCCAATCGACACGCCAGCCATTCAATACGTTGGGCTGGGTGAGTTATACTGGCTAGCTCTTCACGCTCCGGAATAGTTAGCGACAGAGCGTTTAAAAGTGTGGTTTCATCTTCGACTATAGCCCGAAGTGAAACCATACACTCATTATTTATATCTATTTGATACGTCACAAATCAAAAGTCGGAAGTCATTCGAGAAAATGAAAGGATTGACGACCTTTGATCTTCAACTTATCCATTTTTACTGTGGTTGTAGAAAAAATCGATACGTTTGGTGGGCACAGAGATTGCGTTTATGCACTTGAAACGGGCTTAGAGAGTAATCAATTTTTTTCGGCAGGAGCTGATGGCTTAGTGGTCCGCTGGTATCTTGATCGGCCAGACCGTGGCGATTTGGTTGCCAAAGTTCCGGCTTCAATTTATGCGCTGGCGCTGCATCCGGTCAGTCGATTATTATGGCTAGGGCAGAACTACGAAGGCTTACATCTGATCGATACAGTCAATAAAAGAGAAGTTAATTCGCTAAAACTTACATCCTCGGCTATTTTCGACATCAAATTCTATAAAAGCGACGCCTTTATTGCCTTATCTGATGGCGTTGTTGTGGTGATCGATACGGAACAGCTGGCGGTAAAAAAACATATTAGAGCTTCCGACAAGGCGGCAAGATGTATCGCTATCAATCCAGTAGAACGCGAAATGGCTATTGGTTATAGCGATAATGTAGTGCGTATATTCGATCTGTCTACCCACGCCTTAAAGCATACCCTCAGCGCTCATACGAACTCGGTTTTTACCATTACGTATTCTCCCGACTTTCGCTATCTGCTCACAGCTGGACGCGACGCTCACCTGAGGGTTTGGGACGTAGAGAAAAACTATGCTTTGCAAAATGATATAGTGGCTCATATGTTTGCCATCAATCACCTGACATTCAGCCCAGATAATAGTTTGTTTGCTACAGCCAGTATGGATAAATCGATCAAAATATGGGATGCTAATACGTATCGATTACTAAAAGTTGTGGACCGTGCGCGTCATGCCGGACATGGTACGTCGGTCAATAAATTGCTGTGGACAAATTACCAGCAGGAGCTGCTTTCGGCTAGTGACGATCGAACGATTTCAGTCTGGCAACTGAGTTGATAATTAACCATCAGCTAGCATATTCCTATTTTTCCGGCTATTTTTTGTAAAATCCGTATTATGAGCGTTATTTCACCTCTATCTGTCAATCAATAACGACCAAAACCCTTAGCGCACCAATGAAAATAACGCCTATCGAAATCCGTCAGCACACATTTGAAAAGGGATTGCGCGGTTACAAAACAGAAGATGTTGACTCGTTTCTAACGTCACTAGCCGAAGAGTGGGAACGCATAACCAGCGATTATAAAATGTTGAAAATGCAGCTCGAACTAGCGGAGAAAGAACTAGGCAAGCTGAAAGAAGTGGAAATGACGCTCTTCCGAACGCTGAAAACGGCAGAAGACACAAGCACGCAAATTACGGACCAAGCTAATAAAGCAGGCGAAAAGTATGTTAGTGAAGCCAGGCAAAAAGCGGATGCATTGTTGGCTGATGCTAAAAAGCGGTCTGCACTGATGGTTCAGGATGCTGAAAATCAGGCACGCTATTTAAAGGATAATATTCTGAACGATCTGAAGTCGCTGGAACACGATTTCAAAGCGCTGGAGGGCTACAAAGAAAACTTGGCGATACAAATCCGCACCCTCGCCGGTAATGCGGTCGACAGTGTAGAACGCTTTGAGAAAAAGTTTACCAAGCAGAATCTGAAGGGTAAAATCGACGAAGTGGCTATGCAAATCAAGGAAGAGCAAAAGCAGGCCGATCAGAAAAAATCGGCAGAAAAAGTGCCATCGCCAGATACAGACGATTCAACTAAAGCCTCAGCACCAACCAGTTCTGCCGCCGACTTACCCCCTTTAACGCAGCGTGAGCCATTCGTTCCTGAAGCCATACCGGTTAATGAATCCGTTGTGGAAAAACTCGATGAGGCATTTCAGCACTCCATCCAATCCGAAACAGATCAGAAAGCTCCATCTGAAACAGACGCTACTATTTTAGAAGATAAACAACCGGCTGCTACTCTGGCAGAAGCAAATACACCCGCATCAGAACCTGTTCCTGACAAATCGGCGGAAGAGTCACAGCCTAAAAAAGGAGGTTCATTTTTTGATCAGATTTAAGTAACGTAGTTGTCATCTGCGTTGCTACCATACGTATGGGAACAATCGCATTAGAAGGTCTCGAATTTTTCTCCTATCATGGTTTTTACGATGAGGAACAAAAGATTGGAAATAAGTACTCTGTTGATATTATCGTAACGGCTGATTTCTCAGAAGCTGCCCGGCGCGACCGGCTGAGCGCTACGGTCAATTATGAGGATTTATACCGTATCACGAACGAAGTAATGAAACAACCCGCTCGGCTACTCGAGCACATTGCTCATCAGATTATCCAGCAAATACGCGTAAAATATCCTGATTTGCAGTCTGTTGAGGTTAGCGTATCGAAGTTTAATCCACCGATTGGCGGAGTTTGCCACCGGGCAAAAATTACGTTAAAGGAATAAGTTAGTCATTAGTCAATAATCGTCAATATCTGGCAACTATTGACTAACGACTATTATTTAAACCACCTGCTGCAAGCCCGCGAACGAAATCGACATATGCGAGGCATCGTAAATACACTCGCCATTACGAATAAGTAGTACCTGAGGAGACTCATGCTCTATTCCAAACAGATTCGCAATTTTGTTGGAAATAGGCCGATTTGCCAATAAATCAAGGTAGTACGGCTTCACACCAAGCTGATCGTTCCAGTTGCGCTCCATCCGGCTAAGAGCCATTGCACTAATTGAGCAGCTTGTGCTGTGTTTGAAAATCAACACAGGCTGCTTTACTGACTCTTCTTTAATTGCGTCGAGTTGAGCGTCGCTCGTTAATTTATTCCAGTTCATTATACCAATAGAGGTTCTATTCTACTGGTCGAAAACATATTTGGTAGCTTGAAAAGTTCGTCAATTTTCGGGCGTATACCGCAGCTTTTCAGCCATCTCGGGAGATACAGCCTCCGAGTAGGGACCATAAGCGTCAACCAGAGTTCCTTTATCCCCGTTAGCAGCTTCAATCGCATACAATACCATTTCATCACCCGGATCAGTTTCTCCTTCAAAACGGTAGACATCTACAATATCGAAATCAGCGGGCTGCAACTCGATATTATTGGTCTGGCAGTGCAGTCGATCAGATTTCAGGTTGTAATCCAGTGTAAAACCTTGCTTTCGTAAGCCGTCAAGTGCTTCGGTGAGTGTATCGTAAGCTTTCATGAATGATGGATTTGATAGTGAGTTTGTAGCTTTGTAAATATAACCAACCGCTTATTCGCTTGTTTTCCGGATTCTATAATACTGGCCTTGTTACGTTCCAGTTTCTAATGCGCCTTGTTGCTTCATTCAATCCTAAAGCCCGGCTGTGGGTTGAAGGGCGACGTAACTGGGAACTAGGGTTAGCTCAAAAGCTTGCCGGGAACGTAGCGCCGATTGTTTGGTTCCATGCGGCCTCCCTGGGCGAATTTGAGCAGGGACGCCCTGTGATAGAAGCTTTTCGAAAACAATATCCAGCTTATAAAATTCTGTTGACGTTTTTCTCACCTTCGGGCTATGAAGTGCGAAAAAACTACGAAGGAGCTGATTATATCCTGTATTTACCGGCGGATACGCCTGACAATGCTCATCAATTTATTTCGTTGGTAAAACCTGAAATGGCGTTCTTTATTAAATATGAATTCTGGTACAACTACCTCCGCGAATTGAAATCGGCTAACGTACCAATTCTTTCATTTTCCGCCATTTTCCGGCCAGATCAGCTTTTTTTCAAGTCTTACGGCGGCTTCTATCGCAACATGCTTCACGCCTTCAATCATATTCTGGTTCAGAATCAGGAATCTGTTGATCTACTGAAACGTATTGGTATAGCGAACGTAACGCTGGCTGGCGATACGCGCTTCGACCGGGTTGCACACGTAGCAGCCGCCAGAAAAGAAATACCGCTTGCTGCTACGTTTAAAAATGGCCAACCTCTTTTAGTGGTGGGCAGCGCCTGGCCGGAAGACATGAACGTACTGATTCCGTTTCTGAATACATTTAATCAATCGCTGAAAGTTATCATTGCCCCACATGAAATCCATGATAATGAAATTGAACGCTGGCAAACACAACTAGCAAAACCGTCGGTCCGTTTCTCAAAGGCCAATGAAAATACTATATGTAGTGCGCAGGTCCTTTTTATCGATAATGTGGGTATGCTTTCCTCGCTCTATCAATACGGAGAGTTTGCTTACATTGGCGGGGCGTTCAAACAGGGATTGCATAACATTCTGGAAGCTGCTACGTTCGGTATGCCGTTATTCTTTGGGCCCGAATACAGCAAGTTTCAGGAAGCGGTCGATTTGGTTAACGAAGGTGCTGCTTTCTCAATTAGTAACGTAGCGACGTTCACAGCTTCCTTCTCGAAACAGTATGCAGATTCCTCAGAAGCAGCCCGCATCAGCCGTACCTACGTACAGCGGAACATTGGTGCCACGGCTAAGGTTATGCAAGTTGTCAAACACTTACTAATAACCGAGTAACAGGCAATGATCATTTGCTCCTTTACTCTTTCGCTCTTTAAACATTGAATCAAGGCTTAGTTATACGTTCTACAGGTTCCTGGTATGATGTTCGCAATGCGGATGGGCATATCTTTCAGGGTCGGCTTAAAGGTAAATTCAAGATTAAGGGCCTGAAGGTAACCAATCCTATTGCCGTAGGCGATCGGGTGACATTTGAGGTGGAAGATGAGGCTGAAAATACAGCTATCATTACCGACATCGCCCCCCGCGAAAATTACATTATTCGTCAATCTGTCCATAAAACAGCGCATGGGCATATCCTGGCGGCAAACCTCGACCAGGCAGTTCTGCTCGCTACGTTAACCTTGCCTCGCACTTCGCTGGGCTTTATCGATCGGTTTCTTGTGTCGGCCGAATCGTTTCGGATTCCGACGACTATTGTCTTCAATAAAACGGATATTCTGAACGATGAGGGTTTATCGTATCAGCAGGAAATCATGGACATGTACGAACAGATTGGCTACCAATGCCTGTCTACGTCGGCTACGGAAGGCGAAGGCGTTGATGCGTTTCGTCAGTTACTCGATCACAAAGTTACCTTATTGTCAGGGCATTCGGGAGTTGGCAAATCATCGCTCGTCAACGCCGTAGCGCCCGAACTTAACCTGCGTACCAACGAAGTGTCGACGTTTGCAAACAAAGGCGTGCATACGACCACCTTCGCCGAAATGTTCGAGATTGCGCCGGAGACGTTTATTATCGACACGCCCGGCATTAAGGAATTAGGGTTGATTGATACGTCGAAAGAAGAAATCAGCCATTATTTCCCCGAAATGCGTGAGCGCCTAAATCAGTGTCGTTTCCACAACTGCCTGCACATCAACGAACCCGGTTGCGCGATTAAAGACGCCGTTGCCGAAGGCGAGATTGCTGAAAGCCGTTACATGAGCTATCTCAGCATGATGGAAGGCGAAGATAACAGGCGGTGATCACTCGTAGCGACGCAAGGTATTGCGTCGCTACGTTAGTTCGTCATGGCCGCTAATAAATCAGCCTGCGTAATGATGTGAACCTGTTCTTTTTCGTCGCGCACCAGAAGCGCCTTATTATCGCGATCGATAAGCGATGATAACGCATCGATCGTGTTATCCAAACCGACAAACTTAAACGGCTTATCCATTACGTCACTCACGACGTGGTCTTTTACGTTTGGATCCTCGATGAGCCGATTGAGGATGGTAGAGTCGGTGAGGCTGCCAACAATATGTCCGTTTTCGTCAGTCACGGGAATCTGCGAAATAGCGTAACGATTAAGAACCTGAATAGCCTGACTAACCGACACTCCTGCTCCAATCGTCGTTAACGCTGACTGCCGATCCAGTGCACCGCCGTTTTTGTGATGAATGATGTCGCGGGCCGTTTTGAACGCACGGTGTTCCACGAAACCATGATCTTTCATCCACGTATCGTTGTAAATCTTGGCGAGATAACGGGTGCCGTGATCGGGTAACAGAATCACTAAAACATCATCGTCAGTCAGGTTTTCTTTGGCCCATTCCAGCGCGCCATGCACCGCCGTACCGCACGACCAGCCCACAAATAAACCTTCTTCTCGTGCCAATCGACGGGCCATAATGGCTGCATCTTTATCCGTAACCTTCACAAAATGATCGATCAGGCTGAAATCAACGTTTTGCGGCAGAATATCCTCACCAATCCCTTCGGTCATATACGGATAAATCTCACCTTCGTCGAATATGCCGGTTTCTTTGTATTTCTTGAATACTGAACCATACGTATCAAGACCAATAGAAACGACGTTTGTATTCTGTTCTTTCAGGAATTTCGACGTACCACAGATAGTACCACCCGTGCCAACACCAGCCGCAAAATGCGTGATCTTGCCATCGGTATCGCGCCAGATTTCGGGACCAGTCGTTTCGTAATGAGCTGCTGTATTGGCCAAATTATCGTATTGATTTGGATACAACGAGTTCGGAATGTCGCGATTGAGTTTTTTCGCTACGGAGTAATACGAGCGCGGATCGTCGGGTGCTACGTTCGTGGGGCAAACAACAACCTCAGCGCCAACCGCTCGCAGAATATCGATTTTCTCCTTCGACTGCTTGTCGGCCATTGTGAAGATGCACTTGTAGCCTTTAGCAATAGCCGCCAGCGCCAATCCCATACCTGTATTACCGCTCGTTCCTTCAATGATCGTACCACCAGGTTTCAGCAAACCGCGCGCTTCGGCATCTTCGATCATTCGCACCGCAATACGATCCTTCACCGAATTGCCGGGATTGAAATATTCGACCTTCGCCAAAATTGTTCCCTTGATGCCTTTCGTGACTTTGTTAAGTTTCACCAGCGGTGTATTCCCGATAGTGTCAATAATGGAAGTATGGTAGTTCATGTTGGTACTTAGCAGTTTAGCCAGGTAATGGCGTTTCGCACTATGATTTATTCAAGTAAACGCCGGAATCAATTAGTTCGTTTGGCAAAACCGCCTATAGACTACGTAACGGTTCGTCACGGGTTTACAACCGTTCAACACGTGGTTCTGCGCTTTCATGCAAGCCACTATTTATGAGATGTTTAACGAGCTATACCTTTGAGCCATTCTTTTTAACCACAACGGCGAACCGCCATCACAACACAAATACGAACGACTCATGAAAACGCTTGCACATTCACTACTAACAGCTCTGCTTTTGAGCACAGCTACATTTGCTTCAACAGCTGCTACCACACCAACAGCCGCTAACCCAACCGTAACAACGGAATCGTATAAAGCCGCTGTATTTCCAGCAGCAAGTCCATCCAAATTAAATGTATTCGTTGAGCGGACACCAGGTCAGATGATGATCGTTTCGCTGAAAGGTACCGATGGTAAAGTACTAGCGAGACAACTGGTCAATAAAAAGCAAGGGAACTTCCGCTTCCAGTTTGATATGTCAGATCTTCAGGATGGCACTTACAGCGTTGAGCTTTCTTCTGGCAACGACGTAACCGTTTACCCTGTTACGTTAGCGACTCAACCCGTACAAACACCAACCCGTACGATCGCAATCAATTAATCCACTAATACAAATAAAGACAACAGCCACGGTCGCAAGATCGTGGCTGTTGTCTTTATTTTTTAGAAACAAACGCTTTTAGTTCGCCATTTGCGTAGCGCGCATCAGCACGGTATTGTCGGGGTCGATGACAACGGTGGTGGGTTTCGTTGCCAGTGGGATGGTAAACATCTGGCTTTGCTCGTTCATAAGTAAGCGGGCGCTACGTTGCAGTTCACGGCCGTTGCTGCCCCGAATGCTGAATGTCAACGGAATGACAAAATTCCCGTTACGTTGTGTCTGACGAACATCAATCACCAGCGCTTTTTTGGTGGCATCATACCGCGAG
>NZ_JBMDWV010000202.1:0-4405 GCF_048594605.1 Spirosoma sp.
ATCGTTTTCCATCGAACGCGGATAGGCATAATTGGGCCATCCCCGATCCATTATTTTACGAATGGGAATGTATTCGCCCACTTCTGTTATACCTGCTAAAACATACCCGCCCGACGACCGTTTTGCTACGTTCAGTGGAGTCCCCATATGATCATCGTGGAAATGGGTTATGATGACATAATCAAGGGCTGGATTGTTCTGGAAACGTAGTGCTTTACGTATGTAACGGGCAATCCATTCGCCCGCCTGCCGATCGTTGTTTGGCTTAACTGGGATGTTACGTGGCTTATTTGTCCGCCAATCCATTGAGTTGATCGCTCCGGCATCTACCAGCAACGTAGTACCTTCCGGAAAAACCATGAACGTAGCATTCCCCTGGCCCGTATTAATGTGGTGAATATCAAGTTCACCCTCCCGCCAAACAGGCAGGGGTTTACCTATCTGCTGCGCCGACGCTCCACTAGAAACAAGTACGGTCAGCCAGAGGAGTGCTACGAGAATCCACTTCATAAACATCAGATCAGTTGAATAATCGGGATACCTCAATGGGACGATCTGTTGTAAGAATATCTCCTCCCTGTCTGAATAACACCCGATACTCCGCGGCTGCTTCCTGAATTGGCTTTTCATCTAGCTGTCCGGCACCATACGTACCGACTGAAGCGGGAATACCAAGTTTATGCAGACGCTCATAAAACAAAACAGGCTGCATTTTCTGGGGAGTCAGCGCGATTAATCGGCGTCCCGAAGCTAAGCGGTCGCGCTCCAGCCGCTCCACGTCTTCCATGCCGTTGATTCCGATCGCCAACCAGAGCGAAGGATACTGGTCCCGCACGCGTTGCGCTTCCGCAAACGAATAGCAAATCGCAAAAACCGAATGTTCGGCGTGGTGTTTTGTCACTTCTTTCAGGACACGTAGCGGATCAGTACCGGGTTTTATGTCGAGGGCCAGCATATAACGGTTTTTATTCCAGGCTAATACCTCCTGAAAGGTTGGAATTTGCTGATCAGTTAATTCGCCATCCAGCGTTTTCAATCTGATTTTTTTCAAATCCGTCAGCGTCCACTCAGCAACAGGTCCCTTGGCATTGGATTCCCGATCTAACGTAGCGTCGTGCAACAGAACGAACCCACTGTCGCGCGTCATACGCACGTCCATTTCAATAATTGCATCGGGAAGTATCTTTGTTGTTTTGTCGAAGGTTAGAATGGAATTTTCCGTGTCAGATGAGCCAGGCCCACCCCGATGTGCCAGAATAAGCGGTCGTTTTCGATCCGAATTATACTGAAAGAACGTATCAATAGTCTGGCTATCCTTAAATCGATTGACTTGCTGGGCTATTCCTTGGGAGACAACAAGCGTAGTAATCAGAACGAGAACAATAGTCTTCATAACTTGAATATAAGAAAACAAAAAATCCCCCGTCACAAAAGCTGTGCGGGGGATTTTTGCTGTTCAATACAGAATTAGAAGGAATAACGAACGCCAAGCTGAGCCTGCCAAACGTTATCAATCGTTATGCTTTTCACGAATGAATCTCTAAGCAGAATCGTCCGGTTAACCCCGTTTTCATTGATAGTTTGCGTAGCAAGCCGGTATGTTGGTAAACCAGCGGCATTCACACTAGCAACGGACAGCGGGCTAGCAGACGTATTTTGCCAACCTACTCCCCACTTGTTGTTCAGCAGGTTGCCAACGTTCAAAATATCGGCCCGGAACTGAATCGTATGTCTGGTTCCTTTCGCTCCTGTTTTCACAAAAAATTCCTGCATCACCGTGAAGTCGAAACGGGTCAACCAGGGTGCATAACCACCATTACGTTCACTATACTGACCACGACGGGTTTTCAGATAGTCATTTCCTTCTATATACGATTCAAAAGCTGCTTGCTGTTGTTCTGGAGAATAAACAACGGCCGAACTACCTGAACCCACGGTCAACGAAGCAAACGATAGGTCGGTCGCTTTTGCGGGAACGAAAATCAGATCGTTCGTTGTCTGTCCGTCACCATTTAAGTCACCCCCGTAGATGTATGACACTTTATAGCCACTAGTCGACTGCATACCTAGCGTAAAGGTTGTTGCCCCACCGAACTTGCCACCATAATTCAGGCGATAGTTCACATAGCCAATGATTCGATGGCGCAGATCATTATCACCAAACGATAGGGTCAGGTAATTCTGACCGCCAACGGTTGGCGCATTACCTACAACCGTACTACCAACCGATTGCAAATCTCTAGCCAAGCCATATGTATAGGCTAACATACCGCCAAAGCCATTCACCGCAGGCTTTTCAAGTTTTGCCGTAAAGGTATATGCACTACCCTCAGTCGTATTTTTTAACACGAATGCGTTGGTGTTATAAGGGTAGTTGATAAAACGGGCTGTATTGATTGCTGCGGTACCTGACACCCCCGATGCAGGGAAGCGGTTGCGCGTATCGGGGCCAGTTAGTTGCCGGTCTGGAGCTTTCAGGTTCGCATCAATATAACGCAGTCCCTGCAACGTTTTGTTGTAAATGAACTCCAATGTACCCACTAAACCCCAAGGCAAACGCTGGTCAACAGCAATGTTTGTTTTCCAAACTACCGGATATTTCAATTCCTGGTCCGTCGCATTAACTGCATAACCCGTCAAACTTGAAACATCTGAGGTAATCGCAGGCAACACACCAGCAGGAAATTTGCTTGGGTCTGTCACAAATGGATATGCGTTAGTATTCTGGAAATTATATACTCCTGTATTCACACCATTATTACCCAATTGGTTTGATACCAGTACTTCGGGAATACGCGATACGAACAGACCACTTCCTCCACGAATTTGCGTCGATCGATCACCTTTTACGTCCCAGTTAAAACCAATACGCGGAGAAATCAGCAGGCGAGGTTTTGGAAACGAGCCTGTGTTTAATCTGTAATCAGCCCCATTTTCATCTTTGTATGTCAGGCCGGCTACCCGTGGGTTGTTAAAGGCTTCAGCGGTCGAATTGTCATACGCAAAAATATCAGCCCGAACACCGGCCGTCAGTTTAAAGCTCGGATTAACCTGAAATTCGTCCTGAACATAGGCGCTATATGCGGTTCTATACAACGTCTGTAAAGGCTCAGCCCCCCCTGGAACCAGCGAATAGCGCAGGTTATAACGGTTCAATGTTACAGGAGACGTAGTAGCCGTTGGATTGTTGATCGAAGCCAGTGCTGCCGTTTTGAAATCTTCTATCGAATTGTACACATAAACCCCATTCGACGCCGGGAAGAAAACGTTGTTTGACGTATACCTTTCGTACGCCAAGCCAAATGTCAGCGTGTGTTTACCCGCAAATACACTGAAGTTATCAGTAATATTAAGCGTCGAGTAATTCAGTTTGTTGTTCGGCGTGAAGGGGTCAAAACCGATAGAGGTATACGTAGTACCGTCTTTCAGAATATCAATTGTTGGAAATACGTCTGTCCGGTAAGTACGGTCTTCGATCTGTTTGTTATATGTACCAATCAGTTTGTTCGCGAATTTTCCGCCAAACGTTGAGTTCAATTCGACGGCAATCGAGCGCGTATTATCCGCAATTTTGTAACCCGTATTTTGTGGCGAAAGAGCCTCTCTACCAGAATACCCCGTTGATGAGTAACCCGTACGGTTCCCGTTACCTGCCGTATTGCTACTGTTACTATTGCTGATAGACTGATCCGATTCCGAATTGTGGTGCGAGTACCGGATGGCTAGCTTATGATTGTCGTTGATATTCCAGTCGAGACGTAGCAAGCCTTTCAAGCTTTTTACATCATTGTTGAAGTTATCAATCGCACCAAGATCACGATTAAAGTTCGTTTTCATGAACTGCGAGAGATCTTCCAGATCAGCAGCCGTTACACGTGATACGTTACCACCGGCTGTTCCGCGGTTAGCTACCCAGTCCAACGCGGGTACACTACTTGTATACTGCTCTACGTTGGCAAAGAAGAATAACTTGTTCTTGATAATGGGTCCACCTATCCGAAAACCCTGCGTTTTCTTGTTAATCGTTACGGGTGGCAGATTTTGACCATCTGCTTTTTTTCCGGCTAGGTCGCTATTCTGAAATAGGTAATAAACTGAGCCAGAGAAATCGTTCGTTCCGGAGCGCGTTACGGCGTTGATACCCGCACCCGAGAAACCAGTCTGACGAACGTCATAAGGCGCTACGTTCAACTGAATCTCGTCCAGCGCGTCCAGCGAAACAGCCGTTGTACCCGTACGTCCACCTGCCTGAGCCGATGAACCTAAACCAAATCCATTATTAAATACTGCACCGTCGATCGTAATGTTATTGAAACGAGCATCCTGACCACCAAATGATTGGCCATTTCCGTACGCGTTATATTTAGTAACGTCGTTCAGCGTACGACCAATGGTCGGAACCGTG
>NZ_JBMDWV010000203.1:0-4442 GCF_048594605.1 Spirosoma sp.
GATGCATTATCTAAAACAGCATGACCATCAGTACGACGTAGTGATCCTTGATCCACCTGCGTTTGCCAAGAGTTTATCGGCCAGGCATCGGGCCGTACAGGGCTATAAACGGCTCAATGCGGAAGGGTTTCGCCGGGTAGCGAAAGGCGGAATTTTGTTTACGTTTTCGTGTTCTCAGGTAGTTGACCGGGAGTTGTTTTACAATACAATTGTGGCGGCTGCCATTGAAGCCGGTCGTCAGGTTCGCGTATTGCATCACCTGAGCCAACCCGCCGACCATCCGGTCAGTTTATTTCATCCGGAAGGCGGTTATCTGAAAGGATTGGTGCTTTGGGTGGAATAAATCGTTTCGCAGCGCATCTGGCTTAACCGAATGCGCGAATGCATTGTTGATAGAGAAAACAGAGGACGCCGATACAATCTTACCAGCTTTCCGCTAATTTTGGGTCACAACCGGCGTCCCGGCTATTCTTTTCGTATAACTCGATTACCTACATAGCTACTTATGGCTGAATTAATTCGAATGCCCAAGATGAGCGACACCATGACCGAAGGCGTCATTGCGGAGTGGCACAAAAAAGTGGGCGATAAAGTAAAATCCGGCGACGTACTGGCCGAAGTCGAAACCGACAAAGCGACGATGGATCTCGAAGCCTATGACGAAGGTACGTTGCTCTACATCGGTGTTGAAAAAGGCGCATCTGTGCCGGTAGATGGCGTATTGGCCGTTATCGGTGCTGATGGCGAAGACTACAAAGCATTGTTAGATGGTTCGAGCGGAGGAAGTCAGGAAGCGCCTGCTGCCCCTAAACCGGAGCCTGCACCGGCACCCGCCAACAGTGCAAGCGGTGATGTTGCTACAAAACTGCCCGATCAGAAAGCGGTTTCAGCGGCTCCTGCGGAGAACGTGAACGCAAACGTGATTCGGATGCCAAAAATGAGCGACACCATGACCGAAGGGGTTATTGTGGCCTGGCATAAGAAAGAAGGTGACACCGTAAAATCTGGCGACGTACTAGCCGAAGTCGAAACGGATAAAGCGACAATGGACCTTGAAGCGTATGACGAAGGTACGCTGCTGTATATTGGTGCCAAAGAAGGCTCGTCCGTTGCGGTTGATGACATTATTGCCGTTGTCGGCGAAAAGGGCGCGAACTTTAAAGTGCTGTTAGACGGTGGCGGAAGTGCTCCCGCCCCAGCTTCTGGTAAAGAAACTGCTACGGGTGAAGGAGGTAATCAAACGGCTCAACAGAATCCACAAGCCGATCTGCCGAAAAATGCTGACAGTGATCTGTCTTATGGTGGCGGTGAAGGCGATAACACCGAAACGAACGGTCGCCTGAAAGCGTCGCCGTTAGCTAAACGTATTGCTGAAGATAAAGGAATCAATCTGGCACAGGTAAAAGGAACCGGCCCTGAAGGACGTATCGTAAAAAGCGATGTCGAGTCGTTCACACCAGGTGCTGCTCCGGCTGCGAAACCTGCCGCTCCACAACCTGCCGCTGCACCCGCTCCGGCCCCTGCTGCTACGTCTGCTCCGGCACCGCAGCCAGCCCCAGCGCCCGCCGGGGAATACGAAGACGTTCCGGTTAGCCAGATGCGTAAGACGATTGCACGTCGATTGAGCGAAAGTCTGTTTACAGCTCCGCACTTCTACCTGACCATGGAGATCAACATGGACAAGGCAATGGAGTTACGTGGTACGGTGAATGCCGTTAGTCCGGTAAAAGTATCGTTCAATGATTTTGTGGTTAAAGCGGCTGCGCTGGCGCTGAAACAGCATCCGAACGTAAACTCGTCGTGGCTGGGCGATAAAATCCGAAAATACAAATACGTCAATATTGGTGTCGCCGTAGCTGTTGACGAAGGTCTGCTAGTACCGGTGATACGTAACGCTGATCAGAAAACACTGTCGACTATTTCGGGCGAAGTGAAAGATCTGGCGGGTAAAGCGAAAGATAAAAAGCTTCAGCCGAAAGATTGGGAAGGCAGTACGTTCTCCATCTCGAACCTCGGCATGTTTGGTATCGACGAATTTACGGCTATCATCAACCCACCGGATTCCTGCATTCTGGCCATCGGTACGATCAAGCAGAGTGTGAAATTTGAAGGAGATGTGCCTAAGCCAACGAATGTAATGAAAGTGACGCTCTCCTGCGACCACCGTGTGGTGGATGGTGCAACAGGGGCCGCTTTCCTGCAAACCGTGAAGCAACTGCTCGAAGATCCAATGCGGATGCTGGTATAAGTTTTTTGTCATTCCGACCGGAACGAATAGCCAATGGAGGAATGACAAAAACGATATAAAGAAAATGCCCCGGCTGAATAATTCAGCCGGGGCATTTTCTTTATGAAAGCCAAAATTATACGGTTGCGGGCTCCAGAGCGGCCTGTAGTTTTTGCTCCAGTACGTTGCGGGGAACCGCGCCGATTACTTTATCGACCAGTTGGCCTTTTTTGAAAATCATCAAAGTTGGGATGCTACGGATACCAAATTTAGCAGGTACCTGCGAGTGCTGATCAACATCCATTTTAGCAACAACGGCTTTGCCTTCGTACTCACCGGCAAGTTGTTCGACAACGGGGCCGATCATCTTACAGGGACCACACCACTCGGCCCAGAAATCTACTAAAACAGGTTTGTCAGAATTTATAAGATCGTTGAAGTTCGCGTCGGTCGCTTCTACGGCATGTGTTCCTGCTGCCATGACTGAAATGAGTTTATTATGTTGAACTTGTTTCATGGACATAAACCGTTTTCAACGCGTTTAGTTCATTAATTACGCTACCTTGCACGTAACGCCGTCCATCGCTTCGAGAGCCCGTAGGAACGTATTGGCCGGGAATACTTTCAGTGTGCGCGACTGCAAGCTGACTTCGATACGTTCCATTGGGTCTACTACGTTCAGCGACAAGGTGCAGGTGCCTGGATGGGCGTTGACCAGTTCATTAATCTGACTGACCAACTGCGCATTTAACGCATCCAGCGTAAGCGATACCCGAATTTCCTTGCAGAATTTTTCGCGCATTTCCGTCAACAGTCGGATCGTAGTAGGCTTGAATTCCAGGTTTTCCGAGTTCCAGCGATTTTGCGTTTTGCCCGTAATGTGTAAAAAACGACCTACGTCGATGTATTGGCCCAATCGAACGTAGTCATCGCCGAAGAGGGCTAATTCGATGGACGTACTATAATCCTCGATTTTGAAAATACAGAACGGATTACCATTCTTGGCGATTTTCGTCTGCATGGCCGACACGATCCCAGCTACCTTAATTTCGGGCGATTTGATCTCGAAGATTTTATCTAATGTACAGTTGCAGAAGCCTTCGAGTTCAAGTTTAAACTCATCAAGCGGATGGCCCGTGATGTAGAAACCCACTACGTCCTTCTCGAACTTCAATTTTTCAATCTGGTTCCACTCGGGCACGGTTGGCGCTTTCGGACGAGCGAGCATCGGCTCTCCACCCGTTAATGCACCGAATAGCGATTGTTGGGCGGCCGCTTTTTGTGTATGGTAAATGTTGGCGTACCGGATAAATTTTTACAGATACGGGCTGGTCTCGGTAGGGGGTACTTCAAAATACTGTGCCCGGTGATACTCATCCAAGGCATCGAACGCACCCGCGTAAGCCAGCGATTCGAGGGTTTTCTTATTAACAGTACGTAGATTGACCCGGATGGCAAAGTCGAAAATGTCTTTATAAGCACCACCCGCCTGACGTTCCTCAATAATGGCTTCCACTGCCGCATCACCCGCGCCTTTGATACCGCCCAGCCCAAACCGGATTTCACCTTTCTGGTTTACCGCAAACACCCGTTCTGATTCATTTACGTCGGGGCCGAGTACCGGAATGCCCAGATTCTTACACTCTTCCAGGAAAAACGTAATCTTTTCAATGTTCCCAAGGCTGCTTGTTAACACGGCCGCCATGTACTCCGATGGGTAGTACGTTTTGAGATAAGCCGTCTGATAAGCGACAAAGGCGTAGCAAGTTGAGTGCGATTTGTTGAACGCGTAGGACGCAAACGCTTCCCAGTCGGTCCAGACTTTCTCACAGGTTTTCAGGTTCAGTTTGTTGGCTGCGCAGCCTTCCATGAACTTCCCCTTCATCTTATCAAGCGTAGCCCGGTCTTTCTTCCCCATCGCCTTCCGCAGTACGTCGGCGTCGCCCTTGGTGAAGTTGCCAAGCTTCTGCGACAGCAGCATCAACTGCTCCTGATAGACCGTAATGCCATACGTATCAGCCAGAAACTCTTCCATTTCGGGGAGGTCGTATTTAACTTCCTCGCGGCCGTGTTTGCGGTTAATGTAGTTCGGAATGTACTGAATCGGACCAGGGCGATAGAGGGCGTTCATGGCAATAAGGTCCTCGAAACGGTCGGGCTTGAGGTCCTTCATGTGCTTTTTCATGCCGTCGGATTCGAACTGGAAAATGGCGTT
>NZ_JBMDWV010000204.1:0-5059 GCF_048594605.1 Spirosoma sp.
CTATCAGCGTTTTGTCGCAGGTACATTATTATGTAAGCACAGTTTATAGTAATATATTGAAGACATAATTTCTGAGCGCACTTTTATTCTTGAATAATTCTTTAATTTCTGGCTGATTTGAGATATAATCAACTAATTCTTCTTTTACAATATCTAAGTCTGACATACTTCTGATTTTATTTTCACTCATATAATCTTCATAATATTTTTTAACTAAACTATCTCTATAAACATCTGCTTTCTTATCATCTATCAATTCTTTTTGACTATTAATAGAATGAATTTGATTAGTCCTCAACCTTCTAATTTCGTATCTAATTTCGTCAAGTGAATTGAGAATATAATTATCAGTTGAAACTTCTTTTTCTTGTAAATGAGCGATTTTATACTCTCCAAAACTTTTCAAAAAAGTAGAGTAATTTGGATCAGACTTTGATTTTTCAAATGTCGAAATTAGTTTCTTCTTGAGATTTTCTTTAAATTCTAATATTTTGTAAAATCTTAAATCTCTTGGATAGCTTAAGTGCTCAATAACACTTGTATCAAACGAATAATCCGTTTTATCATCTTTTATAATTACCGTGGCTTTATCAAATGCTAAACGCATTCCTAACTCGAACATTACATTAGGATTCTTACCACTAACATCACAAATAATAACATCGTTGTTGTATACATTTTGTATAATTCTCTTTTGAATAATCCCAATATCATCTGCATCACTCACAAGATTTGGTTCAAATCCTGCATCATTTGCAGCTTCTTTTAATATTGATAAAATTTCTAACCAATGCTCTGGTCCACATCCGTCAATTGTAGATATTGGCATAATAATGCCACAACGAGGCTTTTGATCAATTTTATTCTGAATGTTCTTTTCAGTTTTATCGTCTTTATTTTTTGAGTTCTCGGTCATTTGGTATGTAGTTATTTAAATTATGTTTAAAGCCTTCTAAGACTGATGGTACACCACAAGGTAAGCTCTGATTAAGTACGTTATAACTTGGCCTGCGTTAGGAGCCATTTTGAACTATAGACCACTTCCCTGTCCGAGGTGAGTTAACCGCGTAGAGCTAACTAAATGAGTCGAGGGAAGCCGAGGCTGTTAACCAGACTTAAACTTGTCGCCAGGTACTTGGCATGTTAGAAAAAAGCTCACTATTAATCTATTACCCTGTCGACCTGAACCCGCCTACGCCACTTACTTGGCCGGAACACCCAACGACCACAAGGGCTGATGGATGAGAAGACCACTTTAAATAACAAACGCAGCGTCAACCTTTACACCCTTGTTTGGTTGGGCTGCGATACGTCGCCTACCCAAGTGCTTCCTGTCGACCGGCAGCTACCCCACACATCCAACCCAAACACCCCTTTAGTTCTATAATATTCTCATTCGACTAATTGCTATCATCATTGTCAAAGCTTCTTTGGCATCAGCTTCAATAACATCTTCAGGATGGCTATTTAAATTTAAGGCTCTTGCCATTAATGAATGCTCATGGAGAGGTTCCTTACTGTGGACAAACGGATTACGTTTTAATCTAATGTTATTTATCTTTTCGATGAGGTAATCGTCAATAAAATTCGTTTGACTAAATTCTTTCAATAGTTTATCGAGAGTGTATTTAGATCGTTTATCGTCCATACGTATATGGAAATATTCTTGAAATCGCCTTTCGATAAAAGCCTGACATAAAATAATTGTAGCCACAAACTGTCCGAAGATATAACAATGAACAGCCTCATTAAATATTTTAAATGATTCGTCACTTCCATACTCACGTGTTCCAAACGGCAGCATTGTATTTATGTAGCGAAGCCTTCTTAATCTTTCCCCGAAAGATTTTTTGTCAAAATTTATAATTTCTTCTTCTGCGGCATCTGAGCCAGGTTCCAGATCGTTTCCGAATAAGTCTTTATTCATTAAGAGGTTTCTTTTGTCGCCGGAGAGCTGAACTTTGAATTCACAAATTAACCTAATCGGGGCACTTCTCGTGTCGACTGAAGCCGACCACTACATTGTTTTCAGCCTGTTGTGTCACCCAACGTAATATTGTACGCAACAACGCTTAATACTATCTGCTTGATAAGCATTGAGTTAATATTGAGCGTACTTGACTAGTTGCGTTTGTAAAGCATTGATTAGCGCAACCGCTGCAAGTGTACATATTTGATGATAATTATACAACCTTACCCATAAAATAGTCACTTATTAATGCTAAATTGATTACACGGCGGTGGATGCATATTGAGTATTGATTCTATTGCCCCTGTGTTGCAGTATGTGCAACGCACCCCACCCATAACAATCGCTACATTAAATATTTATCTGAGGTTATTCCGGCGTTACTAGCAAAAGGCAATAACCTGTCGTTTCTATCAGCAGATTTTATTGACCGGTAGGTACGTAGTAGACAACTCTGTATAACTTGCCTGCCTGTCATAGTCTGCCTGCGTTCACGTATCTAGGGGCATGAAAGATAACTGAGAAAGGCGGGTAAATTGATCGCTCAACTTTAAAAGTATGAATTGGATGATCAAGCCTTTGTTTGTAGACGGCTCAACCGCTATTTGGGCGAAAACGTATCCGATTCGTTGATTTTATGCATGCAACAATAGCTGCTCTACTCGTTCTTTGCTTCAGTAACTGTGTCTTTGGGCAGGCAACAGGGCCAGATAGCTCATTTGTACAAACCGCAAAACAACGGGCTATCGGTTATTACGAGCAAACTGTAAGGCGGCAGTCACACGTCTACGAAGGCAATCAGTATATCATACATGATCCGCGCATTAAGGTGCACCCATACTACGTAGTAGACAGTTTGCTGGTCGGAACGGTGGCTTATAACCATGTTCAGTACCAGGATGTAAAGATGCAGTACGATATCGTTCGGGACGAGCTGGTCGTTCAGCCGCCCGACGGAGGATATCGTCTTCGGTTGCATACTGATAAGATCACTGCATTTTCGCTTGGACCTCACCGGTTTGCGCGCTTCGTTGGCGATAGTGTGGCCGGAATTCGTACAGGCTTTTATGAAATCATTTACGATGGAAACGTAAAAGTTCTGGCCAAACGCCAGAAAACAGTACAGGAAGATATTTCGGGAGGTACGTATAAGGGTGAATATCTGGTGAAAGATCGCTTTGTTATACAGAAAGAAGGGGCATTCCATGAGGTAAAATCGAAAGGCTCTGTTCTCGATCTGTTTCCCGATCAGGCAAAGGAGTTGCGGAAATACATGCGAAAAAATCGGCTGAAATTCAACGATGCGCAGCGTGAACAGACGATTGCCCGACTGGCTCAACGATATGATGAACTCACGAATTGATTATGGCTCAACTATACCGAATTAGTTTTCTTCTCGTAGGACTGGTTGGCTGGCTGACGGCTGGATTCGGACAGACAGCCGACGAACAACCGATCAATGGTGATTTTTCGAACCTGCGTTTTGAGCAGTTTGTACGGCAGATCGAAGCCAAAACACCGTATCGTTTTTTCTATAATCCGACCGATGTCGACAGCCTGGTTGTTGATTTACGCGTTGAGAAAAAACCACTACGTACCGTTTTACGCCAGCTTTTTGAGGGAAGTAAATTCGCGTTTGCCGTTGATAATCAGCAGCGTGTGTACATTACCGTTAATCGGCCCATTCGTACTGAGCTGCCAATTGGTTTCTTTACGCGGGGGGCTACTGATTCCGATACGGATTCGACGGGGGCTGCTTACCTGACGGAGAGCCAGAAAAAGAAAGCGGTATCGGTAGACAAACTGTACGAAATCGGGAAACGGACTAATCCTATCCGGTCGGGTCGGTCAACCATCGCCGGGCACGTCCGGAACGTAGCATCGGGAGAGCCGATTGTCGGGGCAGCCGTTTACGTGGAAAATCCGCGGCTGGGTACGGTAACGGATCAGTTTGGGTATTACTCCATTACGTTGCCGCGCGGTCGCCATGATCTGAAACTACGGAGCATTGGCCTGAAAGATACCCGACGCCGGATTATTCTTTATTCGGATGGAAAGTTCGACGTCGAGATGGAAGACGACGTCATTGCGCTGAAGGAAGTGGTGATTGAAGCCGAAAAAGATGCGAATATTTCGAGCCTGCAAATGGGGCAGGAGCGGGTCGATATTAAGAGCATCAAACAAGTGCCAACGGCGCTGGGCGAAGCGGATCTGCTACGTGTCATTCAAACCCTGCCCGGTGTAAAAACTGTAGGCGAAAGCTCAACAGGGCTAAACGTGCGCGGGGGCGCTACCGATCAGAACCTGATTCTCTACAACGACGCGACGATTTACAATTCATCGCACCTGTTCGGATTTTTCTCGGCGTTTAACCCCGACATGATCAAAAGCGCTGAACTCTACAAAAGCGCGATTCCATCCCGATTTGGGGGGCGTTTATCGTCGGTGCTCGATGTACAGACGCGCGACGGCAATAAAAAGAAGTTTATTGGTTCGGGCGGTATTGGTTTGTTAACCGGACGACTGACGGTAGAAGGACCGCTGATTAAAGACAAAACCTCGTTTATCGCTGGCATCCGGACAACTTACTCCGACTGGTTGTTGGGGCAACTGAAAAACGCTACGTTCCAGAAAAGTGAGGCCCAGTTTTATGACCTGAATCTGCACGTTACGCACGATTTTAACGAGAAAAATACGCTTTACCTGACGGGTTATCTGAGTCGCGACCGCTTCAAGCTTGGTAGCGATACGTCCTACCGGTATCAGAATAAGGTGGCTACCTTGAAATGGAAGCACATCTTTAACAACAAACTGTACAGCGTTTATACCGCCAGTTACAGCGGTTATGATTACACCGTGGCGAGTGAAAAAAATCCGGTTAACGCCTTTCAGCTGGATTTTTCCATCAATCAATCACAATTGAAAGCCGATTTCAATTATTACCCCACCAACCAGCACGCCGTTGATTTTGGCATAAGTACTACGCATTACAAACTCTTTCCCGGGAATTTTCAGCCCAAGGGGCGCGAATCGTTGATTTTGCCCGACGTAGTGGACGCTGAGCAGGGGCTGGAGAACGCCATCTATATC
>NZ_JBMDWV010000205.1:0-9383 GCF_048594605.1 Spirosoma sp.
TCTGAACGACGCCGGGAAAGAAAAACGCCTGACCAACGTAGTGGCAACTCATCTGAAAGCCGTGCGCGACTGGCACAATGAACATCCAGCCAGCACGGTTCCGGCGGGAATCAACCCCGTTACGGGAAAACCACTCTCGGAACTTGACCGTCAGCTTATTGCCGATTCAGCGATTCCTTCAACGGTGCACCAGTCGCTCATGACGGGTTTGCAACAGGATCTGGATAAAAGTCAGGTCGATGCCATTCTGGACAAATACACGATTGGCAAAGTTGCCTTCACAATGAATGGGTACCGGTCCATCGTCCCCAACATCACTCCAACGGAAGAAACGACGATTCTGGGATTTCTGGAGCAGGCCCGCGAACAGGCTGTCGATTACAAAAACATGAAAGAGATCTCGGCCATTTTTGAGATCTACAAAACCAAATCGGAGCAGTATCTGAATACGAACGGCCGCAACTGGCGCGACATGTACAACGCTTACACCGCAGCTATCAAAGCAAAAAAAGCGGCCGAGAAAAAACAGGCAACGAATTAACGGTTATCCAACGTCGCTAGAATGAAAAAAAGAAGCCTATATCTGACCCTATTCATCAGTCTGACCCTGTTCAGCGTTACGTATGCCCAGTTGGCGAAGTGGCAGTCGGGACTGATCGTCGATGAATTTGTAGTCGAAAATCCGCCATTTCCGGAAAGTCACGCAGCCACCATCGCTGAAACCCCGGCTGGATTGGTATCGGCCTGGTTTGGCGGAACAAAGGAGCGAAACCCCGATGTATGCATCTGGGTGAGTCGACAGGAAAAAGGGAAATGGCTGGCTCCGCAGAACGTAGCGAATGGCATTATTAACGATACGCTACGTTACGCCTGCTGGAATCCGGTCTTGTACCAGATTCCGAAAGGTGACCTGATGCTTTTCTATAAAGTTGGCCCGAGTCCGTCGAAGTGGTGGGGATTACTAAAAACGTCTTCAGATGGCGGACGCACCTGGTCAGAAGCCCGTAAGCTGCCCGAAGGCTACATCGGTCCGGTTAAAAACAAACCGGTTCTGCTGGCTAACGGCAATCTTTTTTGCCCAACCAGTACGGAAGGTGATGGCTGGAAACTACACTTCGAGGTAACATCGGATTTTGGTAAAACCTGGCGAAAAGTCGGTCCGATCAGCGATGGAAAAACACTAAACGCCATTCAGCCCAGCATCCTGACGTATGGCAACGGCAAGCTTCAGATTCTGGCACGTAGCAGGGACCGCGCCATCGTCGAATCCTGGTCATCGGATAACGGCGAAACCTGGTCACCATTGGCGAAAACGTCATTACCCAACAACAATTCAGGAACGGATGCGGTCACGCTGAAAGATGGTCGGCAGGCGCTGGTATATAACCACGTATTGCCACCGGGCAATCTGGCAAAAGGACCCCGCACCCCCTTGAACCTGGCCGTGTCGAATGACGGAAAAACTTGGTCGGCGGCAATGATTCTGGAAGATTCGCCCATAAGTCAGTACTCCTACCCGTCTATCATCCAGACCAGTGACGGACTAATTCATGTGATTTACACCTGGCGTCGACAGAAGATCAAACACGCCGTGGTCGATCCGAAGAAGCTCAGGCTGAAACCCATTGAAAACGGTGTCTGGCCTGCACTGGATGGGTACTCGGCACCGCTTGCAAAAGAGATCACGAAGGACTAAACCATACTCAGTCAGCAGTTTAAACGAATGACGCAGGAATTAAAAATACATTTTCCCGGCAAACTCGTCTTTGGCAAAGGTTCGATTGGTAACCTGGCGGACGAAATCCTGTTGCTATTCCCCAGAAAGGTGCTGCTCGTAACGATCAACCCACTGTTGGCAAAGCTACAGCCACTAATTAATAAGCTGGAAGCCAGTTCCATAGTTGTACAGATCGACACCAGCATCGTGCAGGAGCCTACATTTGCCGATTTCACTACGTTGATGCAGGCAATCACGCCGTTCAACCCGGACGTAGTGGTGGGGATTGGTGGTGGAAGCGTGCTGGACGTAGCCAAACTGGTGGCGGCTCAGCTGGAAAACGATCAGACGCTGACCGATATGCTGGGCATCGGAAACCTGTCCGGACGCCGGAAGAAACTCATTTGCGTACCCGCTACGTCAGGAACGGGCAGTGAAGCTTCGCCCAACGCCATTCTGGTCGATGATTCGGATAATCAGAAAAAAGGCATCATCAGCCCGTTTCTGGTACCCGACATTGTGTACGTAGATCCGTTGTTGACGCTTAGCGTACCGCCATCTATTACGGCAGCCACCGGCATCGACGCCCTTACGCATTGTCTGGAAGCGTACACCAACAAGTTCGCCCAGCCTTTCATCGATATGTACGCGTTTGAAGGTATGCGTCTGATTGCCAGCAACATTGTGCAGGCAGTACGTAACGGGGCTGATGAAGAAGCCCGCACTCAGGTAGCTATGGGAAGTTTGTTAGGTGGGTTTTGTCTTGGGCCGGTCAATACGGCGGGCGTTCATGCGCTGTCATATCCGCTGGGCAGTATGTTCCATCTGGCGCATGGTCTTTCGAACGCGTTGCTGCTACCGTACGTCATGGAGTTTAACATGCCGGCGTCTGTTTGCCGGTATGCTCAGGTTGCTACTGCGCTGGGTTGCGAACGGGGTGCTGATTGTGCAGAAACGGCCGCTCGTGGTGTCCAGAAAATCCGGGAATTAGTCCAGAAATGCGGCATTCCAGCCCGGTTGCGCGACGTCAACATCCCCAAAGACGCGATTCCGCATATGGCCGATGATGCGTTGAAAATTACACGATTACTAAAAAATAACCCGCGGGAAATTACCCGTGATGATGCTATCGCTATTTACACAGCCGCTTATTAGCTATGAGTATGAAAAAGAAATACCAGGGTGTTGTTGTTCCGCTGGTTACGCCCCTGACGGAAACGTATCGACTGGACGTAGCGGCCGTTGAGAAGATGCTGGCCAATCTTCAGGCGAACGAGGCAATGCCGTTTGTACTGGGCACAACGGGGGAAGCTACGTCGTTATCCCTATCGGTCAAAAAAGCGTATACGAAGGCGGCCGCCCGCCTGAAATCAGCGAATACTGTCTTGTATGCAGGCATTTCGGGCAACTGTCTGGAAGAATCGGTTGAACTGGCCAACTACTGTTTCGACGCAGGCGTCGATGTCGTGGCGGCTACGTTGCCCTGTTATTACGCGCTGTCGGACGATCAGATGAAACGGTATTTCGAACAGCTGGCCGATCAGCTCCATGGCCCACTGATCATTTACAATATCTTCGCTACGACGCGCATGTCGATTCCCATTCCCGTTCTTGATGAATTAAGTTTTCATCCGAACATCGTGGGGGTGAAGGACTCCGAACGTAGCACGGAACGGTTGGAGGAATCTATTGCACTCTGGGCAAACCGGCCTGATTTCAGCCATTTTATGGGCTGGGCCGCCCGATCGGCTCATGCCCTGATGGCCGGGAGTGATGGTCTGGTGCCAAGTACGGGTAACCTTTTTCCGGGTATTTACCGCGACATGCTCAAAGCGGTGGAGGACGGCGACGAAGAGAAAGCGTTCTACTACCAGAACCAGTCGGATGTATTTGGTCATGTCTACCAGTCAGGCCGTACGCTGGGTGATTCGTTGTGGGCGCTGAAAGTGCTGATGCAGGAAAACGGCCTGTGCGGAACCACCATGATGCCGCCCCTCCAGCAACTTTCCAAAAGCGAAGAAACGCAGCTCAAAGCCAGCTTCGCCGAAGTACTCATGAAAGAAGAAATACAACTTTAAAGTTCACAGTTTTCTTTTTGCTGTTTTCTTTTAGCCGACGCGTTACGTCTTTTGCGTCGGCTAACTGAAAACAGCCAACAGAAAACAGAAAACTATTACAAAATGAACCACGATAACAAACCAGTAATTGGCATCACGATGGGTGATCCGGCCAGTATTGGTCCAGAGATAGCCGTAAAGGCGCTATTGAACCCGACTATTTACGACATCTGCAATCCGGTTCTGGTGGGCGATGCAGCTGTTTTTCAGGACATTTCGAGAAGGTTACAGCTGGACGTAGCTATTCATCCTATCCACTCCATTCAGGACGCTACGTTTGAGTTGGGTACGATCGACGTTTATGATCTCAATAATGTCGATCTTGCCCAGCTCAGATTTGGCGAAATCTCGGCGATGGCTGGTGAAGCCGCCTTCGCATCAATCAAAACCGTCATTGACCTGGCGCTGGCCGACGAAATCGACGCGACGGTGACAGGGCCGATCAACAAAAAATCCATTAATGAAGCGGGGCATCATTTTGCCGGTCATACTGAAATCTACGCCCATTACACGAATACAAAGAAATACGGCATGCTGCTGGTTGAAGATAACCTGAAAGTGATTCACGTATCGACACACGTATCGCTGCGGCAAGCCTGCGACCTGGTGAAGAAAGAGCGCATTCTGGAAGTGATCGAGTTGCTGCACAACGGTCTGATTTCGCTGGGCGAAACCAATCTGAAAATTGGCGTAGCGGGATTGAACCCACACGCAGGCGATTCAGGATTATTCGGCACGGAAGACGATGGAGAAATTCTACCGGCGGTCGAAGCAGCTAAACGTAGCGGTTTCGATGTTGAAGGTCCGGTTCCGGCCGATACGCTGTTTTCTAAAGCGGCAACAGGTTATTACGGAGGTGTTGTGGCTATGTATCACGACCAGGGCCATATTCCATTTAAGTTAACGGGTTTCAAATGGAACGCGGATAAAAAGCAGATGGACAGCGTAAAAGGCGTTAACATAACGATGGGCTTACCGATTATTCGCACGTCGGTCGATCACGGAACCGCTTTTGAAATTGCCGGAAAAGGTGTCGCAAGCCCCGACGCGATGATTCTGGCAATTGAATCCGCCGTTCAACTGGCAAAGAATTCTATAATGAGTGCATAACTAACCGAGTGAATTGCTGACACACGTATATTCACTTGAGCACTCATGCACTCAATCAGACCTTACAAATGATCGCCGTCATTGCAGACGATTTAACGGGAGCCGCTGAACTCGGCGGAATTGGGCTCACGTACGGACTCAACGTTGAGCTGGCGATGTCCGTCAATCCGCAATCAACCGCCGAACTGCTTGTCATCGCTACGGATGCCCGTTCGGTGTCCGAGCCAGAGGCCATTCAGAAAATGAGGCAGGTGAGTGAGGCATTGCGGGCGATGAATCCAGAATTGATTTACAAAAAAATTGATTCGGTATTACGGGGTCATGTTATCGCCGAAACCAACGCACAACTGGACGTATTGGGTTTAGCAAAAGCACTTCTCGTTCCGGCGAATCCGGCCCTGGGTAGAATTCTGATCGACGGAAATTACTACGTTCAGGGCCAGCTCATTCATCGGACTCACTTTTCCGAAGATCCGGAATTTCCGGTAACCGAATCAAATGTATTGAAACGGCTGGCCGTAAACAACGTACCAATCCGTGTACTTCCCCCCACGACGGGTTCGTTACAGCCAGGCATCGTTATTGGCGAAGTGGGTACCCAGGGCGACCTCAGGACGTGGGTCAGCCGGGTCGATGAGCAAACGTTGCCGGGTGGTGGCGCGGGCTTTTTCACGGCTATCCTGGGGGCGCGGTACGCATCGAAACAGCCTAAGAGCTTCTCCGCCAAAACGCTGGGTCCCTGCCGTCTTTATGTATGCGGCAGCGCCTTCGGCCACAGCGTTGAGCTGGTGAAAAAGGCGTCAACTGTCGGTGATTTTGTTTGTTATATGCCGAATACACTTATGCATGCCGAAGGTCAGGAATCGCCTGAACTGGCAAACTGGGTAGCCAGTATTGTCGGCTGTTTTCGGCGGCATGAGCAGGTTATTCTGGCCATAGATTCCGCATCGGCCGAGCACACCCGACGACTGGCTGTTCACCTACGTAGCGTTATGGCGAAAGCCGTGAAGCAAGTGCTCAACCAGGTTGTGGTGGATGAACTGATTATTGAAGGTGGCTCAACCGCCGACGCGGTTCTGCGGGAAGTCGGCGTTACGCGGCTGGTGCCAACGCAGGAACTGGCAGCGGGCGTAGTGCGAAGCGCGGTTATTGAAAAAGCGGAACTCCGACCAGGCAACCTGCACATCACCGTCAAGCCAGGAAGTTACCGCTGGTCGCCGGAATTATGGACGTTTTGAATGATTTTCGACAGGATTTATACTGACAATGTCAGACCTTCGAAACAATAAATTCCTAAACTGAATGTCAAACCCAACGTTGAGCTTACTTGATTACCTGATAATTGGTACGGTACTGATTATCAACTTATATTTTGGGTTACGATACGCCCGGAATCAAGGCACGACCGAAGCTTATTTTGCGGCCAAAGGTCGTGTGCCGGCCTGGGCAATTGGTATGTCGCTGCTGGCAACCCTGATCAGCAGCGTTACGTTTTTGGGCTACCCCAGCGAAGGGTACTCGTCGAACTGGATTTTGCTGGTTCAGGGGCTGATGGTCCCTATCGTTTTGCTGGGAACCATCTGGTTTATTGTACCGCTATACCGCAAAGTAATTGGCCTCAGCACCTACGAATATTTCGAAAAGCGTTTCGGTGGATTTGCTCGCTATTACAGCTCTACGGCGTTCGTTCTCAGGCAGTTTTCTTCCATGGGCACTGTCTTTTTTTTACTTTCAGTGGCGCTGACGAACATGACCGGAGCCGATACGTTCTACATCATCATCGTGGTTGGCCTGATCATCATTACAGTCAATTTGCTGGGTGGGATTGAGGCCGTTATCTGGCTGGATGTGTTTCAGGGATTCATGCTTTTCGCCAGTGGACTCCTCTGCGTAGCGGTTCTTGTGTTCTCCGTACAAGGTGGTTTACCCGAAATTTTCAACGTAGCGTCGGCCAACAATCGAGCCGGTTTTGGTCCGTATGATCTGGATTTTACGAAGCTGACGTTTTTCGTGATGGTCATCAATGGCGCGTTCTACGCCATCCAGAAATACGGGACCGATCAGACGGTTGTCCAACGTTATCTGACCGCCAAAACCGACAAAGCCGCCATCAAAGCATCCATTCTGGGCATCTCGCTGACGGTGCCGGTCTGGGCCCTGTTCATGTTCATCGGAACGGCCCTGTTTGTCTACTACAAACAGCAGCCTCTGCCAGCGGGCATGCGTCCCGATGCGGTTTTTCCGTATTTCATCATTACCAAATTTCCGACAGGCGTCGTCGGGTTCATTCTAGCAGCGATGATCTCGGCAGCCATATGTAGCCTCAGCGCCGACCTGAATTCGCTGGCCGCTGTCGGGCTGGAAGATTTTTACAAAAAATTCCGTCCGGCCCGAACCGACAAAGAATATCTGAATGTCAGCAAAACGATTGTCATTATTTCCGGTCTTATCGCCATCGCCATTGGGGCGATTTACTTACAGGCTGGTAATGAGGGCGTTTTAGGCATTGTCTTTACACTTTACGCAATTTTTTCGGGTGGTATCGTCGGGATTTTCCTGTTGGGCATTTTTAGCGCGCGGGCCAATAAACAGGGTGTCAACATTGCCATTGTCGTATGCATTCTGTTTACGGCTTACGCCTTCCTGACGTCCACCAAAATCGGCTACGGCGATACGAAAAACCTATTGCTTGACCTCGGTGCTTACAACTTTACCCAGCATAAATTGATGCTGGGTGTGTATAGTCACCTGGTTGTAATTGGCGTCGGCTACGTGGCCAGCCTGTTCTTCCCAAAACCAAAGCTGGATCAAAACCTGCTGTACAGCGGCTGGCGCAACGCGTCCAAATCCAGCGTTTCAGACGTAGCAGACGCAGCTAACCCGCCCCGAAACGCGAACGCCCCTTCGGTCGAAACGTCAACAGGATCACGGTTGCGGAAATTAGGTGCCATTATTCTGCTCATTAGCTACGTAACAACCGCATCTGCTCAGACCTCCGATAGTCAATTCAGAAAACCGCTGAAAGACGTCATCAGCCAGATCGAGGCCCGCTACTCGGTTAAGATTCGCTACCCGGAGGAGTTAGTCAAAGACAAGTACGTTACCTATGCTGACTGGCGTTTTCGCCCTTCCGATGTCGAGAAAACCATGACCAATATTCTGGCTTCGCAGGACATTACGTTCGCCAAAGAAGGCGATAAGAAGTACAAACTCCAGCCGTATCAGTATCACCTCAAAACACCCGACGAAGGCAAGCAACAGCTTGCGTATCTCGCTACGTTTTATCAGGACGTAGCGAGCTGGTCGACTCGCAAAGCCGAGTTACGTACCTGCATGTGGGAAGCCCTGAAACTGTCGCACCTACCTGCCAAACCTACTAGCCAGCCGATCATTACCAACAAACGAACGTATGACGGCTATACGGTAGAGAACGTAGCGATTGAAACCTTGCCGGGTTTATACGTAGCGGGTTCGCTGTACAAGCCCCTGAATACTAAGGCCCAGATGCCGGTTGTTTTGAATCCGGACGGGCACTTCGGTGACGGACGCTACCGGGCCGATAGTCAGTATCGTTGCGCGATGCAGGCGCGGATGGGCGCGATGGCGTTTAGCTACGATCTGTTTGCCTGGGGCGAATCGGCTCTGCAGTTTAAAGCCGAAGATCATCGTAAAAGTCTTGCCCAAACGATTCAGATTCTGAACGGGATGCGGATTCTGGACTGGCTGCTCACCCTCAAAAATGCTGATTCGAAGCGTGTAGCCATCAGTGGCGGATCGGGCGGAGGCAGCCAGACGATGTTGCTCACGGCGCTGGACGACCGCATTACGTTGAGTGTGCCCGTGGTCATGTTGTCGTCCTATCACAGCGGGGGCTGCCCCTGCGAAAGTGGGATGGGCGTGCATCTGTGCGGCAATAGTACGAATAACGTCGAGATAGCGGCTATGGCGGCTCCCCGCCCGCAACTGGTGATTTCCGACGGCAAAGACTGGACGCAGCACGTCCCGGACACAGAATTTCCTTTTCTGCAACGGATTTATGGTTTCTACGGCAAAACCGACGTAGTAAAAAATGTACATCTGCCGCAGGAAGGCCACGATTATGGTAAAAATAAACGGCTGGCCCTGTACGATTTTCTGGCGAAAAACTTTTCACTCGATCTCAAAAAAGTACAGGACAAAGCCGGAAACATCGACGAGTCGAAATGTACCATTGAGAAGTATCCGGCTATGTACGTTTTCGGCGAAAAAGGGGAAAACCTTCCCGCCAACGCTATTCGCAAATTTGATGATCTGGAGAAGCTAATGCAGTAGAAGCCAAAGCATAGCTCTATGTGCCGTCAGGTTCTTAAACCTGACGCGAGCGGCCGGTTCGCCGTTGCGATTCTCAAAACCGGGTGGTGGGGGGGTTTTTAAAACCACACCACCCCCAACAACACCCC
>NZ_JBMDWV010000206.1:0-10267 GCF_048594605.1 Spirosoma sp.
CGGTCGTACGATCAGGGCCGGAGCTGGACAAAGCCGCTAGCCATCGCCCCCGCAGGTGCGTTACCGCGCTTGTTACGGCTAGCCAATGGGGTCACGGTCTTAGCCTCGGGTCGACCGGGCGTTCAATTGCGGTTCACCAAAACAGGTGGGAGCCAGGATTGGACGGACGGTTTTGAGATGTTGCCCTATGAGAGTACGCGTATGGAATTACAGTATCTGGTGTCGTGCGGGTATACGGGTATACTGGCCACTGGTCCCGACAGATTTTTGGTAATTTATTCGGACTTCCGCTATAAAAATGAGCCAGATCAGGAACGTAAAGCCATAAAAATACGGGAAGTAACGGTTACGCCGAACGAATAAGAGCTCTGGAATCGATTGGTACAGTTGAGCAAGCAAAACTAAGTTTTTCTGGATGATACGTATTACAAACTGATTTTGGCGTAGATCACATATTGGTTGGTGTTAACGGCATCTATAACGTAACGCCTGCGCCTGTACTTTTGGTGGAGAGACACAGGCTATTAAGTACTGGTGTGATATTTTATTGACCGACTAAACATGAAGGTAAGTATGGCGCATAATCGTCGAAATTTCGTTAAAAAGCTGGCCGTTGCCGGGAGTGCGTTATCCGTCAATAGTCTTCTGGAAACTACGCATGGGGCCGACCTGGCCGCTGCTAACCAGCGTGTACAGCACCTTAGTCCGCTGGAAGTTGCCGCTGACGAAGATTATTGGCACACCATTCAGCAGGGCTATACGGCATCGTCCTCCAGCATTATTATTCTCAATAATGGGGGCGTTTCTCCCTCGCCACTCGTAGTGCAGCAGGCTGTTGAACGCTATAACCAAATGATCAATCAGGGACCGTCCTACTACATGTGGCGACTGTTGGATCAGGGACGTGAGCCTGTGCGCGAAAAACTGGCTTTACTGGCTGGTACGTTGCCCGACGAGGTTGCCATCAACCGCAACGCTACCGAAGCACTAAATACGGTCATCTACGGACTCGATCTGGCGAAGGGTGACGAAGTGATCGGGACCCTGCAAGATTACCCGAATATCATTCAGGCTTGGCGACAACGGGCGCAGCGGGAAGGCATTGTATATAAGCAACTGAATTTCAAATTTCCGATTGAAGACGACGAGCTGATTGTTCGCGAGTACGAAAACGCCATCACGCCCAAAACAAAACTCCTTCACGTAACGCACGTCATCAATTGGGTCGGCCAAATTATGCCGGTACAGAAAATTTGTCAGATGGCCCACAAACGTGGCATCGAAGTACTGGTCGATGGGGCGCATTCGTTTGGCTTACTGGACTTCAAAATCCCCGAACTGGGCTGCGATTATTTCGGTACCAGCTTACACAAGTTCCTCTCCGCCCCGGTCGGTACAGGCATGTTATGGATCAAGAAGGAAAAGATCGCTAACATCTGGCCACTGCTCTGTAATAGCCAACCGAAAAGCAGCGACATCCGTAAATTTGAAACCCTGGGTACCCGCAGTTTTGCCATTGAGCAGGGCATTGGGGAAGCCATCAATTTTCACAACGCCATTGGCAGTAAACGTAAAGAAGAGCGGGTGCGGTTTTTAAAAAATTACTGGGCTGAAAAAGCCCTCAAACTACCCGGTGTTCGCTTATCGACCTCGTTGAAACCTCAGTTCTCCTGCGGTATTTGCGGAGTAAGTATCGACGGCATGACGCCGGGCGAAGTAGAGGGGAAACTCATGGCCAAATATAAGATTAATACCTCGCCTACGGTCTGGGAAAACATTAGCTGTGTTCGGGTAACGCCCCACGTGTACACGACGCTGGCGGATCTGGACAAGCTGGTGAACTCGCTGAGTGAGATTGTCGCGGAAAAGAAGAAAGCTTAGGCCAGCGCTTAACCTGTTGTAAACCTGATTACCGAACACATTTAGCCACTGTAGTACCAACAAAATAAGCTTTTTCCTAAGTTGGGCATCTACTTAGTTAGCGGTATCTAAATCTGTGATCAGTGGTTTCTACTGAATAGTCATTTCATATGTGATTAATTAAAAAGATCACATATCAATATCTTGATGTCTCGTCCTGAAAAGATACGGACGTTTATCTGTTCGATTTTTTAATGACCCATCCTAAATTGTGCTGACCATTGTCAATTAAGCTACTACATTAGTAATAACCTTGCCCGCAGTATCGGTTAAGCGGAAGTTCCGACCCTGGAACGGGTACGTAAATTTCTCATGGTCGAAGCCCATGAGGTGTAGAATAGTCGCCTGCAAGTCGTGAACATGGACGCGGTCGTTTACGCCGTAATAGCCCAGTTCATCGGTTTGTCCGTGGGTATAACCTCTCTTAGTGCCACCGCCAGCCATCCACATCGTGAAGGCTTCCAAGTGATGATCCCGGCCCATATAGGGCATAACTACCCCATTGCGGTTTTCCTGCATGGGGGTTCTACCGAATTCTGCGCCCCATACCACCAAGGTTTCTTCCAGTAGACCCCGCATTTTCAGGTCCTGTAATAAGGCCGCCACGGGTTTATCGGACAGTGCGCATTTATGCCGCAATCCGCCCTCGACATTATCCGCCGATGACGTACCATGACCATCCCAGCCCCAGTCGAAAAGTTGCACGAACCGAACATTATTTTCCACTAGTTTACGGGCTAATAAACAGTTCATGGCAAAACTCCCCTCGCCGGGTTTTACGCCGTACATGTCCAGAATAAAGGGCGGCTCTTTCGATACGTCCATCACCTCCGGCACCGACATCTGCATCCGAAAGGCCATCTCATACTGGCTAATCCGGGTTAGAATCTCCGGGTCCTGTACTTCTTCGTATGTCTGCCGATTAAGGTTATTGATGGCATCAATGGTCTTTTTGCGCAGGTTTCGGTTCATACCGTGGGGATCCGTTACGTATAGCACCGGATCACCACCTGTGCGGCACTGCACCCCTTGGTAAACCGACGGCAAAAACCCACTGCCGTAAACACTTTTTCCCGCGTCGGGCTGACGACCACCCGACGCCAGTACAATAAAGCCAGGTAAGTTTTGATTTTCGGAGCCGAGTCCGTACACCGCCCAGGCTCCTAAACTTGGGCGGCCGAGCCGGGCACTTCCAGTGTGCAGTAAGAGCTGAGCCGGCGCGTGGTTGAACTGATCTGTGTGCATGGCTTTCAGGAAAGTAATCTCGTCGGCCACGGTTTGCAGATAAGGCAGGTAGTCGGAGAGCCAGGCGCCGGATTGACCATATTGTTTGAAAGTACCCTGAGGGCCCAGCATCTTCGGTACGCCCTGAATAAAGGCAAACTTTTTTCCTTCCAGAAAAGCGGCCGGACAATCTTTACCGTGGTATTTGAGCAGCTCGGGTTTGTAGTCGAACAATTCCAGCTGAGAAGGCGCTCCGGCCATATGGATGTAAATGACCCGCTTGGCTTTAGGAATGAACTGCGCTACTTTTTCCGTTGCTACTGGAAGCGCGGCCGCTGGTTTCTCCCGTGACGGTCCGCACGCGTCCAGCAGGGAGCCCAGACCCAGCATACCCAACCCGAAACCAGCGGATTGCAGGAAATGGCGCCGGGTTTGACGCTGCAGGTCGGCGTGCCGTAGTTCGTTCAGTAGCTTGTCCATAATACATTCATTCTACGATGGGGTCTCGGGCGTTGAGCAATCATTCTTTGGTAACTACCTTGTCAAGATTCAATAGAACATTGGCCGAAATTGTCAGGGCAGCCAGTTCCGGAGATTTTTGCTTGCTGTAAAGCAGCAAACTGTCCACATCGGAAGGAGTAGTTTTAAACGTTGACAACGCGTCTCGATAAATGCCAAGAAGCACCGTTAATTTCCGACTTTCGATGGGCTGGAAGGTTAGCAGTTGGTAGCCTGCCCGTAGCTGTTGAGCTGGCGTTTTTCCACGCTGTTGCATCGTAGCTGCCAGCGTTTGAGCGGCTTCCAGATAAACTGGATCATTCAGCGTAACTAATGCTTGTAAAGGCGTATTGGTAGCGATCCGTCTTGACTGACAGAATTCCCGGCTGGGGGCATCGAACGTAGTCATGGACGGGTAGGGTGCGGTACGTTTCCAGTACGTATAGATACCGCGTCGGTAGCGATCTTCGCCCTGACTGACGATCCAACTCTCTCCGTTATAGGGAGATTGCCAGATTTTATCCGGTTGCGGGGGCATTACGCTGGGCCCGTATAGTTTACGGGAGAGAAGTCCGCTGCAGGCCAGCGCCTGATCCCGTACCTGCTCGGCGCTCAGCCGCACCCGCGGTCCATGCGACAGCCATCGGTTATACGGATCTTTCCGGATCGCTTCCTGATTTGTTTCCGAGCGTTGCCGGTAGGTAGCCGACAGCACAATTCGTTTGAGCAGTTTCTTCACCTGCCAGTGATCCTGTTCCATAAACTGCACCGCCAGCCAGTCGAGCAAGGCCTGGTGAGACGGTTCCGCCCCCTGCGAACCAAAATCTTCTACCGTTTCAACAATGCCCCGCCCGAAAAGCTGCTCCCAGAACCGGTTGACGATCACGCGACCGGTAAGTGGGTTATCCCGGCTAACCAGCCACTTGGCTAGTCCCAGTCGGTTCTTTGGAAAATGGGGCGGCATAGGGGCAAGAAGTTTAGGAACATCGGGCTGTACCTCAGCGCCTTTCACCATCCAGTTACCCCGAATGAATACCTGCGTTTTGCGGGCAAAATCGCCCTGTCCCTCCCAAATGACGGGCATGCTTTCGGGTGATCGGGTCAGTGAGGTGCTGTAATCGGCTAATATAGCGGGGTAGCCCGGCTGGTCTGAGCCGGGCAAGTTTTTCTGAAACGATACCCAGTCAATCCTGACCCATTCCTGTGGGGACGTAGTACTCTTCAGCGAAAGATACACGTCATGTTTTCCTACAGCTGGTAAAATGGGCGCGATCAACACCGTATCGCGGGTCGGTACGGCGAGTGTTGTCACAATGGGGCCGTTTACTTGGTCGAGGTGCAGTGTCAGAACGGCGTTTTTGGCCTTTGTTGTCGAGCGTAATACGACGCTCCCGGCATCGGTGAGGTTTACCTGCGGAACATGTGCGTTGCCCTTATCCTTAATTCCGTAGTAAGAAATTAGCAGTGAGGTTGAGGCATCGCCCTGTACAAACGTGTGGGCATTAATTTTCGGCTCCAGAACGCGCATGAACTGGGTTTTCTCATTCAGTTGCGCCGGATCGTATTGTTTAATCCACTCCTTGATACGCGCAACCCGGGCCGAGTCATCTCCTTTGTAGAAGCGAAGCTTAGGCCATTCATCCCAGACGTCCTCATCCCGGGAATTGTTAAAGAACGCCATGTATTTATAGTAGTCCTCATGCGGAATGGGATCATACGGATGGCTGTGGCACTGAATGCAGCCAAATGTAGTGCCCTGCCAGACTTCCCAGGTGGTGTTTACCCGGTCGATTTGCGCGGCCACCCGAAACTCCTCATCACTCGTACCGCCCTCGTTGTTGGTCATAGTGTTACGGTGGAAACCCGTAGCAATCAGGTTCTCTTCCAGAGGAAACCCGTCTTTTTTCTTGCCCAGTAGATCGCCCGCTAACTGCTCAATCGTAAATTGGTCGAACGGCTTATCCTGATTGAAGGATTTGATGACGTAGTCCCGGTAGGGCCACATGGTTCGGCCGCCGTCGCTCTCGTACCCTTTCGTATCTGCATAGCGGGCCAGGTCCATCCACATAGCCGCCCATCGTTCGCCATAAGCGGGCGATTGCAACAGCCGGTCTACCAGCGTCTCATAAGCCCGTGTGGACGTATCGCGATCAAAATCGCGTACCTGCTTCTCGGTAGGAGGTAGGCCCGTTAAATCCAAACTAACGCGCCGAATCAGGGTAGCTTTAGAGGCTTCCTGGGAAAAGGAAAGCCCATTTTCCTTTAGTTTCTGGAGGATGAAGGGATCGATTTCATTTTTTGCCCACCGTTGCGCACTGTTTGGCAGGAGACCGAACAGGTTGCTGACTGTACGTAAAGGAGGTACATCTGGCTTTTCAATTCGTTTATACGCCCAGTGGGTTTCCCAGGTTGCTCCCTCATTAATCCAATGTTTCAGAATCCTTACTTCCTGCGGGCTCAGGGGCGGAGCATGTTTCGGCATTTTTTCCTCCGGGTCGTTCGACAGGATACGGCGGATCATTTCACTGGCCTCAGCGTCACCACGCACGATGGGGGTTTTTCCTGATTTGCCTGGTTTCGTGAGCTCGTGTTCAAACAGAAAGCTGACATTCCCGGCTTTTTTAACCCCGCCGTGGCAGCTCATACAGTGCTTGTTCAAAATCGGCTTCACGTCCGCATTGTAATCAACCGACTTACTAAGCCAGACGGGTAAGACGGTTAAGGTGGCCGTACCAACGATCACTAAGCCCAGACTAATACTGATGACTTTGTTCATGAACTTATCTGTCGATAATGCTTCTGCTAGAACTTGCTCATGTTCAGGATATTGCAGTCCTTGGAACGACTACTATAACCAATACGGCTATCGTTTTAGTTCGATAATACTTTTGTAGTGCGGGGCCAGATGGGTGTATATGGCTTTGCGGAGATTGACAGGGTTACCACTTTTCAGAACCTGTACTAAATCGTAGTGCGTAACTGGATTCGCAATGTCAATTCGTTCACCCAGTTCGTGCGATTCCCTGAATACGTAGTCAAAAACGGAAAATAACAGGGTGTCTTACACTGAAATAGCTTGTCAGATTTTCACCAAAAATCGACGACCTATTTCAGTGTAAGACATCGGACGTTTTCGTGAACGATTTTTTACCGTTGAAAATGCCTCATGTAAGTTGTTTAATAACAATTAGTTAACATCTAAATTAGTACAATAATCGCTTCTTTTAAATGCACGATTTCATGATGTCTCGTCCGAATAATGCACCTACTGTAGGGTTGGTCAACACTCGTACGAATATTGACCAACCCTACAACGTCTAATACAGCGTTTCCTATAGCTTGGTGGGAACCGACTCTACCTTATAGTCGCTCGTTTCCGTTTCGATTTTCTGATTAGTGGTCTGGTTCCAGCGTTCGCGATCCGTTACGTATCCATCCGCGTTGAGATTGTACTTGTATCCGTAGTTAAACAAGACCTTGGCAGGGCCGGTCTGGGTGCGGGTGATCGTCTGGACCAGGTGTTTGTTGAACTTCCCGAATACTGGCAAAAACATCAATGCCGTCCCATCGGAGTTATCTTGGCCAAAAAACGAGAACGTAGGATTAAGCGGATAAAGATCCGCCTGCGGAATACCTCGGTTTCCATAGGTATACTGATCCGAATAAACCAGCCTTCCATTTGTTTCTACCTTCACCGAAGATAAGTCCCCATTCGTGTCGTAACCAAATACGGTAGTTTCTGCATTGGGATCTTCCACATTATAGCATTTGACCAGGCGCTTATTCTCATAGACATACCCAAATTTCTGGGGCGTAGAAAACTGGCCTGTGGTAAGATCGTGTGTAATCACCTCACTCCGGAGGGCCATATTGTCATTATTCAGGTAAAGAGTAGTGATTTTAAGCGTAACTCCTCCACTTTCAACTCCCCCATTATACGAAATTAGCGAGCTATAAGCGATTATTCTAGTAGGATTCACCTTATACTCGAATGTGGTTCTTTTTGCACCCTTCCGCACACTTGCCAGCCTTCCATCAGGCTTATAGGTTAGCATATACTCGCCCTGTTTAACCAGCGTATATTTTTTGGGTATCGTTGGGGTGATTGTCTGCGGGGCGGTCTCAGGGGCTATGTCAGCCGACTTGGGAGTTGGGGCCGGCGGTGTTAGTAAGGCGTCTTTTTCACAGGACGACAAGCCGATACAAAAAGCGAAACTCAGGGCACTGGTCGTAATTTTTAAAAAAGAATTCATGGTAGTTGTTGTTTAAAATAGATTTGTGAATGCTGTCCAATCACCTGGTGTGGTTGAACGATACAAAGGTTGGCCTGGTCAGGCTGGTCAATCAAAAATAGAAGGCTTATTGGCTCTATTGAGCGCTTAACGGGTAGGCAATCGAGGCTAAATTGTTTTAGCCTGCCTGGTAGTGGTTGGCCGTACATTGCCGCTAGAAACTGAGGCCCATCTGGCCAGTAATAGGGCCACCAATTTTTGAGGATATGTGGAGCAGCGGGACAATTACTTGTCTGGCACCTGACGCCCTAAAACACTTCAGCTTGAATTGTCCACTAGTTAATTGGCAAACAGAACCAGTGGCGTTAAAACAGTTGATGACCTACCTCCGTTAGGCGCACCTTTGCTCCACAATAAACAACAAGGCACCCATAGTGGGTAGCTTCATAGTCAATCAAAACAACAAAATACCGATGAAAACCTTTGTTAAACCCAGTACCCTACTGACGTGTGTCGTCCTGTCGATCGGCCTGATTGCCTGCGAGAAAGACAGTTTCCTCACCCCAAACTCAACCGCTAGTGCCCGTACAGCTGCCCCGCAGAATAGTATTGACGTAAGCATTCCCCAAGTGCACAAGCTTACCCAATATGGGGAGGCTAAGCTGACCTACGCGGCCAATGGTCAACTGCTGTCGGTGACGACTCCCGTTCGGGGCAGTATGCCTGTTCAGACCGACTACACCTACACTCCTGGCCAGATTCGGGCGTTTACCCATCAGGGAAAGATCGTTCTGCATGATGAAACGTTTACTCTTGACGCCAGCGGTCGCTGTACGGAATCCGTCGAAGCCGGGAGTTATAGTGATGTCCACTGGATATATACATATACGGATAAAGGCCAGTTATGGTCTTGTATGAATCAAAACAGTTGTGTTGGCGGAATCACCTACAACTATAACGCTGACGGCGATATGGAGAGAGCGAGGCTTTCTACGGGTGTTTCAGAGGGCATTGACATCACATTTGCGTATGATCAGCCAGCGGGTGCCCCGTTGCTACACGATGCCTATCCGTTGAACATAACGGTCCCCAGGATGACTGCGCACGATACCTACCTGCGCATTTTTGGCAAGTCCAGCAAGCACCTTCCCAAACATGTATCGTATAAGCCGGCTCCGGGAACGACCTTCGTCACGCTCCCCAGTGATTTGGTTTATGTGTACTCGCTGGACACGGACGGCTTTGTGACGAAAAAAATAGAATACAATGGCCAAAGCGGTGTGCTGCCCAAAACGGTCCTGTATGCGTACGAAATGGTAAATCTTGTCGTGAATCCCTGATGCGTATATGGAGATACGTTCGATCATCTCCGGTTGATCTTGTATAGTCAGACAAGTACAAGCATTTTAGGTGTTGAAAATGGTTTCGGTGGTTGCGTCGGAGCCGTTTTTGACTTTACGGTTGACAAGCAAATGCTGTAGAAAACAGCCCTGACAGGTTATTTAGACGTAGTGAAACACGAAAAATTAAACGCTGCTTGCCTATTCCTTAACAGTAGAATCGTGTCCACTACTTTTTCAGGGGCAAGGCTTACCCAAGTAAAACGGTACGGATAGTCGTTTATCCCAATCAATATGAAAGACATTGCATCCCATTGGTATGAAGCGTCCGGTACTTATCAGCCTGACCGGAATGGCTCTTCTGTGGTTGGCCATAAGTGGGTGGAGGTCCGAGCTGATAAACATATTCCGTTTACCATACTCCGTCAGCGTAACGGCGACTTTGTCATTACCTGTGACCAAGCCAGTTTGGCGGCTGTTCACATGGGGTATAGGACCTGCACCATTTATGCCGCACAGGCGCTGGCGATGCCTGCTGAAGTAATCTGGAGTATAATTCTGGAAGGTGTTATCTCCTTTTAAGTAATACGTCAGTGAACGGCCGAGAATTTATGAACCGTATAGGATAGGAGTTAAGCAGATAGCTCAAAGTCATTGCCAGAAATTGATCAGCTCAAAGCAAAGGCACTTTCACAATGAACGTCGTGTCGGTCTCCTCAATCAGCAGCGGCCGGTCACTTAGGTAGGCATAGAGTTTTTTGAGACTATCCAGCCCCTGTTTGTTTGAGGTTTTGACCAGCGGCTTTTTTTGACGGTTATTTTCCACCCATACATACCGATCCTGGACAAACACCCGAATTCGAAGCGGGCTGTCCTCGTCGGTGGTATTATGCTTGATAGCATTCTCAAACAGGTTTTGAAGCGTTACGGGTACGATTTCATAGGCTAGGTATTCAGGGGTTATGTCTAGAATAATTTGTAGCCCATCGTCCAGCTGTGCTTGTTGCAGATCAATGTATTGTTGCACAAAGCCCAGTTCGCTACTCAGGCTAA